>NZ_DBLYVB010000011.1:0-56668 GCF_057604405.1 Hominiventricola sp.
CACTTTGATGCCTCTACACAACAAACAAATATAAAATAGAAATCTGAAAAGGAAAAAGTCATAGTGTCCTTGACAAAGGGTACACTTTATAAAACAGGTGAAATCTCAATCGGAATTTAAGGAGGGATTGCTATGAAAAGGGTATTGGTATTATTTGGGGTATTAATTTGCATGTTGTCATTCGTCGCTTGTGATAAAGCAACTGGCAGTGAAGCACCTGTAACAAGTGGAATAATTACTCGTACAGAGGAAGATAAAATTTATGATTTGACCGAAGAAGAAGTAAAAATAATCGCAGACATTATTGAAAATGGCACCTGGAACACAGAAGGGACTACCGAATGTGCCAATGATTGCAAACTTATAATTGATGAAAGGACATATTATTATCATTCGGAATGTGGAACCTTCAATGATAAAGAGAACAATCAGAACTTACCTGTAACAGCCGAAGAGAAAGAAAGTATAAATGCAATATTAGCTCAATATATAACACTTGGTTTAGAGTAATTCAGACGATTATTTTTCAGGTTGTTTTGTTTAGAAACAGAACGAAAAATTCCAGTTTGTAGAATTCAAAAATTTAATATGAAATGTTAGATAGAGCGTATGGAAATAAACTATGCGTTCTATTTTTTTGTCTTTTTTTGAAAAAGTGATTAAAAAACTATTGACATTTTGTTACTGGAGAAACAGAAAAGCCTATGCCACAAAAGGTAAAGGGAAAAGAAGAAACCTTATAAGAAAATCTGAAGTTTTTTTATTTTTATTCCCAACTTTATTCCCAACATGTTACAATTAGTTCGGTTGGGAATAAAAGTTGGGTAAAGGAAAGCAGAGTATGAAAAAAATAAAAATAGCGGGGATATGCTTGATTGTTTTGATACTTGCAGCATTTGTATCGGTTCCTGTTTACAATAATTACTGTGCATATAATGTAGAGAAAATGTTGTGTGAAACACCTTTGCCAGAACAGACAGAATTGATAGAAGCTATATCACAGACAGGAAAGCTGACGGGGAATGGAAATGGGATGCAATATTTCGGGGCAATTCTAATCAAGAGTGAATTGTCTTTGGAAGAATTGGAAACTTATTATTCAGATTACAGAAGCAACGAGTGGGAATATTTGGTGGAAATTCAAGAAGGGCAGTCCATTAAGGTGATTGAACATAAGGCACTACAATTTTCGGAAGAAATAGAGGACAGCGGTTATTATATTGTATATTCATGGGGAAGTGGAAATTCTCTATTGAAAGAACTGGATATACGTGGACATTAAAATGGATTGGAGATGATACTATTTGGTTCAGCAAGTGGACGATTAGTCCTTATGGAAAGCAAAGATAAGATATCTCAAACAGATTTTGAATTGCACAATGACGGTGGAAGCATCACCAGTAGTTGTTGGAAAGTTACATGGTATGAGGACTATGTAGAAGTAATCCTGTCAGGCGAAGAACAGGATGACAAGATATACGAATTTATGCCACGATATGCGACGAAAAAGAAGAAAACAATCTATCACAGAAAATCGTAGAAAGTGGCGTAAAATCAAGGAAAATCTATATTTTCAAGGAGTTTTTAAGGCATGATAAAAATATTATTTGTTTGCCACGGCAATATTTGCCGCAGCACCATGGCCCAGTACGTCATGCAGTATTTAGTGGACAAGCGTGGTCTGAGTGATTGTTTTTACATCGACTCCGCTGCCACCAGCACGGAGGAGATCGGCAACCGGCCGCACCGGGGCACCCAGGCAAAATTATATGAGGTTGGCATTCCCTGCGGGGATCATCGGGCGGTACAGATGAAGCGTTCCGATTATGAGAAATATGATTACCTGATCGGTATGGACACCTGGAATATACGCAATATGAACCGCATTGCAGGCGGCGATCCGGAGCATAAGATTCACAAACTTCTGGAATTTACGAACCGGGGCGGGGACATTGCGGACCCTTGGTATACGGGTAATTTTGATGAGACATATACGGATGTGATGGAGGGCTGCCAGGCTCTTCTGGAACACATCCTGAAGGAGGATATGGAGTAGTGAAGCTGATACATTGTGCGGATCTGCATCTGGATTCCCGAATGGAATCCGGACTGCCGCCGGAGAAAGCCCGGGAGCGGCGGATGGAGCTTTTGCATACATTTACAAAAATGGTGGACATGGCGGCAGAAGACGGCGTGGAAGCAATTTTACTGTGTGGAGATTTATTTGATGCGGGCAAGGTGTCCGTGCGGGCACGGAACTGTGTGCTGAATGCGATGCGGAAATATCCGCAGATTTATTTTTATTATCTGAAGGGAAATCATGACCGGGAGGATCTGCTTACTGGTGAGAATGAACTGCCGGAAAATCTGCGTATGTTTGGAAATAGCTGGAAGACGTATGAGCAGGATGGCATCTGTATTACCGGAGCGGAACTTTCGGAAGAAAATGTGGGATTGCTTCCACAGACACTGGAGCTGGATGCGGAGAAGGTAAATCTTGTGCTGCTCCATGGAATGGCCAGTGAATACGGCGGAGGAGCGGATGGCATTGCGCTGCGGGATTTCCGGGATAAAGGAATTGATTATCTGGCACTTGGTCATATTCATTCATACCAGCAGGAGCAACTGGATGACAGAGGCATCTGGTGCTATAGTGGCTGTCTGGAAGGGCGAGGATTTGATGAATGTGGTCCGAAGGGATATGTGAAGCTGGAGATTGAGGATGGTCATGTGCAATCAGAATTTGTTCCCTGCGCATGCCGGACACTTCACGAAGTGGAAACAGATCTGACAGACTGCCAGACGGAGCAGAAGATGTTTGCGGCAGCAGAGCAGGCGCTTGCAAAGATTCCGGAAAAGGACCTGGTAAAACTGGTGCTGACGGGAGAGTTACTGCCGGAACTGACTCCAGACGTTGACTGGATGGAAACGAAGCTGAAAGAGGCTTATTATTTTCTGAAAGTAAAGGATCAGACAAGGTTGTTGATCCAGCCGGAGGATTATCAGTATGATGTGTCTCTGAAAGGCGAGTTTGTGCGCCAGGTGATGGTATCTGAACTGTCGGAAGAGGAAAAAGAAGAAATATTGCGGCTGGGACTCCGCGCGTTGAATGGGGAGGAATAGCATGCAGATTAAGAAGATACATATTTCAAATTTTGGAAAGCTGCATGAGATGCAGATGGATTTTTCAGAAGGACTCAATGTGATTAACGGAGAAAATGGCTGGGGCAAATCTACCCTGGCTGCATTTCTGAAAGCCATGCTTTATGGAATGGATGTCACCACGAAGCGGTCTTTGCTGGAAAATGAGCGGCGCAGATATAAGCCATGGCAGGGCGGTGCTTATGGCGGCAGCATGGAATTTGAGGCGAATGGAAAATCTTATCGAATGGAGCGGTTTTTCGGAACGAAGGAACGGGAAGACAAATTTGCTCTTTATGATTTGGCAACAGGGCTTCCAAGTACCGATTATTCGGAACATCTGGGAGATGAGTTATTTCATATTGACCGGGCAGCATGGGAGAGAACCTGCTATCTTGGACAGCTGAATCTGGGTGTGGCGGTCAATGACAGTCTTAATGCAAGACTTACCCATGTGGAAGAAGAGTCCGGTGACATGCAGAATTATGAGCAGGCGGTGCGTTTGCTGGAAGACCGGATGAAATATTTTCGAAAGACTGGCAACCGGGGACAGATTGCGAAGCTTCGGGATGATCAGAGAGCAGTCCGGGAAGATCAGATGATACTTATGAACCGGATGAAAGAACTGGAAAATGAGAGGACAGCTCATATTGAGCAGAAACGTCAGGAACAATTTGCTCATGAAAAAACGGAGCAGCTGGAGAAGACAGGACGGAAGCTGCAGGAACGGAATATTCAAAAAAATGAGCAGGAACAGTATCTACAGTTAAAACAGAGAGCGGATGCGACAGAAGCTGTGCTGCAGAAAGCAAATGTGGCACTGGCACAGTATGAGACCGTTCCGGCTGATGAAACCTTGCTGGATCTTTTGAGAAGCCAGATTTATGAACTGCGGACAACCATAGAAAAACGGGAAGCAGCGGCACAGCAAAAGGAGCGCAGTGAAGCGTCAGTGCGTTCTCAGCAGGAAGTGCTGGAGGAATGTCAGGAGCTGGTGGCAGGAAGAAAGCAGGGACTGGCAGGTGCATTTGGGACAGCTGCAGCAGGTGCAGTTTTTGTGCTGCTGTCTAAGACAGTAGCTAATGCGGAGATCTTTTCCAGTGAGAAAGCATCGATGCTGGCCGGAGCTGCAACGTTGGTATTTGGGGCTTTACTGATCATTGGTTCCTTCTTAAAAGCGCTTCGGGAGACCGGAAAATGGGGCAAACAGGGAAGAGAACTTCATAAGGTAAAGGTTGCACTTGAAAATTATGAGGAACAGGCAGAACAGGATGCAGAAGTTTACGAGGAACTGGACCAGACCATGAAGGAACTTCGGCATCGACTGACCGAAACATTCCAGACATCGGAGGATGCGACGCCGGAAGAACTGGAAGCCTGCTGGCAGCAGGAACGGAAGCGTTCGCAGGAATATCAGCAGCTGAAAGCGGAGTGCGAGAGCCGGAGAAATGCTTCGAGAGATGCGAAGGAAATTTGTCAGTCTTATTTAAATGATCACCCCAAAGCAGCGGAACCGCTGCCGGAGATGGAATTTATTTCCCAGGAAGAGCTGGAGAGACGATTGCAGCAGAACCGGGAAGCAGAAAAAGCAATCCAGCAGGAGACCGGACGAATAGAGAGCCGGATTCGCATGCTGGAAGAGGAAACAGTGAGATTGCCGGAGCTGGAAGAGCAGGATGCAGCGTTGACTGCACAGATTGAAGATGCAGTCCGCACCTGTGACCGTCTGGAACAGACGCTGGGATTCCTGGAGACAGCCAAAAACCAGCTGCTGTCGAGATATCTGGATCGTCTGAAAGAAGGTACGGAAGACTACCTGTCAGAATTAGTGCCGGAGTGGGAACCGTCAGTTGCCATGGATGTCAATCTGAAGATGAAGGTACAGCAGGAAGGAAGCCTTCGGGATACCGAATGTTTCAGCACTGGTTGGCAGGATTTATTCCGGCTGGCGGAACGCTTTGCACTGGTGGATGCCATCTGCGATGCAGATCAGCCGACGGTGGTGCTTGATGATCCTTTTGTGAACCTGGATCCGAAGAAGTATAAGAATGCCAGAAAGATTCTGGAAAAGCTGGGCGAAAAAAGGCAGCTGATCTATTTCAGCTGCCGGGAGTGATTATTTTTTACAAACAATGGGTGATGCCGTCTTGCGTACAGATAGGTCATCAGATGAATGAACGAGGTCAGAATCCAGGAGGTGGCATAGGAAAGATACAATACTTCCTGGGTCGGATGCCAGGCAAATACAGTCTGAAGCCAGATGATCCGGAACAGGCAGGCACCGGAGAGAGCCACCAGCATAGGAGTGATGGCATAGCCGAGACCTCGCATGACGCCCATGATGACTTCCATGACTCCGCAAAGGAAATATGGGGCGCTGATCCAGAATAATCTTGTCTGCCCCGCGGCAATAACAGCCGGGTCAGAGGAATAGATGGACAGGAGAGGCACAGACAGGAGATTGACTCCGCCACCCATGACGATGCCGACGATGGTAACAAGGAAGAGGCAGGAGAAGAGGATCTTATTGATCCGCTCTGCTTTTCCGGCACCGTTGTTCTGGCTTACAAAGCTTACCATGGCCTGATGAACAGCGTTCATGGAGATGTAGACAAAGTTTTCAATGCTGGCAGCCGCACTGCTTCCTGCCATGACTACAGATCCAAAGGAGTTGATGGATGACTGAATCAACACATTGGAGAAGGAAAACAGGGCAGCCTGGATACCTGCAGGAAGACCAATCCGCAGCATACGCTTTAACTGTGTTGGATGAATGTAAAGCTTCCGGATATTTAAGTGGCAGGAACCTTTGGTTTTACAGAGGCAGCCGAGGATCAGAACAGCACTTAAGGTTTCTGATAAAATAGTTGCAAGTGCCACACCGGCTACGTCCATGCGGAACAGAATGACAAAGATCAGGTTTAGGATAATATTCAGCACACCGGCGGCGGACAGAAAGTAAAGCGGCCGCTTGGTGTCACCCATGGCACGCAGGATGGAACTTCCAAAGTTATAAGCCATGTTGGATGGCATGCCGATGAAAATGATCGTCAGGTAAAGGGTTGCTTTTCCGATAACGTCATCGGGTGTACCCATCCATGTCAGAAACGGCCGGGCCGTGAGGACGCCGATGATGACCAATGCGATACCGGAGATCAGGCTGACAGATACGGCAGTGTGGACGTTGTCCTGTGTACCTTGCTCGTCCTGATTTCCAATGGTGCGGGCCACATTGACATTGGCGCCGATGGAAAATCCGATGAACAGATTGGTGAGCAGATTGATAATGGTAGTCGTGGAACCAACGGCTGCCAGCGAAGAACTTCCTGCAAAGCGGCCGACTACAATGACATCGGCGGCATTAAAGAGAAGCTGAAGACAGCTGGACAGCATTAAGGGTAAACTAAATGCAATGACCTTTGGTAAAACTGGGCCATTGCACATATCGATCTTGTACGAATCCTTGGACATTATTGTCCCCTCCATTTTCGGCGATATTCCCGGGCGGTAATCCCCTCCGCTTTCTGGAATACTTTATTAAAGTAACTGTTGTCTTCGATGCCGCAATTTCTGGCGATGGTTTCGATCTGAAGATCGGAGAAACGGAGCATCTCTTTGGCTTTGGTGATACGCAGGGAAGTCAGGTAGTTTCCCATGGTGATACCAAAGCTTTTTTTAAATTCACGTGACATATGATATTTACTAATATAGAACCGGTTGGCAAGTTCGTCAAGGGAGAGTTTTTCTGTATAATGTTCGTCCAGATAGGAACGGATTTCCTGAAGTTTAGAGAGGGTACTGTCGGTATGTCCGTCAGTATCTTTTTCTTTCTGCCAGAGAAGAAGCTGGGTGGTAAGGCGGTGCAGTAGTTCGTTTTCCAGCAACTCCCGGTTGCTGCTGCGGGTTTCTTCCAGTGTCAGAAGCTCTTCTAACAGTAATTGAAATGGCGAGGCATTACCAGGATGGAAAATGGATGATTTCTGATGCCCGGTGAAATACTTCCAGTAACCGTCCATGGCAGTCCCGTTAAAATGTACCCAGAGAAGTTCCCATGGGTCATCCTGACTGCTTTCGTGAAAATAAGGCTGTCGACAGTCGAGAAAGACATGATCACCGCTACGCAGGGCAAAATGAGTGTCCTGGATGCTGACAGTACCGCTGCCTGATAATACAATAAAGAAGAGATAGGATTCCAGATGAGAACGACGGCTGATATGCCGGTCGCGGCTTTTTAAGTGTCCGGCCTCCTGTACATAGAGCAGGCTTTGGCGGGCAAAAGAACTGGGAGTATGAATGTAGCGGCAAGTTTGAATGTGTGGGGAAACACGTTCCATGATAAATCTCCTATAGAGCAATATTTTACTATTATTACGCAAATTTTTGCGTAGATTTCTTGATTTATCTATCTTATACTATAGAACAGTTTTTGTAAAGGAATACTATTTTCAGGAGGAATATATGAGTAAAAAGGCATTAATCACAGGAATTACCGGACAGGACGGCTCTTATCTGGCAGAGTTTCTGCTGGACAAAGGATATGAGGTACACGGCATTGTGCGCCGTTCGTCTCTTGCAAATACCGGAAGAATTGATCATCTGCTGGAGAAGAATGCAGTGAAGCTGCACGACGGAGATCTTTCCGATTCATCCAGTATTATCCGTATTGTTGGTGAGGTACAGCCGGATGAGATCTACAACCTGGCAGCACAGAGCCATGTACAGGTAAGTTTTGACGCACCGGAATATTCCGGAGATGTGGACGCACTGGGCGTGCTTCGTATTCTGGAAGCAGTGAAGATCTGCGGCCTGACCAAGAAAACCAGAGTCTATCAGGCATCTACTTCCGAGCTTTTCGGAAAGGTAGAGGAAGTTCCGCAGCGTGAGACCACCCCGTTCCATCCCTACAGCCCCTACGCAGTGGCAAAACAGTATGGTTTCTGGATTGTCAAGGAGTACAGAGAAGCATACGGTATGTTCGCAGTAAACGGCATTCTCTTTAATCATGAGTCTGAGCGCCGTGGTGAGACCTTCGTTACCAGAAAGATCACACTGGCAGCAGGACGTATTGCATGCGGTCTGCAGGATCACCTGGAGCTGGGAAATATGGACTCTTTAAGAGACTGGGGATATGCAAAAGACTACGTAGAGTGTATGTGGATGATGCTGCAGCATGAGACTCCGGAAGATTTTGTTATCGCTACCGGTGAGCAGCATACGGTTCGTGATTTCACTGAGAAAGCATTCAAGGCAGTCGGCATTGACCTTCGTTGGGAAGGCACCGGCATCGATGAGAAGGGCTATGACAAAGCAACTGGCAAGATGCTGGTATGTGTCAACAAAGCATGGTTCCGTCCGACTGACGTAGACAATCTGTGGGGCGATCCGACCAAGGCGAAGACTGTACTTGGATGGAATCCGCAGAAAACAACTTATGAAGAACTGGTAAAGATCATGGTAGAACATGACCTTGCACGTGCAAAGAGAGAAGCAGCACTGAAAGGAGTAACAAACGCATGATGAACAAAGAAGGAAAAATCTATGTAGCAGGCCACAGAGGAATGGTTGGCTCTGCCATTGTACGTTCTCTGGAGAGAAACGGATATCATAACATTATCACCAGAACCCACAAGGAACTGGATCTGACCCGTCAGGACCAGGTGGAGAAATTCTTTGCAGAGGAGAAGCCGGATTATGTATTGCTGGCAGCTGCAAAAGTAGGCGGCATTGTTGCCAACAGCGAGGCTCTGGCTGATTTCATGTATGACAATATGATTCTGGAAATGAATGTAATCCACGAAGCATGGAAAAATAACTGTAAAAAGCTTCTGTTCCTTGGTTCAAGCTGCATTTATCCGCGTATGGCACCGCAGCCGATGAAGGAGAACTGTCTTCTGACGTCTGAACTGGAGAAGACCAATGAAGCTTATGCTCTGGCAAAGATCAGCGGCCTGAAATACTGCGAGTTTCTGAACCGTCAGTACGGAACCGACTATATCAGCTGTATGCCGACCAACCTGTATGGACCGAATGATAACTATCATCCGACCCACAGCCATGTGCTTCCGGCACTGATCCGCCGTTTTCATGAGGCAAAAGAGCAGGGTCTTACGGAGGTTACCTGTTGGGGTACCGGTTCACCGCTCCGTGAGTTCCTGTATGTAGATGATCTGGCAGACGGCTGTGTATTCCTGATGAATAACTACAGTGGTAATGAGACTGTCAATATGGGTACCGGCAAAGAATTGACCATCAAAGAGCTGACCGAGCTGGTAGCAAAAGTGGTTGGCTACACCGGAGAGATCAAATGGGATCCGACCAAACCGGACGGAACACCGAGAAAGCTTCTCGATGTATCCAAACTGGAGGGCCTTGGCTTCCATTATAAGACTGAACTGGAAGAGGGAATCCGTCTGACTTACGAAGATTTCCTTCATAATCCCATGAGAGCAGAGCGATAGGAGACAGTCCATGAAACGATATGGAGTAATTATGGCCGGAGGCGGGGGAACCCGTTTCTGGCCCTTAAGCCGTCAGGCAATGCCGAAACAAATGCTGAATTTAAGCGGTAAGGACCGGATGATTAATGAGACCATCGATCGTCTGCACGGCACGGTAGAAAAGGAAGATATTTTCATCGTCACCAACGAAAAACAGGCAGACAAAATGCTGGTGTGTGTGGATGGCAGAATTGCGAAAGACCACATTCTGGCCGAGCCGTCTGCGAGAAATACGGCAGCCTGCATCGGTTATGCAGCGATGGAGATCGTGAAAAAATATGGTGATGGTATCATGTGTATCTTCCCGTCCGATCATTTCATAAAAAATGAACCAGAATTTACAAAAATTCTCAATCAGGCTGTTCAGGCGGCAGAGGAGCAGGACAAGCTGATTACGATCGGTATTGCGCCTACCTTCCCGTCTACCGGATATGGTTATATCAAATTTGATAAAAATGAGAATGCGATTGCCCGCAAGGTAGAGGAATTTAAGGAAAAACCAGATTATGAGACGGCAAAGGCCTATGTGGAGAGCGGAAACTATGCCTGGAACAGCGGTATGTTCGTATGGAAAGCATCCACTATTCTGGAAAAATTTGCGGAACTTCTTCCGGATATTTATGCCTGCCTGACGACAATTGGTGATGCCATGAAGACTTCGGATGAAGATCGCGTGATCCAGGAAGTGTATCCGGTAATTCCAAAGATTTCTATTGATTATGGTATTCTGGAGCGTTCTGATGACGTGCTGGTACTGTCCGGTGATTTTGGCTGGAATGATGTGGGCAGCTGGGATATGATGAAGGTCATTTATGACGAGGATGCGGAAGGAAATATCCTGGTGGGAGATCATGTGAATATTGATACGACCAATACCATTTCTTTCTCCAGTGGGAAGATGATCGCGACTATCGGTGTGGATAATCTGGTTGTTGTGGAGACCGAGGATGCGATTCTTGTATGTGACAAGAACCGTGTGCAGGATGTGAAGAAGGTTGTAGATACCTTAAATGAGCAGGGAAGAACGGACCTTCTGTAAACGGGCTTTTGGGAAAGAATTGCATAGGAGAGAAGTATGATGGATTATCAATCAAAATATGAGCAGTGGTGTACAGACCCGATTTTTGATAAGGAAACGAAAGCAGAGCTTCAGGCCATTGCCGGAGATGAGAAAGAAATCGAGGATCGTTTTTATAAGGATCTTTCTTTCGGAACCGGTGGACTTCGAGGCGTGATCGGGGCCGGAACCAATCGGATGAATGTATATACTGTGACAAAAGCAACTCAGGGACTGGCAAATTACATCAAAAAACAGGGCGGAGAAGAGAAAGGTGTAGCGATTGCATTTGATTCCCGCCATATGTCCACCGAGTTTTCTGAGAAAGCAGCTTTGTGTCTTAATGCCAATGGCATCAAAACCTATCGTTTTGAAACTCTGCGTCCGACACCGGAACTTTCTTTTGCATTGAGAGAGCTTGGCTGTATTGCGGGTATTGTGGTAACTGCAAGCCATAATCCGCCGGAATACAATGGATACAAAGTATACTGGGAGGACGGTGCACAGATCACTGCTCCAAAAGATAAAGAAATCATTGCAGAAGTGAATGCGGTGACGGATTTTGCCTCTATTCAGATGATGGATCGGGCAGAAGCAGAAAAGAAGGGACTGTTTCATGTGATCGGTCAGGAGATCGACGACCGCTATATGGAAGAGTTAAAGAAACTGGTATTAAGTCCGGAAGCCATCAAACGTATGGCAGACAGCCTGAAGATTGTTTATACTCCCCTTCATGGTACCGGAAATCTTCCGGTTCGCCGAGTGTTAAAGAAGCTTGGATTTACCCAGGTACAGGTAGTGCCGGAGCAGGAACTTCCGGATGGTGCGTTCCCGACGGTTTCTTATCCGAACCCGGAAGATCCCAATGCCTTTAAGCTGGCTCTGGATCTGGCAGAAAAGACGGATGCAGATCTGGTACTGGCTACGGATCCGGATGCAGACCGCCTTGGCGTCTATGCAAAGGATTCAAAGACGGGCAGTTATATGCCATTTACCGGAAATATGTCCGGTCTGCTCATTGCAGAATATGAACTGAGTGTCCGTAAGGAACAGGGACGTCTGCCAAAAGACGGTGCACTGGTAACCACGATCGTATCTTCCAACATGGCAGAAGCAATTGGAAAAGCATATGATGTGGATGTGATCGAAGTGCTGACCGGATTCAAATATATTGGTGAGCAGATCAAATTCTTTGAGCAGAATCATGAGCATACCTTCCTGTTTGGTTATGAGGAAAGCTATGGCTGCCTGGTAGGAACCCATGCAAGAGATAAAGACGCAGTAGTCGCTGTGATGGCCCTCTGCGAAGCTGCTGCTTATTATAAAGAAAAAGGCCTGACACTCTGGGATCAGATGCTGAAGATCTATGAGAAATATGGCTATTATAAAGAGACACTGGTATCTATCACCATGAAGGGTGTGGATGGAGCAGAGAAGATTCAGAAGATTCTTTCTGATATGCGCGCTAATCCACCGAAAGAGATTGGAACCCACAAAGTGCTGGCTGTCCGTGACTATGACGCTGACACCAGACTTGATATGGAGACCGGCAAGGTGACGGAGACAGGGCTTCCGAAATCAAATGTGCTTTATTACGAACTGGATCGTGATGCATGGTGCTGCGTGCGTCCGTCCGGAACAGAGCCGAAAGTGAAATTTTATATGGGCGTGAAGGAAGACAGCATTGCCCATGCAGAGGCAGCACTGGAAAGCCTGAAAGATGCTATGACAGAGCTGGTGAAATAATCTATCTGCCATTGTGGAGAATGTATTTTTATGAAATGTATTGTATTGGCAGGCGGGAGTGGGGACCGGTTATGGCCCCTCTCCCGCAAAAATTATCCCAAACAGTTTATCCATATTAAGGAAAACCGTTCTTTATTCCAGGAAACCATCGCCCGGAACATCCCGTTCTGTGAAGAATTTTATATTATTACCTCTGATCGCTATGCCAATATTGTGGAAGGCCAGTTACAGGTTTTTCAGGGCCTTCGATATCGGTGTTTCTATGAGGAAGAAGGCAAGAAAACAGCTCCGGCTGTTGCCATTGCCTGCCTTTGCGATAACCGTTCCGAAGATTATCTGGTAGTATCGACAGATCACATTATTGAAGGCGGTGATTATAAAGGTGCCATTGCCAGAGCGAAAAGCTATATTCCACAGGGAAAACTGGTAAGCATCGGCGTGACGGCAGACCGGTTTGAACCGGGATATGGTTATTTCCGGCAGATAAATGGACATACGGAGTTCCATCATAGTGAAGTGTCAGAGCAGATCCCGGAAGGGGAATCCTGGGAATATGATACAGGAATCCTGCTTTTTAACGGTGGTGATTATCTTCATGAGCTTTCCCGTAAAAGTCCCATGCTTTATGCCCAGATCCGGGAATGCGTGGATCGTCTGGATACTTACGGAAGAAATGTGCAGATTCCTAAAACACTGGTGGAAGAGATTGAGCCGGTGAGTATTGGCCGAGCTGTGACAAGTGTATCAGAAAAGGTGCAGCTGCTCACAGGAGAATTTAACTGGCGACGCATTATGACACTGGAGTCTCTGGCAGACTACTATCACGGCGAGGACTCCGGTAAGGTCATCCAGAATGAGTGTGAAAATGTCTCCGTGCTTAACGAGGCATCCCATCAGCTGGTGGTAGCCAACGGACTTTCTGATGTGATCGTCGTCAACACGGCGGATGCAGTCTATATTTCCAGAAAAAATGAGACCGATCAGATCAAAAATATCATACGTGATAACTATGAAGAGCAGCAGGCTTATTTTGATGAAGGCACAGTATACTACACGGCGTGGGGAATCAAGGAAACGCTTCACTATGGTACTTCCTGCAGAGTGAAGAAGATCACCATTTTCCCGGGAAAAGAACTGTCCCGTCATGTGCACAAGTTAAGAACGGAACACTGGACTGTGGTCAGCGGTACGGCTTCCATTTTGTTGGGAGAGGAACTGAAGGAATACGGTCCTGGAGGAAATATTTTCGTTCCCATGGGCACGGCACATCAGATTGCCAACCGTTCTGCAGAGGATCTGGTGATTATCGAGGTCAGTGTGGGCGAGCTGGAGTATGGTCACGGTACGGATCTGACCCGTCTGGCTGGTCAGCCAATGGTGAAAACGGATTGTGATGAACTGGTTCGTCTGGAACCGGCATTCAAGGACAACCTGTGGGGAGGAACCCGCCTGCGCGACGTCTACGGTAAGAAATGCAATTATGATGTGATTGCGGAGAGTTGGGAGTTGTCTACTCATAAGGCAGGTCAGAGCGTAGTTGCCACGGGAAAAAGTAAAGGACTCATGCTGGGCGAATATATTGACCGGTTTGGCCGCGGTATCCTGGGCTGGAAATGTGAACCCTATGAGCGGTTTCCGTTGCTGATCAAGTTTATCGACTCCCATCAGTGCCTGTCCATTCAGGTGCATCCGGGGGATGATTACGCGCTTCAGAAAGAAGACGAATACGGCAAAAATGAACTTTGGTATGTAGTGGACTGCGAGCCGGACTCCTATCTCTACTGTGGATTTTCCAAAGACACAGACGAGGAAGAGGTACGGCAGCGGATCGAGGACGGCACTTTGCCCGAGATTCTGAACAAGATTCCGGTACGGAAGGGTGAGAGTTATTTTATTGAGACGGGAACCGTCCATGCGATCGGACCGGGAGTGCTGATCTGCGAAATCCAGCAAAGTTCTAATGTGACCTACCGTCTGTATGATTATAAACGCCGCGATAAATATGGAGAACTCCGGGAACTTCATGTGGACAAAGCCATGGATGTGGTGAATTTCCATAAGAAGGATATGGAAGCAGCAAAAACCATGGAGTGTAAATATTTCTCCGTGGAACGGTATGATCTGGCTGAAGAGAATTCCTTTAATCTCGATGATTCCAGCTTCCGGGCTTTCGTGGTGCTGGAAGGGACCGGTACGATCCGGTGCGGAGAAGAAGAGATTCCTTACCGCCCCGCAGACTGCTTCTTCGTCCCGGCCGGAAAGAAGACGGTGGCGTTTGAAGGCAGTGGTATCGTGCTGAAGGTACAGGTGTAAAGCGATATATTCTGAAGAATTCTGAAAGTGATTCGACCCATATTGACAAAGAATCCGCCCGTTTCCTATAATGTGACTAAGGAGAAGTTCCGGTTGAATAAGAGCTTCTCCTTTAGTAACTGGAAAGAGCAGGAGAGACAATCGTGGTATTTTCAAGCTTTACATTTTTATTCCGCTTTTTACCTTGTTTTTTGGTGGTATATATGGTATGCCCTGCAAAATGGAAAAACCTGGTGTTGTTTGCAGGCAGCCTTGCATTTTACTTTTACGGAGTAAGAAAGACTCCGGTGTATCTGATTTTATTTCTTATATCTTTGCTTCTCAACTGGTATCTGGGTGCCTGGATGGTCCAGGCAGCAGATGAGAAACACCGAAAGCAGCGGCTCTTTGCCGGTGTTCTTTTTAACTTGTGTCCCCTGATGGTATTTAAATATAGTGGATTCTTTACCGGGCGTGGGCTGCTTCTTCCCCTGGGAATCAGTTTTTATACTTTCCAGATGATTGGATGGCTGGTTGATCTCTATCGAAGAGAAATCCGGGTATTTCCTTCGTTCCTTCATTTTGGAACATGGGCATCCATGTGGCCGCATATGAGCTCCGGGCCGATTCTTCGATGGAAGGATACGGAAACAGATCTGGGGGCGCGGCGGGTAACAGTCTCAGATGTGGAGGAAGCCTTACGGGAGCTGACCATCGGGCTTGCCATGAAGGTGCTGCTGGCCAACCAGCTGTCCGGTCTGTGGCAGAAAGTGGGAACGATCGGTTACGAAAGCATCTCCACACCCTTTGCCTGGCTGGGATTGATCGCATTTACATTTCAGATTTATTTTGATTTCTATGGCTATTCTCTCATGGCAGTGGGACTTGGAAGGCTGCTTGGCTTCCATCTGCCGGAAAACTTTCATTATCCCTATATGGCGTGTTCGATGACGGAGTTCTGGCGCAGATGGCACATGACCCTGGGAAGCTGGTTCCGGGATTACGTCTATATCCCGCTGGGAGGAAGCAGATGCTCCCGTTGGAAACTGTTAAGAAACCTTCTGGTCGTATGGCTGCTCACGGGTATCTGGCATGGGGCAGGATGGAATTTCCTTTTGTGGGGCGGCTGTCTGTTTGTTATGATTGCGGCAGAAAAATTTCTTTATTTAAAAATATTGAATCGGTATCCATGGTTGGGACATCTTTATATGATGATATTGATTCCGCTGTCCTGGCTGCCTTTTGCAGTGGCAGAAATTCGGAATATCGTAGTGTATCTGGAACGATTGTTCCCGTTTTTTAATGTACCGGGTGCTTACACCTGGTACGCCGGGGATTATTTGAAATATGGTCAGATGTATGTGTGGCCATTGCTGGCAGGACTTATTTTCATAACACCATGGCCGCGGAAAATCTATGAAAAATACAAAGGGAGCCTGATTTCAGCAGTGGTATTGCTGATGCTGTTCTGGTTCAGCATTTACTGCATCCATATGGGACAGGATGATCCTTTTTTGTACTTCTCATTTTAGGGGATAGGGATGAAAAAACGAAACTGGTATACCATTCTTTTGCTGGTCAGTCTGTTGTTGGCAGCGGGATGGAAAATGGATATGCGTGTACAGAAATGGCAGCATGATCGGAACACGGTCGATGAGGCAGAGAATACGGTTGATGAATTTTCGCCGCAGACGACGGAAGAAAATATCACGAGTCAGGAGCCTGCTGAATCAGAAGAAGAGCCGCAGGAGGAAGAAACAGAACCTGACAACCCCTCCTTCCCGGAGATTGATAATTCCTTTGATGATGTCTTATTTATCGGAGATTCCAGGACAGATGGTCTTTCGGAATATGGGCATCTGGGAAATGCGGATGTATTTGCCGATTCCGGGTTGAGTGCCTACACGGCCATGACGAAGAAGCTGCGGGTGGCGGGAGAGGATGAAACTCAATATACGCTGGAGGAGCTTCTAAGCAAGCGGCAGTATAAACTCATTCTGGTGATGTTGGGGATCAATGAACTGGGTTATGACCGGCAGGCAGCCATCCGGAAATACGGAGAGCTGGTGAATCAGATCCAGAAGCTTCAGCCGGATGCCTGTCTGGTGTTGGAGGCCAACCTTCATATGACAGAAGAAAAATCTGAAGGCGATGCTATTTTCAATAATGAAAATATTAACGAGATGAATGATGCCATTCATCAGCTTGCGGAAGAAAAAAATCTGGGATGGCTGGATGTCAATGAGCTGTTTGATGATGAAAATGGAAATCTGAATGCAGATCTCTCTGCGGACGGGGCGCATGTACTTGGAAAGTATTATGCAGACTGGTCAGACTGGATTTTACAGAAATTGCAGCAACAGGATGTAAAATAATCGGAAAAAGTGTTATAATAGAGCTATCTTACGGGAGAATATAAAGGAGGAAGATTCGATATGATGTTGGAAGAGACAATCAGAATTTTAAGCATGCAGGAAGAGATTCTTCAGTTTCCGCACTTTACCAATAAAGATGCATGGGAACTGGGAAGCTATATGGTATCCGAGGCAGCACATAACGGCCTTCCGGTAGTCATCAGTATCCGTCTGAACAATGGATATACCCTGTTCCAGTATGGATTCAAAGGAACCAATTATTGTAATGAAATCTGGATGAAGAGAAAACACAATACTGTCCGGACCATGGAGATGAGCAGCCTTCGTCTGTATATGGATTTGAAGATGAATCAGGAAGAGCTGAAGGACCGTGGATTGAATGATGAGGAATATGTGGCATGCGGCGGTGGATTCCCCATTCGTGTGGCGGGAGCGGGCGTGATCGGAAGTATTATCGTATCCGGTCTTGACCATATGGCAGACCATGAATTTGCAGTGGCATGTATCAGCAAATATTTAAGAGTGGATGAAATCCCACGTTTGCCGGTACATTTCTGAAATTAACTAAAAAATACATAAAGAACTTGCCAAAAATTAGAAAATTATGTACAATATTCCCATAAGCTGACGGCAGGGGGAGTTTCAACAAAAGGTTGAAACAGATGCCGGAAAAAAGGGGGACTCAGGTATGGAAGATCGCATGTTCAAAATTTACTCGCCGGGTGACAGCAAGGTTGTCATGAAAGTCATTCCGGGACACTTTGTAACTTCTCATTCCCATATTACCCATTATGTGGATATGACTACACTGCGGGCAAGACAGAATGAGGCAGAAGCAGCTGCAAGACTTCTGGCATCCAGATATGCGCATAATACGATTGTGGATACCATCATCTGCTTGAATGGCTGTGAAGTGATTGGTGCATATCTTGCACAGGAACTGACCAAATCCGGAATCATGTGTATGAATGCACATGGTACGATCTATATCACCTCTCCGGAGCAGGATATTAACGGTCAGATGATCTTCCGTGACAATGCGAAAATCATGGTGGAAGGTAAGAATGTGCTGATTCTTTCCACGTCTATTACTACAGGTGTGACACTGGACAAAGCAATTGACAGTGTAGAATATTATGGTGGTAAAGTACAGGGGATTGCATCCGTTTTCAGCTTTATCAGTAAGGCAAGAGGGATTGAAGTGAACAGTATCTTCGATGCCAAAGATTTAAAGGGATATGCATCCTACGATGCCAAAGTTTGCCCCATGTGTAAGGCGAAACAGAAGATTGACGCTATCGTCAATGGATATGGTTATAGCCGGATGTAAAATAATTTTATAAAAATGAGGGGGAAGGACTTGTCAACTTCCTCCTTTTTGTGTATAATATCGATAATTTGGGTATTTTTAAGACAGGAAAGGACAAAGGTGAAAAGATGAAAGCATTTCTTATTCTGGAAGATGGCCATGTCTTTACAGGCAGAAGCATCGGTTCCACCAGGGAAGCGGTCAGTGAGATCGTCTTCAACACATCCATGACAGGATATCTGGAAGTTCTGACAGATCCCTCTTATGCAGGACAGGCAGTCGTTATGACTTATCCGTTAATCGGAAATTATGGAATCTGTTATGAGGATATGGAGTCGGAAAGGCCGTGGGTAGACGGATTTATTGTTCGTGAACTTTCCAGAATGCCGAGTAATTTTCGTTGCGAGGATACGATTCAGAATTTTCTTGAGAAAAATGATATTCCGGGTATTTGCGGAATTGACACCCGTGCCCTTACCAAGATCCTTCGTGAGTCTGGCACAATGAATGGTATGATTACTACCAATGAAAATTATGATATGGATGAAGTGATGAAGAAGCTGAAAGCTTATTCTACGGGAGATGAAGTGTCGAAAGTCACTTGCCGTGAAAAATCCGTTCTTCCTGGTGATGGATATAAAGTAGCGCTTCTGGATCTGGGTGCGAAGAGAAATATTGCGCGTTCCCTGAATGAGAGAGGATGCGAGGTCACGATTTATCCGTCCTTCACAACAGCGGAAGAGATCATTGCTTCCAATCCGGATGGTATTATGCTTTCCAATGGACCTGGAGATCCGAAAGCCTGTGCACAGGTAATTAAAGAGATTCGTAAACTTTATGAGACAGATATTCCCATTTTTGCAATCTGTCTGGGACATCAGCTGATGGCTCTTGCAACTGGTGCAGATACATTCAAATTAAAATATGGACACCGTGGTGGAAATCATCCGGTAAAAGATATGGAAACAGGGCGTGTGTATATTTCTTCCCAGAACCACGGTTATGCCGTAAATCCGGAGAGCCTGGATCCGAAAGTTGCCGTACCGGCATTTACCAATGTTAACGACGGAACCAACGAGGGACTGAAATATGTGGGCAAGAACATCTTTACGGTACAGTATCATCCGGAAGCATGCCCGGGACCGCAGGATTCCAGCTACCTGTTTGACAGATTTCTGAAGATGATGGAGGAGAAGAAGAATGCCTAAGAATCCGGATATTAAAAAAGTACTGGTAATCGGTTCCGGTCCTATCGTAATCGGACAGGCTGCCGAGTTTGACTATGCAGGAACACAGGCCTGCCGTTCTCTGAAGGAAGAGGGACTGGAAGTTGTACTTCTGAACTCCAACCCGGCTACCATCATGACTGATAAGGACATTGCAGACCGTGTATACATTGAGCCGCTGACGGCTGATGTAGTAGAACAGCTCATTTTAAAGGAAAAACCGGACAGTGTACTGCCGACCCTTGGCGGACAGGCAGGACTGAACCTGGCTATGGAGCTGGATGAGAGAGGATTCTTCGAGAAGACCGGTGTAAAACTCATCGGAACCACTTCCCAGACCATTAAGAAGGCAGAAGACCGTCTGGAGTTCAAGGCAACCATGGAGAAGATCGGTGAGCCGGTAGCTCCGTCTCTGGTTGTTGAGAACCTGGAAGATGGTATTGCATTCTCCAATAAGATCGGTTATCCGGTTGTTCTTCGTCCGGCATATACCCTGGGCGGAAGCGGCGGCGGTATCGCTCACAATCAGGAAGAACTGGAGGAGATTCTTGCAAATGGTCTTCGTCTTTCCCGTGTAGGACAGGTTCTGGTAGAGCGCTGCATCGCAGGATGGAAGGAGATCGAGTACGAGGTAATGCGTGACGGCGCGGGCAATGTAATTACCGTCTGCAACATGGAAAATATTGATCCGGTCGGCGTTCATACCGGTGACAGTATTGTAGTAGCTCCGTCCCAGACCCTTGGAGATAAAGAGTACCAGATGCTCCGTACTTCTGCGCTGAATATTATCAGTGAGTTAAAGATTACGGGAGGATGTAACGTACAGTTTGCACTTCATCCGGAAAGCTTCGAGTACTGTGTTATCGAGGTAAATCCGCGTGTAAGCCGTTCTTCTGCACTGGCTTCCAAAGCAACCGGATATCCGATTGCAAAGGTAGCTGCAAAGATCGCCATTGGTTATACGCTGGATGAGATTAAAAATGCCATTACCGGACAGACCATGGCAAGCTTCGAGCCGATGCTGGACTATTGCGTTGTCAAGATGCCGCGTCTTCCGTTTGATAAATTCATCAGTGCAAAGAGAACCCTGACCACACAGATGAAGGCAACCGGTGAGGTTATGAGTATCTGTGATAATTTCGAGGGCGGCCTTATGAAAGCCATCCGTTCTCTGGAGCAGCATGTAGACAGCCTTATGTCCTACGATTTCAGCCATCTGGATAAAGCAGGACTTCTGGAGCAGCTGGAAGTGGTAGATGACCGCAGAATCTGGGTTATCGCAGAAGCACTTCGTCAGGGAGTTTCCTATGACGAGATTCATGACATTACGAAGATTGATAAATGGTTCATCGACAAGATTGCTATTCTGGTAGAGATGGAGCAGGCTCTGAAGACGCAGGAACTGACGGTAGATCTCTTAAGAGAAGCAAAGAGAATCGAGTTCCCGGATAACGTGATCGCAAATCTGACCGGAAAATCCGAGGAAGAGATCAAGAAGATGCGTTACGACAATGGTATCGTAGCAGCATTCAAGATGGTAGATACCTGTGCAGCAGAGTTCGAAGCATCCACGCCATATTACTATTCTGTATATGGAAGTGAAAATGAAGCCATTGAGACCAATGATCGTAAGAAGGTGCTGGTACTTGGCTCTGGCCCGATCCGTATCGGTCAGGGTATCGAGTTCGACTTCTGCTCCGTACATTGTACCTGGGCATTTTCCAAAGAAGGTTATGAGACCATTATCATTAATAACAATCCGGAGACCGTAAGTACGGACTTCGATATTGCAGATAAACTGTATTTTGAACCGCTGACTCCGGAAGATGTGGAGAGCGTGGTTCGCCTGGAAAAACCGGACGGAGCTGTGGTACAGTTCGGTGGACAGACTGCCATCAAACTGACAGAGGCTCTTATGAAGATGGGTGTGCCGATCCTTGGAACTTCCGCAGAAAATGTAGATGCAGCTGAGGACAGAGAGCTCTTCGACGAGATTCTGGAACAGTGCCAGATCCCGAGACCGAAGGGAGGCACCGTATACACGGCAGAGGAAGCAAAAGAAGTAGCAAACAGACTGGGATATCCGGTACTGGTTCGTCCTTCTTACGTACTTGGCGGACAGGGTATGCAGATTGCCATCAATGATGAGGATGTAGAAGAATTCATCGGTATCATCAACCGGATTGCACAGGATCATCCGATTCTGGTTGATAAATACCTGCAGGGTAAAGAGATCGAGGTCGATGCGGTATGCGACGGTGAGGATATCCTGATTCCGGGTATCATGGAGCATATTGAGCGTGCGGGTATCCATTCCGGAGACAGTATTTCCGTATATCCGGCAAAGAGCATCAGTCAGAAAGTAAAAGATACCATCGAAGAGTACACCAAACGCCTGGCACGTTCCCTGCATGTTATCGGACTGATCAACATTCAGTTCATCGCTGTAGGCGAGGATGTATATGTCATCGAGGTAAATCCCCGTTCCAGCCGTACGGTACCGTACATCAGCAAGGTAACTGGTATTCCGATTGTGCCGCTGGCAACTAAAGTGATCCTTGGATATAAGATCAAGGATCTGGGGTACACACCGGGACTTCAGAAAGAAGCAGATTACTTTGCAGTGAAGATGCCGGTATTCTCCTTCGAGAAGATCCGTGACGCTGATATCAGCCTTGGACCGGAGATGAAATCCACTGGTGAGTGTCTGGGTATCGCAAAGACCTTTAACGAAGCACTTTACAAGGCATTTCTGGGTGCGGGAATCTGCCTGCCGAAATACAAGAACATGATCATGACTGTCCGTGATGAGGACAAGGCAGAGGCTGTGGAGATTGCCAAGAGATTCGAAGCTCTGGGTTACAATATCTACGCAACCAAGGGAACTGCCCGTGCACTTATGGATGCAGATGTACAGGTTCGTCTGACCAGAAAGGTAGAGCAGGAGTCTCCGAATATCCTGGATCTGATTCTTGGTCATGAGATTGATCTGGTTATCGACACACCGTCCCAGGGCGTTGAGCACAGCCATGACGGATTTGTTATCAGAAGACATGCCATCGAGACCGGTGTCAATGTTCTGACAGCGATTGACACAGCAAAAGCACTGGTTACCTCTCTGGAAGATACGGACCACAAGAATCTGACGTTGATTGATATTGCAAAAATCTAATATCAGGAAATGAATATAAGAAAACTGGCAGCAGAGGTAACTCTGTTGCCAGTTGTTTTTAATGGAGGAAATATGACAAAGGATATGACGACTGGTTCGCCTGTCCGGCTGATTATCGGATTTGCGATTCCTATGTTTCTTGGAATGCTGTTCCAGCAGTTTTACAGCATGGTGGATACATTGGTGGTTGGACGATTTCTTGGTGTAAATCCACTGGCAGGGGTAGGTTCCACCACATCCCTCAACTTTATGGTCATCGGATTCTGCACAGGCGTCTGTAATGGGTTTGCCATTCCGGTGGCACAGATGTTCGGCGCACAGGAGGAACACCGTCTCCGGAAATATGTGAGCAACAGCGCGTGGCTTTGTATGGTATTTTCCGTTGTGATGACTTTAGCAGTAGTGGCATCCTGCAGAGCCATTCTGACATTGATGAACACGCCAAAAGAAATTTTTGAATATGCTTATATCTATATTTTAATTGTCTTCTGGGGAATTCCATGTACTTTTCTTTATAATATCCTTGCAGGTATTATCCGGTCACTGGGAGACAGTAAGACGCCGGTTGTCTTTCTGGCACTGTCATCCGCGATCAATATCGTGCTGGATCTGGTGTTCGTGTTGTTGTTTCACATGGGAGTGGAAGGCCCGGCTATTGCGACGGTACTGGCACAGGGTATTTCAGGTGTGATCTGTCTTTGGTACATGTGGAAAAAATTCCCGATTCTGCATGCCACAAGGGATGAGTGGAAACCGGAGCCTTCCTATATGGCGAAGCTTTGCTATATTGGAATTCCCATGGGATTACAGTACTCGGTCACCGCTATCGGTACACTGGTACTGCAGGCGGCTATCAACGGATTAGGTGCAGCGGTAGTTGCCGGTGTCACGGCAGCCCAGAAGATTAATGCCTTTATCTCCTGCCCGGTGGAATCTTTAGGACAGACCATGGCTCCTTACACGGGGCAGAACATGGGAGCCGGAAAGCTTGACCGGATTGGAAAAGGATTAAAGAGCGCTTCACTGATTGGTTTTTTGATGTCTGCAATTTGTTTTGTGATTGCTGTACTTTTTGGAAAACAGCTGACCCTTCTCTTTGTAGATGCAGGTGAGACGGCCATTATTGCTTACTCCTATGAGTTCCTTTTATTCTGCACTGGTGGTTATTGTCTGCTGACATTGGTGAACACGGTGCGGTTTACGATTCAGGGAATGGGATTTTCTGTTTTTGCCATCTGTTCTGGTGTGATGGAAATGATTGCAAGAATTCTGGCATCTACCGTAGTGGCTGGAAAAGTGGGATTTATTGGGATTTGTCTTGCCCATCCGTTGGCATGGGTATTTGCGGATATCTTTCTGATTCCGGCGTTTTTCTGGTGTAGGAAACGAATTGCATAAAATGCCGGAACAGGGGAAAACTGTTTTTGAAACAGTGCTTGACATATTGCCCAAATTGTGATAGATTAGTCAAAGATAATTAAGCAGGTTTCACGACGTAGTGGAAGCTGAGATGAAAATGTGTAGAAGCATTCTGAACAAGCCATTGTTTAGGGTGCTTTTTCGCGTATATGGCAGCGGAAGCCTGGTGGGTAAGGGATTGCGCGGTCATGATTGCCAGAAAGGAGGAGAAGAATGGCAAAAGATATGTTTCATGTCGGCACCCAGGTGCTGATTGGAAAAGAGCGTTTTTCCGGCATCTTTGACGGAATGACAAAAGTATTGATTGTAACGGATAAGTTCATGCATGAGAGTGGCACCGTTTCTTATGTGACGGATGTATTGGATCATCTGAAGGTGGAGTGGAAAATTTTCTCGGAGGTACGTCCGGATCCGGATATCATGACGGTCAGCAAAGGTGTTGCCATGATTCTGGAGTTTCAGCCCCAGGCGGTTGTAGCTCTGGGCGGTGGATCTTCCATCGACGCTGCAAAGGCCATCGTTTATTTTGCTGCTAAAGAGAGCAATGCACCGAGATGTAAGTTTGTGGCTATTCCAACAACCAGTGGTACTGGTTCTGAGATGACCAATTTTGCAGTGATCAGTAATCCGGAAAAGGCAGCAAAATATCCACTGGTAAATGATGAACTGTATCCGGATATCGCAGTATTGGATGCAGAACTTGTAAAAACGGTACCGCCAGCGATCACAGCTGCAACTGGAATGGATGTATTTACTCATGCAGTAGAGGCATTTGTCTGCACGGAGGCAAATCATTTCACTGATGCATGTGCAGAGAAAGCCATGAAGCTGGTAAGAAGTTATTTGCTTCGCTGCTATAAGAATCCGGAAGATATGGAAGCACGTCAGGGGATGCATGATGCATCCTGTCTGGCAGGTATTGCATTTACCAATGCAGGACTTGGCTTGGTTCACGGTATGGCACATACGTTTGGTGCACATTTTCACGTGCCCCATGGAAAAGCAAATGCCATTCTGCTTCCCTATGTTATGGGATTCAATGCAGGATGCTATGACAGCCAGTTGACGGATGTGGCAAAAAAATATGCCCGTATTTCCAGACTGCTCCGTATTGAAGGACCGGGAATCCGTCAGAGTGCTTTCTCTCTGATCCGTACCATGCGTCAGTACAACACTCGTCTTGGTATTCCGGCTACCATCAAAGAGCTGGGTATCAGTAAAGAAGAGTTTGAGTCAGTACTGGATGAGATGTGTAAGGCTGCAAAAGCAGACAACTGTACCTCAACCAATCCGAGAGAATGTACGCCGGAGGATATCAGAAAGATTTTCCTGCAGGCATATGATGGAAAAATCGGAACAGGAAGGTAATTATAAATGGCAGAAGAAACCAAACAGAGAATTATTCAGGAATTTGTTCCTGGTAAACAGGTCACTCTGGCACATGTTATCGCCAATCCGGTTCCTAGCCTCTATGAGAAAATGGGACTGATTGATGCCAGAGGAGCTATCGGAATTTTTACCATTACGCCGAGTGAGGGTGCTATCATCGCAGCAGATGTGGCAACTAAAGCGGCAGATGTAAGCATCGGATTCGTAGACCGTTTTAACGGAACACTGATTATCTGTGGAGATGTGGCAGCAGTGGAATCCGCACTTCGTGAAGTGATGCATACGCTCTGTGAAATGATGGGCTTCACACCGACGGTGGTGACGAAGACGTGACGCAGCAGAAACGCATGATTCTGATTGGAAAGACAGCGGCAGGAAAGACAACTCTCTGCCAGTATTTGACCCATCAGGATCTGGTATATCATAAGACTCAGACGATCGCAGTCATGGGTGGACAGTTTATTGATACGCCGGGCGAGTATCTGGAACGTGTACGGATGAGAGGAGCGCTCTCCGTGACGGCGGCAGATGCAGATATTATCCTGTTTGTACAGGATCCGACAGCAAAAGAGAAAATGTTCCCGCCAGCATATGCAGGAAGTTTTGCAAAGCCGGTGGTAGGTGTTGTGACAAAAAGTGATATTGCAACGGAAGAGCAGTTAAAAGATGCGACGGAGCATCTGAAAGCAGCCGGAGCAGACCATATTTTTGTGACCAGCAGTGTGGCAGGAACTGGATTTAAAGAATTATTTGATTATCTTGATACACTGTAAAAGTGATAAAAAATAGAATACACGATAGGTGATGGAAGATGAAGAAGTCTGAAATTCGTATCGTCATAGTAGATGACGAACCGATTATCAGAATGGACTTAAAGGAAATTCTGGAATCGAAGGGCTATCAGGTCGTCGGCGAAGCAGCTGATGGATTTGATGCTGTAGAACTCTGCAGAACGCATGTACCAGATCTGGTACTGTTGGATATTAAAATGCCGTTGATGGACGGTCTGTCTGCTGCTCAGATTATTCATGAGCAGGGACTTGCCGGTTCTATTGTATTTCTGACGGCATACAGTGAAAGTTCTTATATTGAAGGAGCCAAGGAAAGCGGCGTTAGCGGCTATCTGGTAAAACCGGTGGACGAAAAAGCACTGGTGCCCTGTATCGAACTGGCCATGGCCAGAAGCAGTGAGATGAAAGCGTTGAAAACTGATGTGGAGAAAGCCAACGAACGGCTGGAAACCAGAAAAGTTGTGGAAAAAGCCAAAGGTTATCTCATGGAAACGAACCATGTGCCGGAAGAGGAAGCATATGAATACATCCGGAAGATGAGCAAGTTAAAAAATGTGTCTATGAAACGGATTGCCGAGATCCTTCTGATGAAGTGCGGGAGGTAGTGCGGTATAATGACAATTCGGGAACTGTGTGAAAAGCACACCAGCCTTGCGCCGGGAGATATTGAGAAGATTGAAAATATGGCGAGAACCATTCCGTATCTTGCCAATCTGGAGGATGCGGACATTTTTATCGACTGTCTCCTGCCCTCCGGAGATGCCATTGTAGTAGCGGAAGCCAATCCTAAGGACAGTCCTTCTTCCTATGAAAAAAGTGTGGTGGGCATGATTGCCTATCAGCAGAATGAACCGGCTGTTGCAAGAACCTTTAAGGTTGGCGTGGCAACGAAACATATGAAGGCGCTGACCCAGGAAAATACGAGAGTGATTCAGTCCGTAGAACCGATCAGTAATGGAACAGAGATTATCGGTGTACTGATTCGGGAAAAGAGGATTGAGGAACAGTACAGCGGTCAAAGTGCGCTGCATTTGTCTCATGAAAACTATGAATCTATGGCACAGGCAATAACCAGTAAAAAAGGATCCTGGCTGGCAGAATGCATTGATGAAGCCTTACTTATTATAGACCGTAAAGGTCTGGTCTGCTCTGCCAATGATGTGGCATGCAGATTGTATCGGCGTCTCGGATATGTGGGAGAACTGATTGGCCAAAGATATGAAAACGTTCAGCTGGTAGTTCCACAGTATGGAATATCTGACGAAGCAGTGACAGAAGCATCCGTTGGAAAAAATTATTTTATTATCCGTCATGTGAAACTGGAAACAGCAGATCTTTCCTGTGCAGTAATTATCAGGGATGAAACAGCGGAAAAGCAGCGTGAGCAGGAACTGGTTCTGAAATCAGTGGCAATCCAGGAGATGCATCATCGCGTGAAAAATAATCTTCAGACGATTGCATCGTTGTTAAGACTGCAAATCAGAAGAAGCGAAAATCCGGAAACGATACAGGTATTGCGGGAGACTATGAGCAGAATTCTGTCTATTTCGGCCACCCATGAACTGCTTGCAAGAAACGGCGTGGATCAGGTGAAAATTGGCGAGGTGCTCAGGCAAATCCGCAGTAATGTGCTGCAGAGCTTTGAACATTCTGAAGTGGATATTGAGATTTCAATGGAATCAGGAGACTTTGAAACAGATTCAGAGATTGCGGCATCAGTAGCCATGGTGGTTAATGAACTTCTTCAGAACAGTATGAAATATGCATTTGAAGGAAAAGAAAAAGGTTTGATAGAGATTCTTGTAAAAAAAGGAGAGCTCTATTCGAATATCACGGTACGCGATGATGGCATCGGATTTGATGCGGATATCAGCAGACCGAATCATCTGGGATGGGGAATCGTGCGTTCACTGGTAAAGGATAAGCTTCATGGAACCATCCATGTAGAGTCCGGAGAGCAGGGAAGTGTAGTGACCTTTGATTTCTTAAACCAGAATGTGGATACACTGGAACTATAAAAATGCCGGAGGTTCTAAAAAAGAATGAAAGAAACAATTACAAGTGTAGGCATTGATATTGGTACCTCCACGACACAGTTGATTTTCAGCCGGCTGACCATCGAAAATCTGGCCAGCAGCTATACGGTTCCGAGAATCAGTATTGTGGACAAAGAAGTGATCTACCGCAGTCACATTTATTTTACACCGCTGAAATCTCAGCAGGAGATTGATGTGGAAGCAGTGCGGAAGATTGTAAAAGAAGAATATGAGAAAGCCGGTATGACGCCGGATATGCTCCAGACTGGAGCGGTCATCATTACCGGTGAGACTGCCAGAAAGCAGAATGCCAATCTGGTGCTGGAAATGTTAAGTGACATGGCGGGAGATTTCGTTGTGGCAACGGCGGGACCGGATCTGGAATCCGTGCTTTCCGGTAAAGGGGCCGGTGCAGACCGGATTTCAGAAGAAGAACGTATTTGTGTGGCAAATGTAGATATCGGAGGCGGTACCAGCAACATTGCATCCTTTTATAAAGGACAGGTTATGGGTACGTCCTGCCTGGATATTGGAGGACGGCTGATCAAAGTAGAAAATGGAAAGATCAGCTATATTTTCCATAAAACCGCGGAACTGGCATCTCATATGGGAATCTCCATCAAGGTGGGAGATCCTGCCGATCCGGAAAAACTTCGAAAAATCTGTGACCGGATGGCAGATGAACTGGCGCAGGCACTGTATCTGAAGGATGCGGATGCCGAGCATGCCGGACTTTATACCAATGACGGTAAACGGCTGCCGGATAATCATAAGATTGATGCCGTGACATTTTCCGGAGGAGTTGCAGATTGTATCTATCATCCGGAAGGAAAAGAGACATTTCAGTACGGAGACATCGGAGTGCTCCTTGGAAGGGCCATTCTCGATCATCCTGCATTTAAGAATGTACGCTGGTTTACCGCAGCAGAGACGATCAGAGCGACCGTGGTAGGTGCGGGAACCCATACCACCAGTGTTAGCGGCAGCACCATTTCCTATGCAAAGGATAAGCTGCCGGTTAAAAATATCCCGGTCTTAAGAATTGGATCGGATGATGAAGCTGATTTGGAAGCATTTGCTTCTTCAATCATACAACAACTCCCTCTGTACCATTCGGAGGGAAAACTGGAACAGATAGCCATCTCTTTTGAAGGCCGGCATTACGTAAGTTTCCTGGAAATCCAGGCCCTTGCAGCCGCCATCATCAAGGGGGCAAGGGAAATTATTGACAGTGAGTTCCCACTGATCCTGGTAGTGGAAAATGATATCGGAAAAGTTCTGGGAAATGCCCTTAACGTGGCGCTTCACAGAGAAAAACCAGTTGTGTGCATTGATGGAATTCATGCACAGGGCGGGGATTATATCGATATCGGAGAACCACTGGCCAACGGAAGAGTTGTTCCGGTCGTAACAAAAACTTTAATTTTCAATACTTAAAAGGAGGAGAGAGATTGATATTAAAGACAACGCTTTTTGGTCATACTTATGAATTCAAATCTGTCAGAGAAGTTATGGCCAAGGCAAACGAAGAAAAGTCCGGCGATAAGCTGGCAGGCATTGCTGCAGAGACCGCAGAGGAGCGTGTAGCTGCCAAAGTTGTACTTTCTAATCTGACACTGGAGAATTTAAGAGAGAATCCTGCCGTTCCCTACGAAGAGGATGAAGTAACAAGAATTATCCAGGATGGAGTCAACGAATCTATTTACAACAGCATCAAGGGCTGGACCGTTGCACAGCTCCGCGAGTGGATCCTCGATACAGAGACCACCGGAGACATGATCAAACGGGTATCCAGAGGTCTGACCAGTGAGATGGTAGCTGGTGTTGCCAAACTGATGGGCAACCTGGACCTGATCTACGGAGCAAAGAAGATTCACAACCCAACCCATTGTAATACTACTCTGGGACTGCCGGGAACCTTCTCATCCCGTCTGCAGCCGAACCACACCACGGATGATCCGAAGGGTATCATGGCTTCCGTTATGGAAGGTCTTTCCTACGGCTGTGGTGATGCCGTTATTGGTCTGAACCCGGTAGACGACTCTGTAGAGAGTGTTGCAAGAATCTTAAAGAGCTTTGATGAGTTCAAAAATAAATGGGAAGTTCCGACCCAGATCTGTGTACTGGCTCATGTAACGACCCAGACAGAAGCAGCTGATAAGCTGAATGCACCGATCGACCTGATGTTCCAGTCTATCGCTGGTTCTCAGAAGGGTAATGAAGCATTTGGTCTGAACGCACAGATGCTGCAGGACGGCCGTGAAATGATGCTGAAGAAAGGTACCTCTACCGGACCGAACGTAATGTACTTCGAGACAGGACAGGGTTCCGAACTTTCTTCTGAGGCTCACAATGGCTGGGATCAGGTAACTATGGAAGCAAGATGCTATGGTTTTGCAAAGAAATATGATCCGTTTATTGTAAATACGGTTGTTGGATTTATCGGACCGGAGTATCTCTATGACTCCAAGCAGGTAACCCGTGCAGGTCTTGAGGATCATTTTATGGGTAAACTTTCAGGACTTCCGATGGGCTGTGACTGCTGCTACACGAATCATATGAAAGCAGACCAGAACGATATTGAGAATCTGTCCATGCTTCTTGCCGCAGCAGGCTGTACCTATATCATGGGTGTACCGGAAGGTGATGACTGTATGCTGATGTACCAGTGTACCGGATATCATGAGGCGGCAGCTCTCCGTGAAATTCTGGGACTTCGTCCGACAAAAGAATTTGACGCATGGCTTGAAAAGATGGGATTCTCTAAAGATGGAAAGCTGACACCGCTTGCAGGTGATGCATCTGTATTTTTAGCAAAATAGAAAGGAGGCAGAAACAACAATGAACGATAATGAATTAAGAGCAATTATTGAACAGGTACTTACAGAGATGAATGTAAGCGGTACCGCATCTGCCTCAGCAGATGGAAATGCAGTAAAAACTGCAGTTGTCAATGCAGTGAAAAATGCCGGCTGTGAGCAGGCAGGAGTGGAGGAAGGATGCCTTCCGGATATCACTCAGATTGACATTAAGAAACAGTATCTGGTAGAACATCCGCAGAACGGAGAGGCTTACCTTGATCTCAAACAGTACGCTCCGTGCCGTCTTGGTATCGGCAAAGCAGGTGCCCGTTATAAGACTCTTCCGAATCTGGAGTTCCGTGCAGCTCATTCTGCAGCACAGGATGCAGTTTTCAATGATGTTGATCAGGAGTTTATCGATAAGATGGGACTCTTCACCGTACAGACCCAGTGCGAGAGCAAAGATGTATATCTGACCCGTCCGGATCTGGGAAGAAAATTGAACGACGAAGCTGTAAAAACTATTAAGGAAAAATGCAAAATGCATCCGACCGTACAGATCTATGTATCTGACGGATTAAGTTCTGCAGCAGTTGCTGCCAATGTAGCAGACGTTCTGCCGGGTATTATGCAGGGACTGGAGAGCTATGGTATCGATACAGGAACCCCGTTCTTCGTAAAATATGGCCGTGTAGGTGTTATGGATCAGGTATCCGAACTGACCGGATCAGAGGTGACCTGCGTACTGATCGGTGAGAGACCGGGTCTGATTACTGCAGAGTCCATGTCCGCATATATCGCATACAAAGCAACGGTTGGAATGCCGGAGGCAAGAAGAACCGTTGTATCCAATATTCACAGAGCAGGAACCAATCCTGCAGAGGCCGGAGCTCATATCGCAGAGATCATCAAGATCATGCTGGAGAAGAAGGCAAGTGGAACTGATCTGAAGCTGTAAGGAGGAAACAAAAAATGAAGAGAGATCCGTTAAAGGCAAGTGTCCTTGCCACAAAGATCATCCCAAATGTCAGCCCTGATCTTGCAAAAGAGCTGAATCTGGGACCGGATATGAAATCATTAGCGCTCATTACTGCTGACAGCGATGACGTGACTTACACAGCGCTTGATGAAGCAACCAAGAAGGCAGATGTAACCGTTGTTTATGCAAAAAGCTTTTACGGCGGCGCTGCCAATGCAAATACGAAGCTTGCCGGTGAGATCATCGGTATCCTGGCTGGTCCGAATCCGGCAGAGGTAAAGAGTGGCCTTGAGGCAGCAGTTGATGTGATCGAGAACCAGGCACATTTCGTATCTGCAAATGAAGATGACAGTATCTGCTATTATGCACACTGCATTTCCAGAACCGGTTCTTACCTTTCTGAAGGTGCCGGAATCAAAGAAGGAGAAGCGCTTGCATATCTGATCGCACCGCCGTTGGAAGCAATGTACGGTGTGGATGCAGCCCTTAAGGCAGCAGATGTAAAAATGTGCGTTCTGTATGCTCCGCCTTCAGAGACCAACTTTGGTGGCGCTCTGCTGACCGGAAGCCAGTCCGCATGCAAATCTGCTTGCGACGCGTTCGCAGCAGCAGTTGAGTTTGTAGCAGACAACCCGATTGCATAATTCGATAACGGAGGTATGCAATGAAAGCATTAGGGCTGATTGAAGTCCGGGGAATGGTTCCGGCAGTGGAGGCGCTGGACAGCGCATTAAAAGCTGCCAATGTGAACCGTCTTGATGTAGTGAAAGTCGGCGGCGGTCTGGTCAGTGTACTGATTGAGGGCGACGTGGGAGCTGTCCGTGCAGCAGTTGATGCTGCACAGGCAGCGGCAGAAAAGATTGGAACCGTGATCTCCACACACGTGATTCCCAGACCGGCAGAGGATGTGACACAGATGATCACGCCGAACCCTGATCCGCAGCCGATCATAAGTGAGCAGCTGGAAGACAATCATGATGAGACAGCAGAAGCTGAGCAGCCGGAAGACAGCAGTGAAGTGACCGAAGAAGTAAAAGAAGAACCGGCTGAGCAGAAGAAGGGAAAGCTTGCTTACATCCCGGATGTAGAAGAAATGAAAGCCATGACCGTAGACAAACTGCGTGCCCTGGCCCGTAAACTTGAAATTACAAATATGACCCGCAAGGAGATCCGTTTTGCAAACAAGACGGAACTGATTGCGAAAATATGTGAATTTCTTGAAAAGGAGAACAAGTAATGCAGTTATATGACAAAGACCTTTTGTCGGTACAGGAAGTGCGTGACCTGGTAGAGAAAGCGAAAGCTGCTCAGCAGGAACTGGCACAGAAATCCCAGGCGGAGGTAGATGCTATTGTGGCGTCTATCGCAAAAGCAGGTGTTCGCAATGCAGAGCGCCTTGCACAGATGGCCAATGAGGATACCGGATTCGGTAAAGTTGCCGACAAAGTAATCAAAAATATTTTCGGAAGCCAGATGGTATATGAGCATATCAAAGATATGAAGACCATTGGTATTCTGGACCGCGATGAGGCTAACAAAACCTACACCATCGCAGCACCGGTAGGAGTCATCGCAGGACTGATCCCGTCCACCAACCCGACCTCCACCGCATTTTATAAATCAGAGATTTCCATCAAAGCGGGAAATGCCATTGTATTTTCACCGCATCCGAGTGCACTGCGAAGCATCAGCGAGGCAATCAAAGTAATTCGTCAGGCAATTGCAGAGGCGGGAGGCAATGAAAATCTGGTAAGCTGCATCAGCCTTCCGACCATGCAGGCTACGGATAATCTGATGAAACATCCGGATGTAGCCCTGATCCTGGCAACCGGCGGAAGCGCTATGGTACGTGCTGCTTATTCTTCCGGAACACCGGCCATCGGTGTAGGACCTGGAAATGGTCCGGCTTATATCGAGAAGACTGCTGATCTGCCGCTGGCAGTGAAGAGAATCATGGATTCCAAGACCTTCGATTATGGAACCATCTGTGCATCAGAGCAGTCTGTGGTATGCGATGATGACATGGCAGAGGCAGTACAGAAAGAAATGGAGAAACAGGGAGCTTACTTCTTAACAGATGAAGAGCGCCTGAAACTTGGAAAATACATCCTGCGTGCAAATGGAACCATGAATCCGGCTATCGTAGGAAAATCCCCGCAGGTGATTGGTGAACTGGCAGGTATCAACGTACCGGCAAGTGCAAAAGTCATCGTTGCAAAAGAAGACGGAATCGGAAAAGGACATCCTTATTCTAACGAAAAGCTGGCTCCGATCCTGGCATTCTATACAGCACCGGATTATAAGGCAATCGCAAAACTTTGTGATGAGATTCTTCGTTACGAAGGTGCAGGACATACGTTCAGTATGCATACCAAAGATGACAGAATGGTCGAGTATTTCGCAGAGAGAATGCCGGCTTCCCGTATCATCATTAATTCCCCGAGTGCCCTTGGAGGTATCGGAGCATCTACGGCACTGATGCCCGCTCTGACCCTTGGCTGTGGTGCCATCGGCGGAAGTGCAACATCTGAGAATGTAGGACCGATGAACCTTCTGAACCTGAAGCACGTAGCCTATGGACTTCGTGAAATGGAAGAGATCCGCGGTGCAGCTGCAAAAGAGCAGAACTGCTGTGGCGCAGAGAAAAAAGTAAGTGCTGATAAAGTAGACGAGATCGTAGCAGAGATTATCGCAAGAATTCAGTCAGCGAAATAAAAAACAATAAATATCAAAATTTACAATTATCCAGGAGGAAATGAATTATGGCAGCAATGCAGGCATTAGGAATGATCGAAACAAAAGGACTTGTAGCATCTATCGAGGCAGCAGATGCAATGGTAAAGGCAGCAAACGTAACTCTGATTGGTAAAGAGCATGTAGGCGGCGGACTGGTAACCGTTATGGTTCGCGGTGATGTAGGAGCAGTAAAAGCATCTGTAGATGCCGGTGCAGCTGCAGCAGAGCGTGTTGGTGAGCTGGTAAGTATCCACGTAATTCCGAGACCTCATGATGAGGTTGAGGGAATCCTTCCGAAGTTAGGCTAATTTTAGAGCCCAAGAAGCGATTTTGCGAATAGGCTTTGAATAGGCATATCTAACGGTGGTAAGGAGGTGACACAGTGAAGGTAATTACAGAAGCAGCCCTGAGACTGGAACTGAAATGTGAAGAGCCGGAGGTTTATGTGATTCCTGAAGGATCGTTATTATCTCCGGCAGCCAGAGAGTATCTGTCTCAGAGAAAGATTAAGATCAGAAAAGCCGGTGAAGTGGAAAAACAGAAACCGGAAAAAGAGGTCAAGGTCGTTGCAACTGAACTGCCCGAACTGCCTCCTGTGGAAGTGCCGAAGGATACGGAACTGAAACCGAAATACACAGATTATGCCACAGGCGCATTTTATATGAAAAAGCCGGAGCATATGACTCAGCTGTATGGCAATGTCCTGGTTAATAAGGACAATCCGCGGATTTATTTCCGCGGAAAGCTGGACAGCCTGCAGGCACAGGTAGTCTTTGCACAGGCTATGATGGCGTCTCTCGGAGAAAATCAAAAGATCATTGATGACCTTAATGATGTATTGAGAAGTCTCAGGGAAATGATGCGCTGTGACGTACTTGATGAGGCATTTCACAATGAGACCATCATCGGTCTTACCCATGAGGAACTGCGTGCACATTCCCACAATCCCATGAAGTATTATAAGATCAAGGCAATGGTACTGCCGGATTATTCCATGGGAGTGGAGTATGCATTATTAAATCAGGTCCGCACCGCTATCCGGGAGACGGAAGTGGCAGCGGCAGGTGCATACAAAGAAGGCAATCAGTATACACATGGGGACATCATTGAAGAGTTAAACCGACTGTCAAGTGCACTGCATATTATGATGTGTAAATATCTGGCAGGTGACTATCAGCAGGGAGGAAGACCATAAATGGAAGAAATTGTTCGCCAGGTTATGGCGGCTGTAGAAAAATCGGGACTGGTGGAGATCGAAGTATCTGCCCGTCACGTGCATCTGACCCAGTCTGATTTTGAAATTCTTTTCGGGAAAGGAAAGACCATGACCCCGAAACGAGACCTTTCCCAGCCGGGACAGTATCTGGCTGCGGAGAGAGTGGATATCATCGGACCGAAGAGAAAGATGACGAATGTAGCAGTATTAGGCCCGGTCCGCAAGGACACACAGGTGGAGCTTTCCAGAAGTGACTGTATTGCTCTGGGTGTAAAAGCACCGCTTCGTGAGTCTGGTGACGTAGCAGGATCTGGTCAGATCAGAATTGAAGGACCGTGCGGAGCCATTGATATTCCGCAGGGCGTGATTGTTGCACACAAGCACATTCATGTACCGACGGAGATGGCAGAGAAGCTGGGACTTCATGATAAACAGAGAGTCAGCGTAGAGGCAATTACAGAGCGTCCGGTTGTATTTAAGGACGTAATTATCAGAGTCAGCGATAACTTCCGTTTTCGGATGCACGTGGACTTTGATGAGGCAAATGGCGCTGATATAAGCGGATTTACGCTTGGAAAGATTATCAGGTAGACGACCATGGATTATGAACTTCTGATACAGAGAGTAATGGAAGAGGTCCGGAAACGGCTGGCTGAGGAAGAAGCGAAAAAGGCCGTTTGCGGCAAAAAAGAAGAGTGTACTACAGCGGAAAAAGTAAAACGTGTTGCACTCAACAAGAAATTTATTATGGAGAAGGATGTTCGTGCCGCTAAAGAGCAGGGGGCAGGTGCCGTTGATATTCCGGGAACTTCCAAGATCACGGATCTGGCAAAAGAGTATGCCCATGAGCATGGACTTCTTCTGATCATCGACGGTAGAACAGATAAGGCGCGGAGGTAACGTATGAAAGTTGGTAAGGTAATCGGAAATATATGGGCAACCAGGAAAGAGGACAAACTGGCCGGTCTGAAACTCATGATTGTTCAGCCCGTGAGCCTTACCACAGGGGAAGCATACGGAACGCCGCTGGTGGCATCCGATGTGATTGGTGCCGGTGTTGGAGAGCGGGTTCTCTATGTCAATGGAAGCTCAGCGAGAACCGCTTCCGGCGGACCGGACATTCCGGTAGACGCAGCCATCGTCGGTATTGTGGATGACCACGAAATTCTGGAATAAACAAAAAGGTGGAGGAAGCAAGTGTTTCAGGAATTAATTGACAACATTACGAATGTAGGCGTCTTTACAGAGAGCCTGGGTGAGTGGGCAACCACTCTTTCTATTAACAAAGTCATTATCTTTATTATGATGATTTTCATGATTGTAGGAGCAATTGATAAGATTCGCGGCAACAAGTTAGGCTATGGCGAGCAGTTTGATGAGGGATTTAATGCCATGGGTCCCCTGGCAGCAGCCATGGCAGGTGTTGTAGCAGCCGCTCCGGTACTTGCAATCATTTTGAAACCGATCATTGTCCCGATTTACACCTTGTTGGGGGCTGACCCGTCCATGTTTGCGACTACTCTTCTGGCGTGCGATATGGGTGGATATCCACTGGCAATGCAGATGGCAGGAAGCGAAGCTGTTGGTAACTTCTCAGGTCTGATCCTGGGAACCATGATGGGACCGACCATCGTATTTACCATCCCGGTTGCACTGTCCATTATTAAAAAATCTGACCGTCCGTATCTGGGAGCAGGTATCCTGGCAGGTCTCATTACCGTACCGATCGGTTGTATCGTAGGTGGTCTTGTGATGAACATGACCCAGTACAAGATCGATATCATTACGATTGTACGTAACCTGATTCCGGTTATCATCATTGCAGGGCTTATCGTAGCAGGCCTGTGGTTCAAACCGGACCAGATGATCAGCGGATTCAACAAATTCGGAACTGCTGTTACCGTAGTTATTACTTTCTTTACTGCAGTAGCAGTATTTGAGTATCAGACCGGTATCAAATTCCCGCTCATGAACATCATGGTGGAGCCGGATGCTGACGGCGTGATTCCTCTGGAGTCCGGACTTCTGGTTTGCGGACAGATTGCAGTTGTATTAATTGGTGCATTCCCGATGGTTCTGTGGATTACCCGTACATTCGGTAAAGCACTGAGTGCCATTGGTGCGAAACTGGGTATGGACGAGAATGGTTCTGCAGGACTGGTAGCGACTCTGGCTAACAATATTGCAATGTTCAATATCATGGATAAGATGAACCCGAAGGGAAAACTTTTAAACGTTGCATTTGCAGTATCTGCAGCATTTGTATTTGGTGATCATCTTGGATTTACCGCTGGTGTAAACTCCGATATGATTTTCCCGGTTATCGTTGGTAAACTGGTTGCAGGTATCACTGCCCTGATCCTTGCCAATGCACTGGCTCCGATGCTTCTCTCTAAAGTAGAAGCTTCTGTTGCAAAAGCAAAAGCAGAAGAGGAAGCTGAAGAAAAATAATTGTTGCTGGAACGAGGTGCGAGTGAACAGCAACAAAGATTCCGGTTCGTGAAAATGAAAGGATGGACACAGTATGAACGTAAGTGAAGAACTGATCCGCGAGATCGTACAGAAGGTTCTGGAAGAGTCCGCTGCAAAGCAGGCTCCGGCAGAGGATTTTGTAAAAGAAAAAGATCCAAGCGGTATTATTAAAATTGCGACTGAGACTGTCAAATGCGAGCGCTTTGAGCAGGACGGCGTCGCACTGAAGGATGTGGTAACTCTTGAGGAAGCACCGAGAATGGGCTGCGGAATCATGGAGCTTGACCACACCAGCTTTGAGTGGACACTGACTTATGATGAGTACGATCTTGTTCTTGAGGGAACTCTGGAAATCGAGATCGATGGACGTGTGGTAACGGCAGGACCGGGACAGATCATTTACATCCCGAAGAACAGCCATATCCACTTCCAGACCCCGAACAAGACCAGATATGCATATTTCGTATATCCGGCAAACTGGGCAGATCTGGCTTAAAAGTTGAAAATGATAGAAAAAGCATCAGCCATTTTTTGTTTGGCTGATGCTTTTATTTTTGAATTACTGAATCGGTTCAAAATCCACGGCGCCGTGTTTGCACAGCGGGCAGATGATATCTTCCGGAAGTTCATCCCCTTCATAGATATATCCGCAGACTTTGCATACAAATCCTTTCTTGCCGTCGGTTTCCGGCTTCGGTTTGACGTTCTGCTGATAGTAGGTGTAGGTCATAGTATCCTGATCGCTCATGACGCGGGCTTCAGTGACGCTGCAGATAAACATGCCGTGGGTGCCCAGATCAACATACTGTTCTACTTTCAGGGACATAAAAGCGTTGATATATTTATCCAGGAATACCAGACCGTTTCCGGAACGGTTGATCTTTTCGCCTGCAAACTTGTCAACCGTTCGTCCTGACTGGAAGCCAAATTGCTGGAATACGGAGAATGGAGCGTCTACGGACAGGCAGTTGACATTCATGATGCCGGTCTGCTGGATTACATGGTGAGAGTAGTTTTCCTTATTGATATTGACCGCCACACGATAAGGATTATCTGTCAGCTGGGTGACGGTATTTACAATGAGACCATTGTCCTTTTTCCCGTCGTTGGAGGTAACCACATAGAGTCCATAGCCGATGCGGAAGAGGGCAGTCATATCATTTTTATTTGCAAGAGAATTGTCTTTTGCAATGTATTCTTTGCAGAGTTCTTCTGTCATGGCGTCAATCTGCTTCCGATTTTCTTCTTTGACAGAAGACCAAATGTGAACAGAATTCTTCAGCCAGTCGATTTTTTTACATTTGGACATCATTTCTTTCATAATCTTTGCGGCCAGCGGTGCCCAGGTACCATTTTCAATGAGTCCGACAGTGCGGTTCTGATAATTGTGTTCTATCAGTCTGGTGATAAAATCATTCATGAATGGATAAATACTTGCATTGTAAGTAGTCGTTGCAAGGATCAGCTTGGAATAGCGGAAAGCGTCGCTGACAGCCTGGGACATATCATCTCTTGCCAGGTCGTAGACAACCACTTTGGGACATCCGCTGGCGGTCAGTTTGTCTGCAAGGAGAGAAACGGCTGTTTTCGTATGTCCGTATACAGAAGTGTAGGCAATCACAATACCGTCATCCTCCGGCTGATAGGAAGACCAGGTGTCATAAAGACCAATGTAGTGTCCAAGATTTTCCGTAAGAACCGGTCCGTGAAGCGGGCAGATGATCTGAATGTCAAGGGTGGCAGCCACTTTCAGGAGATTCTGTACCTGAACACCGTATTTTCCAACGATTCCAATAAAATATCTTCTTGCTTCATCATCCCAGGGTTCTTCCACATCCAACGCACCGAATTTTCCAAAACCATCTGCAGAGAAAAGAACTTTTTCTGTACTGTCATAGGTGACCATAACCTCCGGCCAGTGTACCATGGGTGCAAATACGAAGGTCAGCTGATGATATCCTAAGGAGAGAGTTCCACCATTTCCCATTTCCATTTTCTGACCTTCCAGATCCAGTTCAAAGAAATTATGAATCATATTGAAGGCTTTTGCCGTAGCGACAACGGTGGTGTCCGGATAAACTTTCAGGAAGTTGGCAACATTTGCCGCGTGATCTGGTTCCATATGCTGTACGATGAGATAGTCCGGTTTGCGGCCATCCAGGACCTGCTGGATATTGTCAAGCCATTGATGGGTAAATTCGGCATCTACCGTATCCATGACTGCAATTTTTTCATCCAGGATCACATAGGAATTATAAGACATTCCGTTTGGCACTTTGTACTGACCCTCAAAAAGGTCAATGCGGTGATCGTTTACGCCGACGTATTGAATGGTATCTGTGACTTTCATAGTAGTTTCCTCCATTTTATATGGTGTGTTGATTTGTTGTTTCTTAACTTTGTTAAAATAATAACAGAATCAAAAGAACAGTTCTGTTGCAAAAGTCACAAACAGAATGATATAATGAAAAAAATTGGAGGGAACTTATGATAGACAATACACTTTTTACGGATATTCTTCCGGAGGAGCAGGAACGGATGCGTGTCTGTTTCAAGGCAAGGGAAGCAGTGTTTCAAACTGGGGAGACGGTGATGGAATATTCCAGCGCCATGAAGAAGATCGGATTGGTGATCTATGGCCGTGCCGTGCTGTACTGCTGTGATGAGGAAGGCAACGAGTATATGATTGATGAACTGAAAAAAGATGCAGTCTTTGGAGAACCATTTCTTCTCCCTACGGACTTTCAGCATTATTATGTGAAGGCGGAAGAAGAAACCAGAGTAATGTTTATCGATTATGAGCATGTGATCAAACGGTGTGAGAATGCATGCTGGCATCACAGTCAGTTGGTCAGCAATCTCTTTCAGATGACTGCCCTGCAGTCCCGGAAGCAGATGGAACGGATTTATGTGTTGTCCAGATCCACCACAAGAAAGAAAATTCTGGCGTATTTGAATCACCTTTCTGCAGAAAAGAACAGTCGGAAGATCCATCTTCCCATGTCCTACACAGCACTGGCTCAGTATTTGAGTGTGGATCGCAGCGCTATGACGCGGGAACTGAAAAATCTGGAGGATGAGGGAGTACTGAAAAAAGACGGACGGGAGATTTTGCTTCTGCAGAGGCATGTCTGACTATGAAAAATCTATGCATTGTTGAAAAAATTAGAAAACTATCCCTATGCCCAGAAGCCGAAGATCGCCCGTGCCATCGGAGAGGTCAACCGTTTTTACGAGAACAGTAAAAAGAAGATGATTCTCATTACGCCGGGACGGATCGGAACTTCTTCTCCGGAGCTTGGCGTTCCGATTACTTATGCGGAAATGAGTCGATTTTCGGAGAAGAGCTTGGATCGGTAATAAAAGTATTTGATACCTCTGATATGAATCTGGTGTTGGGAATGGATGCCATTACCCAGGAAGTCATCTGCGGATATATGGACGAAGAAGCAGACTCCTGATTGATTAAAAGACAGGTTTTTGATAAAATGTAACTATTCAGAGCCATGCAAAACTGCGTAGCAGCGATTTTGTGAATGGGGTTCTGAATAGTTACGACAGGAGGATGTATCTATGGACGAAAATATGTTTAAAAGAAATGTCTGTCTGGCACAGACGGTCATCAAAGGACTTGAGTCTCGCAATATGTCCGGTTATTATGCTGCAAATAAGGAAGAAGCACTGAAAAAGGCACTGGAGCTGATTCCGGAAGGCAGTAAAATTGCCATGGGTGGATGTATGAGTGCACACGAAATCGGATTGATCAAAGCTCTGGAAGAAGGCAATTATCATTATTTGGATCGTGCAAAGATGGAGCCAAGAGAAGGTCTTATGGCTGCTTATGATGCAGATGTATTTCTTTCCAGTGCCAATGCCATGACCAGTGATGGTATTCTGGTGAATATTGATGGAAATGCCAACCGCGTATCCTGTATCGCGCAGGGACCGAGGAAAGTCGTTTTCATTGTTGGCATGAATAAAGTCTGTGATGACCTTGACAGTGCCATGAAACGTGCCAGAAATGTGGCAGCACCGGCAAACACACAAAGATTTGACATCAAAACTCCGTGTAAGGAAAAAGGAAAATGTTTTGACTGCAAATCTCCGGATACGATCTGCTGTCAATTCCTGATTACCAGATATTCCAGACATACCGATCGCATTCATGTGATTCTGGTAAATGATACGTTGGGATTCTAAGGATAGGAGAGAAATATAAGATGGAGAAATCAACTGTTTATTTTACGGATTTCCGGTGTCCGGTAGGCACCAGCCAGCTGGATAAGCTGAAAAAGCTCTGTATCGCAGCCGGAATCAAAGACATTGACATGGATGGAAAGTTTGTGGCAATTAAGATGCACTTCGGTGAGCTTGGAAATATGGCCTTCCTTCGTCCGAACTATGCGAAGGTAGTGGCTGATCTCTGTAAAGAGCAGGGGGGAATGCCGTTTTTGACGGACTGCAATACCCTGTATCCGGGAAGCAGAAAAAATGCACTGGAGCACCTGGATTGTGCAAATCTTAACGGATTTAACACGATTACGACGGGATGTCAGATTATCATTGGAGATGGACTTCGCGGAACCGATGAAGTAGAAGTCCCGGTTGTGAACGGGGAATACTGCAAAACAGCCCTTATTGGACATGCAATCATGGATGCGGACATTTTCATCAGTCTGAGTCATTTCAAAGGACATGAGACAACCGGATTTGGCGGAGCTCTTAAAAATATTGGTATGGGCTGCGGAAGCCGTGCCGGAAAAATGCAGCAGCACGCAAGCGGAAAACCGGCAATCAACGAAGAAGTCTGTCGTGGCTGCCGCCGTTGTGCAAAAGAATGCGGCAGTGATGCAATTACCTATGTCAACAAAAAAGCAGTGATTGATTATGATAAATGTAAAGGCTGCGGCCGTTGTATCGGAGCCTGCAGTTACGATGCAGTCTACAATCCGAACAGCAGTGCCAATGAGCTTCTCGACCGCAAAATGGCAGAGTATGCACAGGCTGTCTGTCATGGCCGTCCGCATTTCCATATTGCACTGGTGCAGGATATCAGCCCCAATTGTGACTGCCATGGCGAGAACGATGCCCCGATCCTTCCGGATATCGGAATGTTCGCAAGCTTCGATCCGGTGGCACTGGATCAGGCATGTGCGGATGCCTGCCTGAAAGCAACCCCGATTGAAAACAGCCAGCTGGGCGAGCATCTGGCAGAGCCGGGATGGCATTGTCACCACGATCATTTCAAAGACTCCAACCCGAATATTGAGTGGAAAGCAACCCTCGATCAGGCAGAGAAGATCGGCCTTGGAACGAGAGCTTATGAGTTGAAGAGAATTAGATAAACACAAGATTCTGATCTTGTAGTGAGGATAGGGAAGATTTCGGTGATTATGATTTGTTTACAGCAGGTATTTCGAAAGAATTTACAAGATGTGGAAATCTCTTGCAAATCTCCTGAAACTTCTGTATAATATTTTTCAAATAGGGAGCTCAAATAAATGGGCTGAGAGTAGACTTGATTAGTCTTGACCTGGAACCTGATTTGGATAATGCCAACGTAGGGAAATACATGTCGCGAATGGATGGACGTATGTGCCGTTGCTCTCTGTTTTGTGTGAACTGGGGGCACCACTTTTCACAGAGTACTTACAGGCGCCGGATGACACTAAAAGTGTGTCATTCGGTGCCTTTTTTGTGTGCTTGGAGATTAAGGTGTTAAAACGTGAAAGGAGAAACAGGATGGTAAAAATCAATGGAGAAGAAAAGGAGATTGCCGGAAAGAATCTTCTGGAATTTTTAAAAGAGACCGGATTTGGGCCGGAACGGGTAGTGGTGGAACGGAATCTCATGATCATTCCAAAAGACCAGCTGGGCAATGTGACCATTCAGGATGAGGATGTCATTGAAGTTCTTAGGTTTGTAGGAGGAGGCTGAAAAAAATGGGAGAACTCATTTCGCAGGAAGAACTGGACCGGGCCTTTGATGCCCGTTTTTCCAAAGAAATGCAGGTGAAGCTTCGCAGTGCCAAGGTAGCGATAGCGGGACTTGGCGGACTGGGATCAAATATTGCAGTGATGTTAGCAAGAAGCGGGATTGGAAAGCTTCTGCTGGTGGATTTTGATGTAGTGGATGTGACGAACCTGAATCGCCAGATGTATTTTATTCCGCAGCTTGGAAAACCGAAGGCAGAGGCACTGCCGGAGATTTTGCGTCAGATCAATCCCTATCTTACCTATGAATCTGTATGCGTGAAGGTGATACCGGAGAATGTAAAGGAACTGTTTTCAGATTATTCCATTGTCTGTGAGGCCTTTGATAAGCCGGATCAGAAGGCGATGCTTGTGCGGGAACTATTGACTCAGTGCCCGGAGACGACAGTGGTATCAGGAAACGGTATGGCAGGTTATGGAGATACCAATGAAATCCGCACGCAGCAGATGATGAGAAGGCTTTATGTGTGTGGGGATCAAAGTACGGATGTGGGCAATGGAATCGGACTGGTTGCACCGAGGGTGGCAGCCTGTGCTGCCCATGAAGCAAACAAAGTACTGCAGCTGATTATGCAGACTGAATGATAAAAAGAAAAGAGGAAAAAAGAAATGGAAGATAAATTTGTATTAGGTGGAAAAGAGTTTAAGAGCCGTTTTATCCTTGGTTCTGGAAAATATAATCTGAATTTGATTAAAGCGGCCGTAGAACAGGGCGGCGCAGAGATTATCACCCTTGCACTGCGTCGGGCAAATACCCAGGAGAGTGAGAATATTCTGGATTTTATTCCGGAAGGAGTGACACTGCTTCCAAATACATCAGGAGCAAGAACAGCTGAGGAGGCTGTCCGGATCGCCAGACTGAGCAGAGCTATGGGATGTGGAGATTTTGTCAAAGTGGAGATCATGCGGGATGCGAAATATCTGTTTCCGGATAATTACGAAACAGTGAAGGCAACGGAGATTCTGGCAAAAGAAGGATTTGTGGTACTTCCGTATATGAACCCGGATTTAAATGTGGCAAGAGATCTTCAGAATGCAGGTGCAGCAGCGGTGATGCCGCTGGCAGCACCTATTGGAAGCAACAAGGGACTGGCAACCAAAGCCATGATCCAGGTGCTCATTGATGAAATTGATCTTCCGATTATTGTGGATGCCGGTATCGGAAAACCGTCCCAGGCATGTGAAGCAATGGAGATGGGAGCAGCTGCTATTATGGCAAATACCGCAATTGCTACTGCTGGAGATGTGCCGGAGATGGCAGCAGCCTTCAAGCTGGCAATCGAGGCAGGAAGAAAAGCGTATCTGACCGGTATGGGAAGAGTGCTTGCAAGAGGCGGCAGTGCATCTGATCCGCTGACTGGATTTCTGCGTTAGGAGGCGTGTATTATGAATGAAGAAAATCAGGTATATTTTGTAGACAGTGACAAGCTGCCACAGGCTGCACTGGACAGAAAACACCGTCTGGAGCAGGATCCGTCTTTCAGAACCAATCATATGGAATATATGGAAGGAATGCAGGTCATTGAGTCCGATATTAAAGATAAAGTGCTGAAAGCAATGGATGAATTTGACTATGATGCCTATACAGCAGCAGATGTAGAGAGGGCGCTTTCTCATGAATCCTGTTCCATCGAAGATTTCAAAGCACTTTTATCCCCGGCGGCAGCCCCTTATCTGGAGCAGATGGCGAGAAAAGCAGAAGAGATTACCAAAAATCATTTTGGAAATACCGTTTATATTTTCACACCATTGTACATTGCCAACTACTGCCAGAACTACTGCATTTATTGTGGATTTAACTGTTACAACAATATCCGCCGGAAAAAACTGACGTTTGAAGAAATTGAGCATGAGATACAGGTTATCGCGAAGACCGGAATGGAAGAGATTCTGATGCTTACCGGTGAGAGCCGTGCCTATTCTGATGTAACATATATTGGAGAGGCGGTAAAGATTGCGAGAAAGTATTTTAAAAATATCGGAATTGAGATTTATCCGGTGAATGTGGATGAATACCAGTATCTCCATGAATGTGGTGTAGATTATGTGACGGTGTTCCAGGAAACTTACAATACGGATAAATATGAGACCCTTCATCTGATGGGACATAAGCGTGTCTGGCCCTATCGCTTTGATGCACAAGAGCGTGCATTGATGGGAGGTATGCGCGGAGCCGGATTTTCTGCACTGCTTGGACTTGATGATTTCCGGAAGGATGCACTGGCAACGGCACTTCATGTCTACTACATTAACCGGAAATATCCCCACGCAGAGCTGTCCTTAAGCTGTCCGCGGCTTCGCCCGATTGTGAATAATGATAAGATCAATCCGAGGGATGTAGGGGAAAAAGAACTTTGTCAGGTACTGTGTGCATACCGGATGTTCCTTCCATTTGCAGGAATTACGGTCTCCAGCAGAGAAAGTGAGACATTCCGTAACGGCATTACAAAGATCTGCGCGACGAAGGTCTCAGCAGGTGTATCTACCGGTATCGGTGATCATGAAGAGAAATACGAAGGTAAAGAAGATGCGGACGTGGGGGATGAGCAGTTCGAGATTAACGACGACCGTTCTTTTGAAAAAATGTATGAGGATATGGAACATGGCGGTCTGCAGCCGGTTCTGAATGATTATATTTATGTGTAAGTCCTATGAGCATGCCATTGTAATTACAAACCGCATGCTGGTGCAGGGAGATTTTTTAGAGCAGATGGAAAAAGTGATTGCCCTGCATCCTCATGCTGTCATTCTGCGGGAAAAAGATCTGCCGGATGAGGAATACGAAAAGCTGGCAAAAAACATACTGGTTCTTTGTGAAAGAGAAGGAGTACTGTGCTTTTTACATTCCAGAATTGATATGGCTCGGAAGCTGAAATGTGAGCAGATTCACTTGTCTGTTCCGGCGCTTCAGTCATTAAGTGAGCAGAAACGATCGGCACTTCGAAAAGATTTCCGGGAACTGAGCATTTCCTGCCACAGCATGGAAGACATGCAATTTGCCGTGAGCAGCGGTGCCACACAGATTGTCCTTGGAACGATCTTTGAGACGGAATGTAAGAAAGGTCTGAAAGGAAAAGGAGTTGATTTTGTTAGAGAAATCAGTGAAATTTGCCCGGTTCCGGTCTATGCCATCGGCGGTATCAGCATGGAACGCCTGTCACAGGTCATGGATGCCGGAGCTGCAGGTGGATGCATGATGTCAGGATTTATGCGTCTTTAAACATTTTTAAGGAATTGAAGGGAAGGTTTTGCTTTTATGGCCGACGGCTCTGTGTTATGATAAACATAATGATTACTGTACGGAGAAGGAAGAGCCGGAGATGAAATCCCTGTCCATTTATTCGATTACAAGAAAACAGAATACGGAGCAGCTGCAGAAGTTAGAACGGCAGCTGTCGGGAAGGGCATATTTTCTGAAAGTGCGTGACTGGGAGATGAACAGTATGAGATCGTTCGTGGATCAGCTGGAACTGCACATGGAGAAAGTGTATGCCCTTCGTTTTTTCTATTCTTTTACGATTCCGCGTCTGGGAAAGGAGTTTGATCTGATTCAGATCAAAGAGGACCAGATTGTTAATGTGGAACTGAAAAGCAGAGAAGTGACAGACGAGGCGATCAGAAAGCAGCTTTTACAGAACCGATATTATCTGGCACCTTTGGGACGAACGATTCGTTCGTATACCTATATCAGCAGCCAGAACCGGCTGGTACGACTGACGAACCATGACCGGATTGTGGAGGCAGACTGGGAGCAGCTGTGCCACGAACTTTTGAATGAGAGTCAGGATTATAAAGGAGATATTGAAGAACTGTTTGAGGCAGAATTGTATCTGATCTCTCCTTTGACGGAAGCAGCCCGTTTTCTGAATAAAGAATATTTCCTGACCTCACAGCAGCGGGATATTGAACGTCAGATTTTGAAAAAGATCCGGGCAGATCACAAAGGATACTGCTGGTTTACCGGACTTCCAGGTACCGGGAAAACATTACTTTTATACGATATTGCCATGAAACTGTCTGGCCGGCAGCGGGTGGCAATCATCCATTGCGGAGAAGCCGGACAGGAGTGGAAAACCCTTCATGAGCGGTTAAGACGCATTGATTATGTAACAGATAATGAAATTACAGAAGAAAAATTAAGTTCTTACAGTGCAATTCTGGTAGATGAAGCGCATCTTTTACTGCCGGAAAAGCTGGAATGTTTGCAGCAGGCCGGAACCCGGTGTCCGGTGATCTTTTCCAGTGACTGCGAGGATATGATTTCTCCGGAAGAACGAAAGCAGAATGTGGCAGAAGATCTGGTACACCTTCCGGATATACAGGTATTTCACCTGACCAACCGGATTCGGACCAATGCAGAGGTCTCTTCGTTCATTCTGAACATGATGCACCTTCCTGGGAGACGGGGCTTAAGGCCTTATCCCCATGTGGAAGTGGTCTATGCCAACGATGACAGGGAAGCCGAAAATTTCCGGAAAGATTATCTTCGGCAGGGGTATCGTCCGCCTCAGGAAAACGAAGAATGTCTGGTCGTGGTGATGGACGACAGATATTATTATGATGAAAAAGGCTATTTACGATCTGAGCAGCGGGATGTGAGAAAACTTTTTCATCAACTGAGCAGGGCGAAAGAAGAACTGGCACTGGTGGTAAAGGAAAATGAAACTGTTTATACGGTGCTTTTGAATCTTTTACAGGGGAGGAAATAGTATGGGATTTGGATACAATGAGTTTGACACCGGATTTGGTATGGGATTTCAGTTATTCGATGTGATGTTTTTTCTGATCTTTTTTCTGATTCTTGGAATGTTCCTTTTTATGATAGTAAAAGGATTAAGCACCTGGAATAAGAATAATCATTCGCCGAGACTGACGGTAGACGCAACAGTGGTTGCAAAGCGGACAGATGTTACACATCATCATGGGAATGATATGGCAACCCACTCCACCTGGTACTATGCGACATTTCAGGTGGAGAGCGGTGACCGGATGGAGTTTGCTGTAGATGGAATGGAATACGGAATGTTGGCAGAAGGGGATATAGGAAAATTAAGCTTTCAGGGAACGAGATATCTGTCATTTGAGCGGGAAAGGTTATCTGACTAAAAATGAATGAAATAATAGAAAGTTTATATCAGAGAAAATCTGTGAGAGCATATGAAGACAGGGCAATTCCGGAAGAAATGAAGAATCTGATTCTGGAAGCGGCCATGCAGGCACCGTCAGCGGGCTGTCAGCAGTTATATACGATTTTGGACATCACAGATCAGGAATTAAAGGAAAAGCTGGCAGAAAGCTGTGACCATCAGCCGTTTATCGCAAAGGCACCAATGGTGCTGGTATTTTGTGCAGACTGTAAGAAATGGTATGATGCTTATCTGGAAGCAGGATGTGAGCCGAGAAAACCGGGCGTGGGTGATCTGATGCTTGCGATTACAGATACCGCAATTGCGGCGCAGAATGCCGTGGTGGCAGCAGAAAGTCTGGGGATCGGGTCCTGTTATATCGGTGATATTATGGAAAACTGTGAAGAACATCGGAAACTTTTACAGCTTCCGGAGTATGTGTTCCCAGTAGTTATGTTAGTATTTGGATGGCCGACCATGCAGCAGAAGCAGCGCCAGAAGCCGGCACGGTGTGACCGAAAACATATCGTACATGAAAATACATACCGCAGCATGGATGGAGAAGAATTGCGGGAAATGTTTGCACATGAACATAAGAACCGTACTTACGAAGAATGGTGCAGCGCATTTTGCAAACGTAAATATAATTCGGATTTTTCAAAAGAAATGAGCAGGTCAGTAGCAAAATATCTGGAGAGTTATTTTTAAGGGGCACATCAATCAGTAATGGTTGATGTGCCTTTATAGAAGCCTATCCGTTTGGGTGGTCAAGAGGGTATGCAAATGGGGCGGTTACAAAATAAGAGTAACATCAGGAGGGCAGGTGAAACTGCTGCCTTTCAAACGTATACGGAGGATACCAATATGGCTGAATATTTAGATGTAATAGATGACAATGGAAATCTGACAGGAGAGACAGTTGCCAGAGAGGTGGCGCATCGGGACGGAATTCGTCACAGAACATCCCATTTGTGGCTGCTTCGGAAAAAAGATGGTGCGTTTCAGATTCTGCTTCAAAAACGTTCTGCAGATAAGCCATCCTTTCCGAACTGCTATGATATTTCCAGTGCGGGGCATATCCCGGCAGGTGGCGAGTTCGCATCTTCTGCATTGCGCGAATTAAAAGAAGAGCTGGGAATTACCGCGGAGGAAAAAGATCTGATCGTCTGTGGAGATCGGAATGTGGTATGGGATTGTGTGTTTCAGGGAAAACCGTTCCATGACAGGCAGATTTCCAGAGTATTCATAATGAGGTGTGATCTGGAGGAGGATCAGTTCCATATTGACCCGGTAGAAGTGGACAGTGTACGTTGGATGGATTTTGAAAAGTGTATTCACGGAGTAGAACAGAATACATTTCTCAATTGTATTTCATTGGAAGAACTGCAGATGGTCAGAAAGAAACTTTCAGAGAAAGAAAAACTGTGGTAAGATAAGAAGAAATGAAATTTGAAAGATGATAAATGGAGGCTGAAAAAATGCGAATGATGTTAGTTGGCGCCGGAGCGGTCGGCGAAAGTATGTTAAAGATTTTAAAATGGCGTGATCCAAAAGGAGAGTGGCTGTCTTATGTACTGGTAGGTGATTATGATCTTTCCCGTGCAGAAGCGGTAGCCGGGCTTCTTGCGGATGATCGGTTTTCAGCGGTTCAGATTAATGCAACGGACAAGGAGCAGATGAAAAATCTGATCCAGGAGCACAAGATTGATTTTGTCATGGATGCGGCACCGCCCTTTGCCAGCAATTATATTTTTGATGCAGCTTATGAAGCAGGGGCCAATTATGCCAATATGGGAACCTGGTCTGTTCCTATGGAAGAGCCGGCCTATGGGCTTGGAATTGAAAACAGCTATACGGAACCTATGACAAAATATAATTTTGACCGGCATGAGCAGTGGAAAGAAAAAGGACAGATGGCAGTTATCTGTCTGGGTATTGATCCGGGCGTGGTAAATGTATTTGCGAAATATGCGGCAACCCATCTGTTTGATGTGATGACAGAGGCCCATGTCAAAGACGGCGGCAATCTTTCTGTGCCGGGAGCAGATCCGGATGCGATTCAGTTTGGATTTAATGTGTGGACCGTTCTAGATGAGGTAATGAATCCGAATGTAGAATATGACCAGGAAAAAGGCGGACTGATTGTGGAAAAGGCATTTGCAGGACAGGAAACATTCCAGATGCCGGACGGAGTAGGAGAAAACACGCTTGTCAAGGTGGAACACGAGGAAGTGGTTACCTTTGCCCGTTATCTGGCCCAGTATGGTCTGAAAAAAGCAACCTTCAAAATCAGCTTGGATGATAATCTGATCACTGCTCTGAAAGTCATTGACCATCTGGGGCTTCGGAGCCTGAAACCGGTACAGGTGGGAAATGTGAAAGTGGTTCCAAGGGATGTGGTAGCCGCATGTGCTCCACAGCCCAAGGATATTGGTACAGAGATGATCGGAGAAATGCTGGTAGGCGTCCACTGCATTGGAGAAAAGGATGGAGTCAGAAAAGAATATTTCCTGTATCAGAATTTTGATAATCAGGCATCCATGGAACAGTGGGGCTCCCAGGCAGTGGTAGCACAGACTGGATTTGGTGCGGCACTGGCCATTGAACTGATTGGAAGAGGTATCTGGAAAGATACAGGAGTCTTCTCACCGGAGTACTTTGATCCGGAACCGTATCTGAAACTGATGGATGAGACTGGATATGAGTGGCATGTAATGGAGCTTTAGAAGGAGTGAGGGCAGTTTGAAAATCGCACTTTGTCAGATGAAGAATGCAGAAATTGGTTTAACCAGATCGCGCGAAATCAGAAATCGCAGACCTTATACCGGGCTACGAAGGACAGAATGGTACAAATAAAAGAAAATGTATTAAAAGAAAAGATGGAAGAGAAACGTATGGTACCGAAGTGCATCCGGGTGAAGGGTGCACGGGTACATAACTTGAAAAATGTAAATGTAGATGTGCCGCTGAATCAGATCGTCGGCATTGCAGGCGTGTCCGGCTCCGGAAAATCATCACTGGCGCTGGGTGTTTTGTATGCGGAAGGTTCCAGACGATATCTGGAATCCTTGTCCACTTATACGAGAAGAAGGATGACCGGGGCGGCGAAAGCGCAGGTGGATGAAGTCCTGCATGTACCGGCGGCACTGGCTCTTCATCAGCGCCCAGGCGTGCCTGGTATCCGTAGTACTTTTGGAACCGGAACAGAGCTTTTGAACAGTCTGCGGCTGATGTATTCCAGACTGGCATCTCACCGATGCCCTAATGGCCATTATGTACCGCCGACTTTAAATGTGGCGGCGGAGCAGGACATTTTCTGTCCGGAGTGCGGCGAGAGAGTCCATGCACCCAGTGCGGAAGAACTGGCGTTTAATTCCCAGGGTGCCTGCCCGAAATGTGGTGGTACCGGAAGTGTCCGCACGGTAGATTTGGATTCTCTGGTGCCGGATGATTCTATCAGCATTGACGATGGAGCCGTTGCTCCGTGGAACAGTCTCATGTGGTCTTTGATGACGGATGTCTGCCGGGAGATGGGGGTACGGACGGATGTGCCCTTCCGGGATCTGACGGAAGAGGAGAAAGAGATTGTTTATCATGGACCTGCGGAGAAGAAGCATATTTTTTATAAAGCAAAGAAATCCAACCAGGCCGGGGAACTGGATTTTACCTACTATAATGCAGTCTATACGGTAGAAAATGCCCTTGCAAAAGTAAAAGATGAAAAGGGCATGAAGCGGGTGGAGAAATTTTTAAAAGAAGAAATCTGCCCGGAATGTCATGGAAGCCGATTATCAGAAGTGGCCAGAGCGCCGAGACTTCGCGGAATCGGTCTTGACGAAGCATGCCGGATGACGCTGGGGGATTTGGTACAGTGGGTAGCTGGCATGCCGGATACTCTTCCGGAGGAAATGCGTCCTATGGCGGAAAGTATCTGTGAATCTTTCCAGACGGTGGCGAAGCGGCTCATGGATCTCGGATTGTCTTATCTGACACTGGATCGTGCCGCTTCCACCCTGTCTACTGGTGAGCGGCAGCGAATGCAGCTGGCAAGAGCAGTGAGAAACCGGACTACAGGAGTTCTCTATGTGCTGGATGAGCCGTCCATCGGTCTGCATCCATCCAATATTGTGGGATTGAATGCCGTCATGCATGACCTGGTGGCTGATGGAAATTCCGTATTGCTGGTGGATCATGATACGGAAGTGCTGTCGGAGGCGGACTGGATCATCGAAATGGGACCGGAGGCTGGAAATGGCGGAGGTTATGTCATTGCCGAGGGAAGTATTCCGGAGATTGTGAAAAATAAAGCGTCCATGATTGGCCCGTTTCTTTCCGGACAGGCGAAGACACAGGTGCGTGAGAGGGCAGAAGAGCAGGAATTATTTTCACTGGGAACCATTCATTTATCTACGGATCGGATTCATACGGTAAAGCCTCTGGAGGTGGATATTCCCAAAGGAAGACTGACCGTCGTAACCGGTGTGTCAGGTTCAGGAAAGACCACCATGGTGTTGGAAAGCCTGATTCCCGGATTGGAAGCCATGATCAGTGGGATGAAGCTGCCGGAACATGTAAAACAGGTTTCGGCGGAGGGGATTTTCCATGTGAAGCTGATCGACGCGACTCCTATCGGTATCAATGTCCGTTCAACGGTAGCTACTTATGCAAATGTGCATGATGAATTGAGAAAAATTTATGCCAGAACGCCGGAGGCGAAGGATCATCAGTGCAAGGCAGGCGATTTTTCCTATAATACGGGAAAACTGCGCTGCCCGGTCTGCGATGGTACCGGGGAGATCAGCCTGGATGTCCAGTTCCTGCCGGATGTGGATGTGCCCTGTCCCGAGTGCAAAGGTTCCCGGTATGGTAAAGAGGCTTGGCAGATTCATTATACCAACAAAAAGGGAAACGTTTATTCACTGCCACAATTGATGGAGATGGATGTGCATAGGGCATTGCAGGCGACAAAGGATCTGAAGACCGTACATCAGAGACTGGAAGTGCTGGAACAGCTGGGACTTGGTTATCTGACGTTGGGAGAGGAGACGCCGAGCCTGTCAGGAGGAGAAGCACAGCGTCTGAAGCTGGCCAGCGAAATGGGAAAAGCTCAGTCGGATTCTCTTTTTATATTTGACGAGCCGACCATCGGACTGCATCCGCTGGATGTGCAGACATTGCTGCAGGTATTCCAGACCTTGATTGAAAATGGAGCCACGGTGGTGATCATTGAGCATGATCTGGATGTGATCCGGAATGGGGACTACATTATTGATATGGGTCCGGGCGGAGGAGAGGCAGGCGGCAGAGTTGTGGCCTGTGGTACCCCGGAGCAGATCAAGAAAAATAAAGATAGTATTACAGGTAGATTTCTGTAAAAAGGTCTAAAATTTGTTTATATAGAAATACGAAAAGAGGAAACAAATAGATGCCTAAATTAAGTGACAGAGTAAACACATTTACCGATTCCGTCATCCGTCGTATGACCCGAATCAGCAACCAATATGGGGCAATCAATTTGTCCCAGGGATTTCCGGATTTTGATCCACCTAAGGCTATGCTGGATGCATTGGCGAAAGTGTCTTATAAGGGGCCACATCAGTATGCAGTAACATTTGGTGCACAGAATTTCAGGGAAGCCCTTGCCAGAAAGCAGGAAAAAGCAATTGGAAGAAAGATCAATCCCAATACAGAGATTGTGGTCACCTGCGGTGGAACCGAGGCAATGATGAGTGCCATGATGACCATCTGCAATCCGGGAGATAAAGTTATGGTATTTTCTCCATTTTATGAGAATTATGGAGCAGATGCGATTCTCTCAGGAGCAGAACCAATCTACATTCCGCTGGTACCGCCGACTTATGAGTTTGATATTCGTCTGGTAGAAGAAGGATTTAAAGCAGGAGCAAAGGCAATTATTGTCTGTAACCCGTCCAATCCGTGCGGAAAAGTATTTACAAGAGAAGAACTGATGGCCATAGGTGAACTGGCGCTGAAATATGACGCATTTGTAGTAACGGATGAAGTGTATGAGCATATGGTCTATGCACCGAACAAGCATGTTTGTATGGCATCCCTGCCGGGCATGTATGATCACACCATTACCTGCAATTCCCTTTCCAAGACTTATTCCATCACCGGATGGCGTCTGGGCTATCTCATCGGCCCTGCAGAAGTGATTGAAGGTGCCAAAAAAGTGCATGATTTTCTGACCGTAGGAGCAGCTGCACCGCTTCAGGAAGCAGCCGTAACAGGCTTAAATTTTCCAGAAACATATTATGAGGAACTTCTGGAGCTTTATACGAAGAAACGGGATCGTTTTCTGAAAGGACTGGATCAGATCGGATTAAAGCACAATGTGCCCCAGGGAACGTATTTTGTTATGATTGACATCCAAGAATTCCTTGACTTGCCGCAGTTTGCCGGATTTACGGATCTGGAATTCTGTGAATGGATGATTAAAAATATCGGAGTGGCAGCAGTGCCGGGTTCCAGTTTCTTCCGCGAGGAGGTCAATCATTTGATCCGTCTGCATTTTGCACGAGAGGAAAAGACACTGGATGAAGCGCTGGTCCGTTTGGGAAAATTGAAAGAATTGTTGTAAAGAAAAACAGTATTGACAATTTTTTATTATGAGAACTGAAACACTGAAAAAAATGTTTGATGCCTGTTATCAGGCAAAAAGGGCAAGGGATCTGCTGCCGCCACTGCCGGATGGAGTAACGTCTTCTGATATTCATTACCTGGATGCCATCGGTTCCACTTCCGAATTGCGACGATGGCCGTCCAGGCATGTAGTGTGAGTCATGACCCAGGGACTTATTCAGACTTTGTTGATACGTCTGCCATTTGCTTACATTATGAGTATTCAGCCCAACGCGAGCCTGACCATGATCGG
>NZ_DBLYVB010000011.1:56768-85301 GCF_057604405.1 Hominiventricola sp.
TCTGGCTGCGCCGGTATCCACTATGGTGGGAATTATTCTGAATGTGGGATTTTTTACATGGATATCCAACCGAAAGCATTTGCCACGGAGCTGATCAGTATAATAGCTGCAAAGATGGGGCAGAGATACTGGATCATAAAGTAGAAAATTTTCTTCCGGCGGAAGGGCTGTCCATCCTGCGTGATTTCTTCCTCCATTTTTTGCAGACCGACTACTTTGGAGACAAACAGGCAGATCGCGATAGCGGCAATCGGCATCATAACAGAGTTGGTCAGAAAATCGAAAAAGTCAAGGAACTGCATGCCGATGATGGTAACTCCGGCCAGCGGCCCATAGCCAAGGCAGGAGAGGGTTCCTAACAGAACCATAACGACGCCCATAAATACAGTTGCTTTTTTACGGCTCCAGTGCAGTTCATCTTCAAAGGTGGAGACAGCACTTTCTGTCAGTGCAATGGAACTGGTCACAGCAGCAAACAGTACCAACAGGAAGAACAGGATGCCGATGACGGTTCCAAATCCCATGTTGGCAAATACTTTTGGGATGGTGATGAACATAAGCGCCGGTCCAGCCTGCAGAGTGTTCGGATCACCGCCGGAGAAAGCAAAAACTGCCGGGATAATCATAAGACCGGCCATAATGGCGATGGCCGTATCAAAAATTTCTACATTCTGTGTGGAGTCTTCAATCGAAGTCTCTTTTTTCATATAAGAACCAAAGGTGATCAGGATACCCATAGCGATGGACAGGGAATAAAACATCTGTCCCATGGCAGATACCACTGTCATCCAGGAAAAATTCGCCATATTCGGGACCAGAAGATACTTCACACCGGCCATAGCGCCCGGTCTGGTGACGGAATAAACGGCAATGATGACGGATAGTACCACCAGAATCGGCATCATAAATTTGGACACGCGCTCGATTCCGTTGCGTACACCTGCATAAATAATACCTAAGGTAATAAAGGTAAATACAAGAAAGCAGATTTCCGTGGATAATCCATTGGAAATAAAGCCGGAAAAATATTCATCGGAGGCCAGTGCCTGTCCGTGTCCCATGAAATATTCCACCAGGTATTTAATAACCCATCCGCCGATAACAGAGTAATAAGGAACGATCAGAATCGGAATGATGGCGTTGATCCATCCGCCTGCAGACCGGAGTCTGTTTTTCCCAAAATTCTCAAAGGCACCTACAGGGCTTCGTCTGGTCATCCGTCCCAGTGAAGTCTCGGCCATGATCATGGAATAACCAAAGGTCAGTGCCAGAATAATGTAAATCAGTAAAAAAATGCCACCGCCGTATTTGGCAGCCAGATAAGGAAATCGCCAGATATTTCCCAGTCCTACCGAAGCCCCGGCAGCTGACAGTACAAAGCCCAGCTTTCCGGAGAAGGAACTTCTTTTGTGTTTGTTCATGTTTCATATCCCCTTTTGTCCGTTTATTTGCGAAATACGCACTTGTTCCAGTGTAACACGCAGAAGTGGAAAAAGCAATTCCGGAACTGCTTGATCAGTTGTGAAAGGTAAATTTACTTCATAGCCTTTTTTCTTTCTCCCAAAAATGAATATAAGTTTTCCACGATCTGCTCGTCATTAAATTTTCGGGACTTCTTCTGGAGCTTATTGCACTCAGCAACTGGATTCTTTTCCAGATTTTTTCTAATTCTTTCCTGCTCTCTGTTCATTTCTCTTCCTCTGCGATAAAGTTTTTCTTTTATTTTACCTTATCGCAAAGGAATTGGCTTAAATTCAACGAAATTACTGCGAATTATTTTTACCTTTCAACACTGCTCAAAGAATACGAATATTGAAACGTTGGAGTAAAAAACAGAGGTATGATTTGCTCAGAGTCCGGGGACACTATTTCTGTCAGGAGGTTTCATCATGAAAAAAGATAACCAGAAACTAATTGATTCCACCGATTATCTGGTCAATTCCGCATCCACTCAGGACTGCACCGGGTTGATTCCCCGTGGATTGCAAAGTGATGAGGAAGTGGAAGCCTATGAGGAAATTTATCATTATCTGCCGCCGAAGGTGGAGAAGAAAAAGCAGGAATAAAATGCCGCGGAAAAGATGCCATGACCGGCCACTGGGAAATGATGGGACTGGAGATGCCGGAAAGAACGTTGGGAAGTTCGTTGCTAAATTTTTTAAAATAAATTTTCAGAGAAGAGCGCTGTCAGTTTTATTGGCAGCGTTTTTCTAATATTAGGATAATGGTGAATGAATTCCTTGACAACCTCTATTTCAGACTGGTTATAATAAAAGAAACTAAGAAAACGAGTGAGGGGATAACATGAAAACAAATCGACTGGGAAAAACAGGCTTACAGGTCAGTGAGATTGGTTTTGGCGGAGAATGGCTGGAGCGTCATCCGGAGGAGGAGAGTATTGAACTGATCCGTTATGCTTCATCCAAAGGAATCAACATTCTGGACTGCTGGATGCCGGATCCGAAATCTAGAAATATCATCGGAGAAGGAATTAAGGAAAATCGTGGCCAGTGGTTTATTCAGGGACATATTGGTTCCACCTGGAAGGATGAGCAGTACTATCGGACCAGAGATATGAAATACGTTCGTCCGGCTTTTGAGGATTTGCTGAAACGGCTGCAGACCGATTATATTGATCTGGGTATGATTCACTATGTGGATTCTGAGGAAGAGTGGGAGCAGATTCAGCATTTGGACTATATGGATTATGTAATGGAGTTGAAAAATAAGGGTGTCATCCGCCATATCGGTATGAGTTCCCATAATCCGAAGGTGGCAGTGAAGGCAGCAGAGTCTGGATATGTGGAAATGATTCTGTTCAGTATCAATCCGGCCTTTGACATGCTTCCGGCCAGTGAAAATATTGATACCATGTTTGCCGACGAATTTGATACCAGTCTGAAAGGTATTGATGCAGACCGTGCACATCTTTATCAGGTCTGTGAACAAAATGATGTGGGAATTACGGTGATGAAAGGATTTGCAGGCGGAAGACTGTTCGATGAAAAACGTTCACCCTTTGGCGTGGCACTGACACCGGTACAGTGTATTCATTATGCTTTGACCAGACCTGCAGTCTGTTCCATCATGTGTGGCTATGATACGAAGGAGCAGGTGGACAGTGCAGTTGCGTATGAGATGGCAACAGAGGAAGAAAAAGATTATGCGTCTGTGATTGCCAATGCACCGTTCCATTCTTATAGAGGAGAATGTACTTACTGCGGTCATTGCAAACCCTGCGTGTCCAATCTGGATATTGCCATGATCAATAAATTCTATGATCTGGCTATCATGCAGCCGGAAGTACCGGCGACGGTGCAGTCTCATTATGAACTGCTGGAACATAAGGCTTCCGAATGCATCGGATGCCAAGCCTGCGAGAGCCGCTGTCCGTTTGGCGTGTCCATTGCGGAGCGTATGGAAAAAACAGCAAAATTATTTGGATGTTAAGAGAAGATGGAAGAGAAACGTATGGTACCGAAGTGCACCCGGGTGAAAGGTGCACGGGTACATAATCTGAAAAATGTAATTCCGTAGTTGTAAAGAAAAACAGTATTGACAATTTTTTAAATCCCCATATAATTATCATTGGTAATTAACTTTGGTAATTATATGGAGATTTTTTATTATGAGAATTGAAACACTGAAAAAAATGTTTGATGCCTGTTATCAGGCAAAAAGGGCAAGGGATCTGCTGCCGCCACTGCCGGATGGCGTAACGTCTTCCTATATTCATTACCTGGATGCCATCCAGATACTGGAAAAACAGGAGATTCATGTAAAAGTATCGGATATCAGTGATGCGCTGAATCTTCCACGTCCCGGCGTCACCAGAACCGTAAAGGAGATGGAGACAAAAGGATATCTGCAGAAAATTGCTTCGCCCGATGATGGTCGAGTGACCTATATTGCGGTTACGGAGGCGGGAAAACAGTTGTCGCAGAAATATAATGAACAGTATTTTCGGATGTTGGTTCCGTATATGGATGAGATTTCGGAAGAAGATGCACAGTGTGTGATTCGGACAATTGAGAAGTTTTATCAGATTATGAACGAGAGGAGAGAGACTTATGACAAATGATCAATCAGATTTTACACAGGGAAGTATTTTAAAGAAACTGGTAACTTTTATGATGCCGGTGCTTGGGGCATTGATCTTACAGGCTGCTTATGGAGCGGTAGATCTTTTGGTAGTGGGAAGATTTGGTTCCACTTCCGGACTGTCCGCCGTTTCTACCGGAAGCCAGGTATTGAATCTGGTTACTTTTGTAGTAATACAGACAGCTATGGGTATTACGGTGCTGATTGCCCGGTATCTGGGTGAAAAGAAGCCGGAGCAGATCGGTTCTGTTATCGGTGGATCCGCCATTGTCTTTACCATTATTTCTGTCGTTCTGCTTGTAGTAATGGTGGGTTTTGCCCGTCCGATTTCTATATTGATGCAGGCTCCCACAGAGGCTGTGGATCTGACAACCACGTATGTGCGGATTTGTGGAGCAGGAATTTTCTTCATTGTAGCTTACAACTTGCTGTCTGCAATTTTCAGAGGACTTGGCGACAGTAAATCTCCGCTTTTGTTCGTGCTGGTAGCCTGTATCATCAATATTTTCGGCGATCTGGCTCTGGTGGCCGGACTTCATATGGATGCAGCCGGTGCGGCAATTGCGACGGTGGCCGCCCAGGCATGCAGTGTGGTATTTGCAGTGATTCTTCTTATGAAGAAGCAGCTGCCATTTGAGATTACCAAAAAGGATTTTCGATTGAATATTCAATGTCAGAGATTTCTGGAGATCGGGCTTCCGCTGGCGCTGCAGGAGTTTTTGACACAGATTTCTTTTCTGGCACTCTGCGCCTTTGTCAACCGTCTGGGACTGGAGGCATCCTCCGGTTACGGTGTAGCCTGTAAGATCGTAAACTTTGCAATGCTGGTACCAAGTGCCCTGATGCAGTCCATGGCATCCTTTGTATCCCAGAATGTGGGTGCAGGAAAGCTGAAACGTGCCAGACAGTCCATGCTTACCGGAATTGGCGTGGGACTGGTGGTAGGATGCTTTGTATTTGCACTGGTGATGCTGAAAGGTGATGTGCTGACCGGATTCTTCTCCACAGATGAAGCAGTCATCCAGAACGGTTTTGCTTATCTCAAAGGATTTGCTTCAGAGACTATTGTAACCGCAGTATTGTTCAGTATGATAGGCTACTTTAATGGAAATAACAAAACCGTGTGGGTCATGACCCAGGGACTTATTCAGACTTTGTTGATACGTCTGCCATTTGCTTACATTATGAGTATTCAGCCCAACGCGAGTCTGACCATGATCGGTCTGGCTGCGCCGGTATCCACTATGGTGGGAATTATTCTGAATGTGGGATTTTTTACATGGATATCCAACCGAAAGCATTTGCCACGGAGCTGATCAGTATGATAGCTGCGAAGATGGGGCAGAGATATTGGATCATAAATTTGGACACGCGCTCGATTCCGTTGCGTACACCTGCATAAATAATACCTAAGGTAATAAAGATAAATACAAGTGAACACACACTTTTTTTGGCGTAGTATAGAGGAAAGAAAAAAGCAATTTGAGATGGAAAAATGTTGTTATTTACATAACTGTATATTATAATGCAAATATGCAATAAATCTAGCTAATTCACATCTCATTCTCGGAGCTCCAATCGAGCAAGATTCCCGATAATGACACAATTGAATGCAGAACAGATACGGGAAGAAGCTTCGTTCGGAGAAAGAGAAATCGTGGTAGAATAAGAAAAAGTGAAATTGTAGAAGGTGGGCCTATGAGATATATACAGTATCTGACAGAAGTGATTCTGGCATGGATCCAGATGAAAGAGGGAAAAAATCTTCCTGAAAAATACCATCACCTGTTTGAAACAGAATTGTCGGAGGAAGGTGAGATCAGGGAAGTGTACCAGAACTTGCTAGCCGAAGAGAGTGAAGAAGCTGAAAAATACAGGAGACTGATCGAACTTTGTGGAAATACAGAGATCAGTAGAAAATTGCTGGACTGTTGTATTGCAGGACTTCTGTATCCGGAATTTCACCAGTTTGCAAAAGAGCAGTGGAATGGAATCACACTGGATGTGATGGAATCGTTGTGTGATGAGGAAGTTACTTATAAAGAGATGAAACAGGTCTGGGAATGTGCCGGGCGTATTTTGCAGTGTGAGAAAAATCATGGATTATTTTTGAGGCATGTTTTCTGGGCAGATACAAGAATCCTGGACTATTTTCTGGATCCGGATGTTATTGATGAAAAATTAACCCGTGTGGGAACTGAACTTTACACAGGAGAGGAAGATCCTGGAGAAATCTACGTAAATGAGGCGGTTGAGCAAGAACTTTCAGATATCTTCAGAAAGGAGAACAGGGACTGTGTCCAGATCGCAGGAAATACAGGATGCGGAAAGAAGTTTCTCCTGAAAAAAGCATGCCATGCAACAGGACAGAAAATGATTCTGGCGGATATCCGGCAGATTCAGCAGTGTAAAGATGGCCTGTTATATCCACAGTTACTGATTCGGGAAGGCATGCTCCTTGATTGTGGAATCTGTCTTTATCATATCAGTCAGGAAGCACTGGAACAGGTACTGACGCATTTCCTGAGACCGATGCTTGCTCAGAATATTCGTGTATTTTTGTGTACAGATATGGAAGCAGAAGTGATTCCGCGGATTCACAGCCATGTAGAGTATGTGCTGGTGCCTGCGTATGGAAGACCAGAAAGAATTGCACTCTGGAAGGGATTTACGGAAGAACATGGAATTCGAAAGCAGGTAGACTGCATTACAGCAGGCTCGAAGTTTAAACTTTCCGCCGAAGAAATCCGCAAAGCTGTGGAGCGTATCGTGGTAACCTCTGCTGCATTGACCATCGGTGAGAGTGAGATCGGCCGAATCTGTGAAGAAGTTCTTCTGAAGCCATCCTGCGGCAGCATTAAAAGAATCCCGGTTCAGTATACCTTTGATGACCTGAAACTTTGGCCGGAGCAAAAAAGGATTCTCAACAATATCTGTGCGCACGTATGGCACCGGCATAAAGTGTATGATGAATGGAATCTGGAAAGCAGATATTCCTATGGAAAAAATGTATCCGCATTGTTTTATGGCCCGCCCGGAACCGGTAAAACCATGGCAGTTCACGTAATTGCCAATATGCTGAATCTGCCGCTTTACCGGATTGATCTGTCCCAGGTAGTCGACAAATACATTGGTGAAACGGAGAAACGGCTGGAAGAAATTTTTAATGCGGCAGAGAAGAACAATACGGTGCTGTTCTTTGATGAAGCTGATGCGATCTTCGGAAAAAGAAGTGATGTGCACGAGGCAAAGGATAAATATGCCAATACGGAAGTGTCCTATATTCTGCAGCGAATCGAGCAGTATGATGGCATCGTGATTCTGGCGACCAACTATCGGAAAAATATTGATGAGGCATTCATGAGGCGTATTCGATATGTGGTGGAATTTTCACTCCCGGATGCACGCTTAAGAAAAGAACTCTGGAAATCCAGTTTTTCCGATGAGATTCCGACAGAATATCTGGATTATGATTATCTGGCGGAACAGTTTGAAATCTCCGGTGGGTCGATTAAAAATATCGTTCTGAATGCCGCCTTCCTGGCAGCAGCGAGAAATGAGCCGGTATCCATGCTGGATGTGCTGTACAGTATCAAAAATGAAAATGCGAAAACAGGAAAAGTCATGCTCAGCAAAGATTTCGGATTATATGGAGATATGATGGAAGAAGAAGCTGGAAAATGAGTCATTGCGGAAGAACAGTCACCTGCCCAAAGAGTAATGAAAACTAACAGAAGAAAAAGGAGTTGCTGCAAAATAGGTGAGGGATCAACAGCTCCTTTTTTGAAGTTTAAATTGCCGGATATTTTTTGGAAATATTTTCCGATTCGTCCACTTGCGAATCTTATAGTAAAAGTCTTGAAACGTAAGTTCCGCCTGATTTCATATTAAACATTCCGGTAACGGTCTTATTTTTAAATTCTTCCAGTGTCTCTGCATTCCATTCCTGATTTTGAAGAAAGAAATGACTTCCGCTTTCCTCTTTTTCTTTTTTGATGGCTGTCTGTACCTGTGCAAGACGTTTCCAGGCATTCTCAATGGCGGATGGCTCCAACAGGTCGCCAAGCAGAAAGAAGAGCTGTTCTTTGTTCACGGCCAGAATCCGATCTGCCATAGCTGCATCCATATGTGGAATATGAAAAGTTCCATCATCATTAAAGATACTGATTCCGTTTTGCCCGATGATGTTATTTAACTGGAAAGGATCACCAAAGGAAAAATCATTATCTATTCCGGTCGCACCAGTCAACATTCCGGTAGACTCGTCTTCCTGAATAAAATAATTGTTTGTATGCCTGTCAACCTGACCTGTAATATAATCCAGTACCTGAAGATTTGTCAGCTGACGTTGTAAATTACCGGTTATTTTCTGAGAAATATCACCGGAATCAGAGGATGCGGTTTTATTTTTATAACGTTTAGCAATAGCAGCGGCAGCTTTTCCTTCTGCTTTCTGCATCAGATTCCCAACTCTTCCGGTGGTTTTTCCAGGTTCCACCATTTCGACGGTTTCTGATCGGGCAATTACATCTCCGGCACCAAGAAGATCGGCCATACGGCTGGTAGCTACATTTCTATTAGTAAGATTAATGCTCTCTCCATCTTGCAAATTTATGTTTAAAAAACCTTTTGATCGAATATTGTAGGAAGTGATATCATAAGAATCTGCAAGTGCACATAAGGAATTTACATAAGAAGAAAATTCTGGAACAGTCAACATTTCATCCATATTTTTTAAGATGTCTGCCAGTGATTGAATGGATACATTTGTCAGATCCCAGGAAGAAGTACAACTTAACATTTTTTCCTTTGCCTTTTCATAAAGGCTATCAGAAATAGGAGACAGCTTGAGGGCTCGTTCCATAAGTTTGAAAATACGAACTTCTTTATCCTCATAATATGTAAATATTTCAGCATCTTTAAAAAAGCCGGAAGTATCCGTGTTCTCCAGATCGCCTTCTTTCAGTACCGTCAGACGACTGGCTAAACCACCGACATGACTGTGTTCGGAATCCGCTTTTTTCATGTAAAACTTTTTGCGACGTGCGATTTCCACAGCCTGCCATACATTGGAAGCCTGTTCCGAAGCAGGAAGAGTCTGATACTGTCCCCAGTAAGTAGTCAGTGTTAATTGGTCTTCCATGGCCTGCGCTTTTATTTTCTCGACAATATCCTGCCGGGCTTTACCGCGGTCAGAGAAAGCATAGCGATTCAGATAACGGTCGCACTTGGAGACCAGATTTTGATAACCGTTTGTTACATGACGTGCCACTTCTTTTGTGGATTCATAATCATTTTTTTTCAAAGGAGAAGCCAGTAAACTTAACACGCGAACCATACTGTCAGAAACTTCATTATACTTATCTGAATTCTTTTTAAAAAGTCCGCTGCCTCCTTTTTTAGAAGCCGACAATTCATCGTATAAATCGCGCATAGGGACATTGACAGTAGAGATTCTTTGTGGCCCTTCCTGTTCAAACAGTGGATTCTCCTGCCATACAGGGTCAGCGGCAGTCTTGTCTTCTTTTTTCTTCCGTGAAAAAATTCCCATGGAAAAACCTCCTTTCGGCTCTCAGAATTTACTGATTCTATTATATAGAAGAAAAAGGAAGAAAGCACTACCCGTTTGTATAGTGTGGAAATGTAAAATCTGTTGTGGTCTGAGCCGCTTATTTTCAAGTAGATTTGGAAATAAGCGGCTCTTTGTTGTTATCGGATAAATGTGCGAGAATAAAAGATTTTAAGGAGCTTTTACCATAAAAAAGATATCCAGAATCGGATGGATTCCACCGACTATCTGGTCAATTCCGCATTCACTCAGGAGTGCACCGGGTTGATTTCCCGTGGATTGCAAAGTGATGAGAACATTTCCCTGGTATTTTATTTAAAATAAGTTGCTTTTTAAATAACTATATGTTACTATCTAAATATACAATTTATCTAAATAATGCAAAAGCATTTTCGGAGCTCTGATCGAGCAAAATTCCCGATAATGACACAATTTAATACAGAGCAGATACGGGAAGAAGTAGCTTTCAGAGAAAAAGAATCTGTGATAAAATTATAAAAAGGAAAGTTTCTCTTTTGATATCTGTTTTGTAGGATTTGAAAGGAGAAGCTATATGAAAACAAAAGCGAAAGATAATTTTTTAATGTCCCCGAAAGTGGATTATTGCTTTAAAGAATTATTGGCATACTCGGAGATCAGAAAAGGATTTATTGCAGCAATTTTAAATAAAGATCCGGAAGAAATTGCAGAGACTACATTGATGCCAACGATTCTCAGCAAAGATACAGAAGATGGTAAGTATGGTATTCTGGATGTTCGGGTACGGATGAAAAATGGTTCACAGATGGATTTGGAAATGCAGGTGGCACCATTTGAATTCTGGAATAATCGGGTTATTTTTTATTTAAGTAAAATGTATGCGGAACAGGTTAAAGAGGGGGATAAATATAAAAATTTAAAACCATGTATTCAGGTCAGTATTTTGAATTTTAACCTGTTTCATGAAGACCGGACGTGCTTTCGTGAAATTGCATTCTGTGATCTGACAACGAAGCAAAAGTATACGGATTTACTGGAGATCTATGTATTAGAATTAAAGAAACTTCCACCGGAGCAAAAAGAGGAACCGCTGATTATCAAATGGATGCGGTTTCTGGCTGCAGAGAGTAGAGAGGATTTTGAAAAAATGGCAGGAGAAGATAATTATATTAACGAAGCCTATGAGGTTTTGCAAAAGCTTAGTGCAGATGAACGGAAACGTCTGGAATATGAAGCGAGACAGAAGGCAATTCGTGATTACGATTCACAGATGAGCAGTTCAAGAGAAGAAGGCATTAGGATTGGAGAAGATAGGCTTAATCATTTATATGAAAAATTGATGAGAGATCATCGGTCAGACGATTTAGTGAAAGCAATTTCTGATAAAGTGTACCGAGAGAAATTGTATCAGGAATATGGACTGTAAAAAATGAAATTTTCTGTAGTAAATACCTTCCATTTTCCGTTTTATAAGTAAAAGAAAAGGGAAAGGCAGGTAATTCATATGAAGAAGAAATTATCAGTAGCAATGATGTTTATGGCGGCCATTGCACTTTTGAGCGGCTGCGGTCAGAAGAGTGACGAGCAGAAATCAGATGTCCAAGTACAGACGCAGGAAGAACAGGTAGTATCGGACAATGAAGCAGTGACACTGCCGGAACTTTCGGAGAACCGGCCGATGGCATATCCGCCTTGTGTGATGATTGACGGAATCGTGTACCAGGATACGGGGTATGTAAGTTCCATGCTGGGATGTGGTGTTATGGATGGCGAGATTACATCGGAGGTGGATGGAACTCAGCTTCCTGTAGAAAATGATCAGTCGAATTTTGGAACAGGTTATGCATATCAGAGAGGCAGAGAAAATTATGTGATTGTGATGATGGATGGAGAACCGGAGATCTTTCAGAATATAGAAATGGAGAGAGATGGCTCCATACCGCCGGAGGTACTTCATTTTAATGGGGAAGTAAAAGAGATCGGGGATGGAAATCTGTTGGTAACGTATCTTTCTACGGCAGACGGTTTTATGGAGCTGTCAGATGGAGACTATGTGATGTCCACGGACAATCTTCGGGATAAAGTACAGGAAGGCGATGTGGTGACCATCTGGTTTGGTGGAATCATTCTGGAGACTGCACCCGCGCAGCTGACAAATGTATACCGGATTGAAAAAGCAGAATAAAGAGTGAAAAGCACAGTGTCATCAAAAGATGCGCTGTGCTTTTCTTAACGGAAAAACTGTGGTACAATTCAGAAAAATGTGTATCTGATTCAGGAAAGGATGACAGCGGAAGGATGAGAAGAATAGACCGGGAAGTGACGGACCTTACAGAAATATTGAAAATCATCGATGCGGCAAAGATTCTGCATCTGGGAATGATGGAGCAGGAGTATCCGTATGTAGTTCCCATGCATTTTGGATATGAATATGCGGGAAATCAACTGGTATTTTACCTGCACTGTGCAAAGGAAGGACATAAACTGGATGTAATGCAGGAAAATCCGCATGTATGTGTGGAACTGGAAACGAATGTGGAACTGGTTTCAGGAGGAGATGTTCCCTGCAAATATGGCGCTTCCTTTGCTTCTGTGTTTGGAAGAGGAAAAGCCGAACTGGTAGAAAATGAGCAAGAGAAAATCAAAGGCTTAAAGTTGCTCATGCAGAACCAGACACAGAGAGCATTTGAAATCAATGAAGAGATGGCAGCGACAGTTGCAGTGATAAAAGTTACAGTAGACAAATTTACCGCAAAAAGGAGACGTGCATAATGGAATTACAGAAGGGAAGACCTGCGGATACCGCAGGCAGACTGGAAAAAGAAATTCGTACGTATGATTTACTGGATCGTCTGGGTGTGGAGTATGAGAGAATAGATCATGAGCCGACTATGACTATGGAAGACTGTAAGGAAGTTGACCAGTTACTGGAGGCAGTGATCTGCAAAAATCTGTTTCTGTGCAACCGCCAGAAGACGGCCTTTTATCTCTTGATGATTCCGGATACGAAAGTATTTCATACCAAAGATCTGTCCGCACAGATTGGGTCCGCGAGACTTTCTTTTGCAAAACCAGAGTATATGGAAGAATTCCTGGATATCACACCCGGCTCGGTCAGTGTTATGGGGTTAATGAATGATAAGGAGCACCGGGTACAGCTCCTGATTGATGAGGATGTACTAGATGGCGAGTATATCGGCTGTCATCCCTGCATTAACACTTCTAGTATCCGGTTTAAGGTGAAAGATTTGATAGAAAAAGTAATCCCGGCAATGGGACATGATTTCGTGAAGGTGAAATTGTAATTGAATGCAGTTTTAAATGACATATTCCGCGCAATTCATGAAGGTAGATGGCTTCAGATAGAATATCGGAATAAAGAAGAACAAATAACAAAATATTGGATTGGAATTCAAAATTTAAATGTGCGGAATCGTACATTGTCTGCAGATGGATTGCATCTGGGAAAGATGACAATTACAAGACTTGATTGGATAAAGATTGATAGTATTTTATCTTCGAGGATTGTAGAGGGATCGTATTGTCCGGTTAATGAAAAACTGGTACAGGATATTTATCTGTATCCGGAAAAATATGCTTCTGTTTTTGAACATTCTGTGAATTTAAAAATCCTGACTTATTTAGAAATGTGTCATAGGATGGACACGATACCATATACAAAAGATTATGCATTAATTCATTATCTGGATAGAGACCAGTTATCTGGTAGAGGGCTAAGTTTAACCTTAGAACAATTTCAACAGATTGTCAGAAATTTTCAGTACCAGATAGACGGAGATAAGGAAGAAAAGAAAAAGCTTCATTTACGGCAGTTGGCGATGAACGTTTTGAGCATTCATACAGAGAAAGGCTTGTATGTGCTGGCATATAGAAGAGTGAATCTGGATGTGAAGATGCAGTCTTTAAAGCCGGAAGAAGAAATTACCGTCTGCACGGAATTTTCTTTAGATGGGACGGTACAGAGTGTCCGGCGTTTTCTGGATGCAGAAGATTATGAATTGCTGGAGGAGTTTGAAGAAAATCAAGAACAGATTAAAGATCGTATTTCCCGAAGACTGGTGAAAAAACGTGATTTAGTAGATGATATGCCATATTTGATTGGGCTTGAGACGGAAATTCCACTTGATCTTCATAAAGAGTATGAGTCGGTTATAAAAATGTATCAGTGTGGGGAAATCTCTATACCGGTGAAAGCATTTTTTGGAGATTTGCTGGAACGACCAAGAAGAACAGGCGCATATCCGATGGCATTGCTGAATAAAAATGTGAATCTGGATCAATTGTTGGCAATTCATAATGCTATGAAATATCCGGTAGCGTATATTCAAGGACCACCAGGAACAGGAAAAACGAATACTATTATAAATACGATCGTGACTGCTTTTTTCAATGAACGGACAGTTTTGTTTGTATCCTATAATAATCATCCAATCAATGGAGTGTATGACAAACTTTCAAAGCTTACATATCATGGAAAAAGAATTCTTTTTCCTATTTTGCGTCTTGGAAATCAGCAGAAAACAAAAGAAGCACTTCAGATCATAAAAAATATGTATGAAGAGGCACAGTTTATTAAAGTATTTGGCTCGACATTGGATCGAAATAAAGATGAACGGAAAAAGAGAGCAAGACATTTATCGAATCTTTTAAGAAAATATGAAGAACTTTTGGATTTAAAAGAAAGAGAAGAAACAATTGAACGTTTACTTGATTATGGAGAAAAACATAATCAGGCGTTGCAGATGCTTCCTTTTGAAGCAGATTTGAGTGGACGCCAGAAAGCACAGATTGAGAAAAAGATCCATACAACAGGAACAGTTTCAGAGGAAGAGGTATTTTCATTTCTGGATCATGACGAAGAAGAACTGAAAAAATATCTTTATTATATATCCGTCAGTTATTTGCAGAAATTAGATCAGCCGGGAAATAAAGATTTAAAAGAGATTATTTATATGGACGACCCGGAAGAACAGATGGATGCATTTCGGCAGTATTTATCGAAAAAGCAAAATATATCCAGTCTGCAAAAGATTTTTCCGGTTATTGCAACAACCTGTATTTCTGCACACAGGCTTGGGGATGCAGAGCCTATGTTTGATATGGTGATTATGGATGAGGCCAGTCAATGCAATCTTGCAGTATCGCTGGTTCCTGTTATCAGAGGAAAAAGTCTGATGCTGGTAGGAGATCCGCAGCAATTGAGTCCGGTGATTTTATTGGATGAAATAACAAATAATAAATTGAAAAAGAGATATGGAATTTCTGAAGAGTATGACTATCGGAAAAATTCTATTTACAAAACTTATCTGGCCTGTGATGCAGTAAGTGATGAGATTTTGCTGAAAAAACATTATCGTTGTAATAAAAAGATTATTGATTTTAATAACCGTAAATATTATCATTCAAAGCTTAAAATTGAAACGCAAAGTAATGAAAAACATCCCTTAGTTTATGTAGATATGCAGGAAAGTTCCTCGGTAGAGAAGAATACCTCACCAGCAGAGGCCAGGGCAATCGCCCGTTATGCGGCACAAAACAGGGATAAAAAAATAGGAATTATCACACCATTCGTAAATCAAAAACGGCTTATCGAAGAGGAACTGAATAGGTTACAGGTAGCGAATGTATCTTGTGGTACTGTGCATGCTTTTCAAGGGGATGAAAAAGAAGTGATTCTTTTTTCTACTGCTATTACGGATCAGACACAGCAGCAGACCTACGAATGGTTGAAAAATAACAAAGAATTGATCAATGTGGCAACCTCCCGTGCAAAAGACAAATTGATTCTTGTGTCGAGTTACAAAAATCTGGAACGCCTTCATCAGAATCAGAAAGAAGATGATCTGTATGAGTTAGTGGAATATGTTCGTTCAAATGGAACTTCCACAGTTACACCCAAAATGGCAAATTCCAGGGCTCTAGGAGTAAAACCTTTTAGCAGTATAACAGAAGAAGCTTTTTTACGAAACCTAAGTCATGCGTTGGAAAATATATGGATGACGCAAAGCCGCTATCTGGTACATAAAGAAGTTCCTATTTCGCATGTGTTTTGGGAGAATGATACCTGTAATGACCTCTTTTACAGCGGGCGATTTGATTTTGTAGTATATGAAAAAAATGGAGAACAGGAAATTCCTCTGCTTGCGATCGAATTGGATGGAAAAGAACATTTTGATGATGCAGTTGTAAAAAATCGGGATAAGAAGAAAAAAGAGATCTGTGAGGCTCATGATTTGCAGCTGATTCGAGTAGAAAATTCCTATGCCAGAAGATATAACTATATTAAAGAAATTTTGATCAGTTATTTTTCTGTTATGCATTAAAATAATCGCATGGGTCTTGGCTAAACAAACAGGAAAAAAGTTCCTGCCATACTAGCTTAAATTTGATAATTTCGGTGAAATTGTAACTGAAAGAAAGATGAGGGAAAAAAAGTTCCTGCGAAAATGAAAAACGTGGATGCGGTAGAGATGGAAATGTAATATAGACCCAGCCAATAGAGATAGAAATATAATGGTCCCGCCAGGAAAATTGTTCTTTGATTGTCCTGGCGGGAAGCTGACACTTTCTGAAAATCCTCCTTGACATTGTTGGTCGGTTATTGTAGACTTGAATTAAGAAACAGGTCTACAATAACCGACTTTTTCTTTCGGAGGATATATGTATGGAAGAGTTCAGATTATGCAACAGTGATTACCGCTTCATGATGTTGGTATGGGAGCATGCACCGATTGGATCAGGAGAACTGGTGAAGCTGTGTGCGGAAAAGCTTGGTTGGAAAAAATCGACCACCTATACAGAGATCAAGCGGCTCTGTGAAAAGGGAGTGCTGCAAAATGAGCATGCGGTAGTGACGCCGCTGGTGACACAGGAGGAAGTGCAGGCGAAGGAGTCAGATGAGTTTGTGGAGCGGACTTTTTCAGGATCGCTGCCAGGATTTTTAACTGCATTTCTGGGAAATAAGAAATTATCAGGGAAAGAAGCAGAGGAACTGAAAAAGCTGATTGATGAATATCGGGAGGATTGAGTATGTATCTGGAGCAGGTTTTTACACAGATCCTGAAAATGAGCATGACAGCGGGCTGGTGTATTCTGGCAGTACTGGTACTGCATCTGATTTTTCATAAGGCTCCGAAAAAATATCTGTATGCTCTGTGGCTGGTGGTGGCTTTCCGACTGCTCTGTCCGTTTTCCATTAGCACACCGGTGGGAATCTTCCAGGGTGAGCAGACAGCTGTGGGGCAGACGGTAAGTGAGCAGACGAGTGTTGAGCAGGCAGCAGTTCTGCGGTCAGACAATTCATCAAAAGTACAGCCGATGGAGAATTCACAACAAATTTCCATCGCAGGTGGGGAACAGCAGGAAACGCCTGCTCGGCCAATCATCCATGTGGCAGGAGAGAAAAGAGTACTTCGGCTGGCATCCCGCATCTGGGTCATCGGTATGGCAGCTCTGGCAGGTTACTACGTATTCAGCCTTTGGCGTATTCGCCGGAAACTGAAGAAGGCTGTGTTGGCAGAGGAACAGAATCACCATCCTGACTGGGGGAAGATTCCGATCTATGAGTGTGACAGTCTCCCGTCTCCATTTGCTATGGGGATGCTCCATCCGAAGATTTACCTTCCATATGGAATGAAACCAGAAAGCAGGGAGATGGTACTTCTTCATGAGCAGTATCATATCCGGCGGAAGGATCAGCTTGTAAAAGCCATGGCGTGTCTTCTGCTGGCTGTCTACTGGTTTCATCCACTGGTGTGGGCCGCATGGACGGTGATGTGCCGGGATATGGAGATGAGCTGTGATGAAAAAGTACTGGAACTCATTGGAAAAGCGCGCAAAAAAGAATACAGTATGGCCCTTTTGCAGTTTGCATCGGAGAAACCCATACAGTCTCTTTCCATGCCGCTGGGATTTGGAGAACCGAATGTAAAGAGCAGAATCCAGCATGTGCTGAAATATAAAAAGGCAGCAGTTGGAACCGGAGTGGCAGCCGTGATTCTGATTGTGGCAGTATTTCTCCTGCTGGGAAGTAACCGCAGCAATCCATCTGGAAATAATACAGGGACAAAGGATGGTCAGACAAAGAGCAGAAGCAGCACGGTAACAGTAGATACCGAAACACAGGCAGCAGAACTTCTCTACGAAGCACGAAATCCTTACGTGGGAGATGCTTCTGCCAATGGAAAACTTCTGGGAGCTATTGCAAAGGCAAGGCCTGATTCGGTATTTGCGAGTCTCTCTTATAAGACGGAGCTGCAGACATCGGAGGAACCCTATGAATTTCATTTCTTATTAGAAACAGATGAAGTGGATGAGACAGTACTTGATGAGGATCTGTCCGTCACTGCGGTACTGATGCTGGCACTGACAGACAATCTCGGAGAAGTGCAGTGGTACGGTACGGATGAGCAGATCATTTCCTACGTGGATATAGACCGGGCACAGAGTTTGCTTGGTATTGACAATCTGAAAGCTTACGCAGAATCACCGGAAAAAGTGCGGGAGCTTCTGAAACTTGTGGAACAGATGGATATGGAAAATACCACAGAAGAAGAGGCGCAGACGATAAATACAGCAGAACACCGCGCCGGTTTTCAGAATGCATTCCTTCACTGGTATTTTCCGGATAGCTACAAAGACAGTATGCAGAGTTGCTATACGGAAGCAGAGGCAGAAGCCCATGCACAGAAAGCTTTGGAGGAACTTTATGATCTGACAGGATATCTGGTAAAGGAGTGCTATTATTTCTCCCATGATGATGGAACCGTGGACTTTGCCATGTCATCGGAGGATCTGGAACATGGCCGTATCTTCTTAAGCCGGTGCTTCGCTGATGTGCCGGGAGCGGAAAATTCTATTCAGACCATGAATCTGGCATCAGACCTGATATGGTCACCCACTGTCAGTGCGGCTGAACTTGCCAGACAGGTGGAAATGCCGGGAGTGGTGTTAGATTTTCCAGATGACGAGAGTGCAGCCATTTGGTATGTAACCCATTCCGGACAATATAATGGACAGCCGGTGAAGAAGGTATATCAGAATTATTCGGCAGATCCTTCCATCTGGACGGTGGTAACTGCCAACGGTGAGACCTATGAAATCTCATTGGATGCAGACTGGAACAGTTTCTCCAATCTGGCAGGCCCGTATCCGGATGAAAATATTCAGCATTAAAGGAAAGACTGTTGTTTTCAAGGATGGATTTCTCTATAATGAAAATTAACGGAGGTGCGATATGGCGCTCGAAAATAAATTAGGTATTACTGATTCAGCGGAACTTGCCCGTGAGGAAGAGAAAATCAGTAAGAAAAAGGCACTGTGGTTATTTGAAAGCGGAACGCTTGACAGTCTGAAGGCGGGAACTTTTGCGGCATTACAGGAGATTCATAAGTGTCTGTTTGAAGAATTGTATGATTTTGCAGGAAAAATACGTACGGTAAATCTGGCGAAAGGCAATTTTCGATTTGCTCCGGTGATGTATCTGGAGACGGCGCTTGGCAATATTGAGAAAATGCCTCAGTCCACGTATGATGAAATCATCGAAAAATATGTGGAAATGAATGTGGCTCATCCATTTCGGGAAGGAAATGGACGCAGTACCCGTATTTGGCTGGATCATATTTTGAAAATGGAAATCGGTAAAGTAGTGGACTGGAGTAAGGTAGACAAAGAAGATTATCTTCTTGCCATGGAACGAAGTCCCATCAAAGATGTGGAGATCAAAGTGCTTCTGAAAGAGGCACTGACGGACGAGGTAGACAGTCGTGAGGTCTATATGAAAGGAATTGACCATAGTTACTATTACGAAGGATATACCACTTACAAAATTGAAGAATTATAAGAATAAGAAAGTGCCCATCTGTGAAAAGGAACGTCCGCAGTCCCGTTTCACAGATGGGTACTTTTGTGATTGTTTTATGTAAAATCACATTTTACAAACATTTCACGCAATTACGATAATGGATTTTACATTTCTCCTTTATGATCTTACCTGTACTTAAGGAACAGGTACAGAATAAAAACATCATTTCATTCGTATGAAGGAGAGAAAATCTATTATGAAAAAGACAATCGTAGCAATGATGATTATGGCAATGACAGCAGCTTCCGTAGCAGGATGTGGAAGCAGCTCCAATGATACCGCAGCAGCAGAGAGCACCACGGACGCAGCAGCTGATACCGCAGAGGACAGCACTGCAGACGCAGCAGATACCACTGCAGCAGACGATACTGCAGCAGCTGGTTCTATGAGCGGAGCAATCACCGTACTTTCCCGTGAGGATGGATCCGGTACCAGAGGCGCATTCATCGAGCTGTTCGGTATTGAGCAGAAAGATGCAGATGGTAATAAAGTAGATAACACCATCGACAGTGCAGAGATCACTAACAGTACTTCTGTTATGATGACAACGGTAGCAGGAAACAAAAACGCAATCGGATATGTATCTTTAGGATCACTTGATGAGAATCAGGTAAAAGCAGTTCTGATCGACGGAGCACAGGCAACTGCAGAGAATGTAAAAGATGGTACATACAAAGTATCCCGTCCGTTTAACATCGCAACCAAAGGCGAGCCGACGGGTCTTGCAAAAGACTTCATCGATTACATCTTAAGCGAAGAGGGCCAGGCAGTTGTAGAAGAGAACGGATATGTAAGCGAAGGCAACACCGGTGCATTTGAAGGAACAGGAGCCGAAGGCAAGATCACCGTTGGCGGTTCTTCTTCCGTTACTCCGGTTATGGAGAAACTGAAAGAGGCTTATGCAGCAGTAAACCCGAATGCAACCATCGAGGTACAGCAGAGTGATTCTACTACCGGTATGACTTCCACGATCGACGGAACCTATGACATCGGAATGGCTTCCAGAGAGCTGAAGGATGAAGAAGCAGCAGAATTGACTGGACAGGTAATCGCACTTGATGGTATCGCAGTCATTGTAAACAAAGAGAACACCATTGATGAGCTGACTTCTGAAGATGTGCTGAACATCTACACCGGAGCAACCACTGACTGGTCTGAGATTGCGCAGTAAGGCCATTCAGACTGACAAGAACGACAAGGAGGGTGAAAACATCAGGTTTCACCCTTTTGTTTTGAAATTGGAGAGAACGTCTATATGAAAGACATAAAAGAAATCATCATGCACATTGTTTTTCTGATTGCTGCATGTGTATCGATCCTGGCGGTTGCATTGATCTGTATTTTCCTGTTTGCAAATGGACTGCCTGCAATTGCGAAAATCGGGCCAACCGCATTTCTGACAGGAATGAAATGGAAACCCATGAATGAAATCTTCGGTATTTTTCCAATGATTGTGGGAAGTATTTACGTAACTGCAGGTGCAATTATCGTAGGTGTGCCGATTGGAATTCTGTGTGCAGTTTTTATGGCAAGATTTTGCCCTAAGAAACTTTATCCGGTTCTGAAGCCGGCCATTGAACTGATGGCAGGAATTCCGTCTATTGTCTATGGCTTCTTCGGACTGGTAGTGATTGTACCGATTATCCAGCATCTGACCGGAACCAGTGGAAAAGGAGTGCTGACAGCATCCATTTTGCTTGGAATCATGATTCTTCCGACGATTATCGGAGTATCTGAAAGTGCGATCCGGGCAGTGCCGGAAAGTTATTACGAAGGTGCTCTGGCATTGGGAGATACCCATGAGAGAAGTGTTTTCTGTGCAGTACTTCCAGCAGCAAAATCCGGAATTATGGCAGGTGTGATTCTGGGAGTCGGACGCGCCATAGGAGAAACGATGGCAGTTATCATGGTAGCAGGTAACCAGCCGGTGATTCCGGGAAGCCTTCTGGCAGGTGTCCGTACTATGACAGCGAACATTGTATTGGAGATGGGATATGCAGCAGGTCTTCACAGGGAAGCATTGATTGCGACCGGAGTAGTACTGTTTGTATTTATCCTTATCATTAATCTGCTGTTCTCACTGATCAAGAAGGGAGAAAGCAAGTAACAATGGATAAAAAGAAAAAAGAAGTAAATTATACAAAAGTTCAGAAACTGAAAGCGAGTGTTTTAAGAACGATCGTCTGGTTATCCGCAGGAATTACCACAGCAATTCTTCTTGCCCTGATCGGATATATTCTGATCAAAGGTATCCCATGCCTGAAGCCAAGCTTGTTTGCATGGGAATACAATACGGATAACGTATCTATGATGCCGGCCATCATTAATACGATTGTTATGACATTGGTAACGCTGCTTTTTGCCGTGCCGGTTGGCGTATTCTCTGCTATTTATCTGGTGGAATATGCCAAAAGAGGAAATAAACTGGTAAAAGTTGTCCGTATGACTACAGAAACACTGTCAGGTATTCCCTCTATCGTCTACGGTCTGTTCGGCTATCTGATGTTTGGTGTGGCATTCCATTGGGGCTATTCCATGTTAAGTGGTGCCCTGACCCTGGCGATTATGGTGCTGCCGTCCATTATGAGAACGACAGAGGAAGCACTGAAGTCTGTACCGGATTCTTACAGGGAAGGAAGCTTCGGTCTGGGTGCAGGTAAGTTAAGAACCGTGTTTGTAGTTATTCTGCCGAGTGCGATTCCGGGAATTCTGGCCGGAGTTATCCTTGCGATCGGACGTATCACTGGTGAGACTGCGGCGCTGATCTATACGGCAGGAACAGTACCTGGTATCCCGACGACAAAATTAAGTGGAATTCCGATTTTTGACATGATGGCGTCAGGACGTACCTTGGCAATTCATATGTATGCCCTGCTAAATGAAGGACTTTATACGGAGCAGGCTTATGCAACAGCGGTTGTCCTTTTGGTTATGGTACTGTTAATCAATGCCCTTTCTGCATTTGTAGCGAAGAAGTTTACGAGGAGCTAAAAGAATTATGGGAAAATTCAACATATCAAAGCTGGATCTCTACTATGATGATTTCCATGCATTAAAAAATATTAATCTTGATATTCCAGAGAAAGAGATCACTGCTTTTATCGGACCATCCGGATGCGGAAAATCTACATTGTTAAAATCTCTGAACCGGATGAATGATCTGGTAGAAGGATGTAAAATTACCGGTGAGGTAACACTGGATGGTGTGGACATTTATAAAAATATGGATGTAACACTCCTTAGAAAAAGAGTCGGTATGGTATTCCAGAAACCCAATCCGTTTCCGATGAGCATTTACGATAACATCGCCTATGGACCAAGAACCCATGGAATCCGCAATAAAGCCCATCTGGATGACATCGTGGAAAAATCCCTTCGTGATGCAGCTATCTGGGATGAGGTGAAGGACCGTCTGAAGAAGAGTGCACTTGGCATGTCCGGTGGACAGCAGCAGCGTCTCTGTATTGCCCGTGCCCTGGCAGTACAGCCGGAAGTGCTTCTGATGGATGAGCCGACATCTGCCCTGGACCCGATTTCTACATCTAAAGTAGAAGATCTGGCACTGGAACTGAAAAAAGATTATACCATTATTATGGTTACCCACAACATGCAGCAGGCAGCCCGTATCTCTGACAACACGGCATTCTTCCTGTTGGGAGAAGTCGTAGAATTTGATAATACGGAAAAACTGTTCGCTATGCCAAAGGATAAGAGAACAGAGGATTATATTACAGGAAGGTTTGGTTGATGTTATGAGAGACAAATTTCAGCAGCAGCTGCAGCAGTTAAATGAAGACCTGATCGAGATGGGAGCACTTTGTAAAGAAGCAGTGGCAGATGCCATGACAGCACTTCTTCATTCTGATAAACAGGCCAGACAGAAAGCATTTTTAACAGAGTATGAAATTGATAATAAAGAGCGGGAAATTGAAAATCTTTGCATGAAACTTCTCCTGCAGCAGCAGCCAGTAGCAAGAGACCTGAGAAATATCTCCGCAGCACTGAAGATGATTTCGGATATGGAACGGATTGGAGATCAGGCTTCCGACATTGCAGATATTACAAAGTTTTTGGAAAACAGTGAACTGACCCAGCATGTACATATTCAGCAGATGGCGGAATCTGCCATGAGCATGCTCACAGAAAGTATTGATGCATTCGTCAGAAAAGATCTTCTGTTGGCCAGAAAAGTGATGAAAGAAGACAATACGGTGGATGATCTGTTTAATCAGATTAAGACAGAAGTAATTCAGGAAATTGCCCAGAATCCGGATGAAGGTGAGCTGTGCGTTGATATGATGATGGTTGCAAAATATTTTGAACGTATTGCTGATCATGTGGTAAATATTGCAGAATGGGTAGAATATTCCGTGACAGGAGAACATAAAGAACATGATTGATGACAGAGCCTGTTATCAAAACAGGGAATTATCGTGGCTGAAATTTAACGAGAGAGTACTGGAAGAGGCAGAAGACGGCAGAAATCCGTTATGTGAGCGACTGAGTTTTCTCTCTATCTTTCAAAGCAATCTGGATGAATTTTTTATGGTCCGGATTGGCTCTCTTCACGATATGATGCTTCTGAAGAAAGAAGAACGGGAAAATAAAACCAATATGACGGCCAAGGAACAGATTGCAGCTCTGCTGAAGAGAATTCAGGAACTGACTGCCAGAAAAGATCAGATTTACCGTGAACTGATGGGACAGATCAGTGAACAGGGAGTAGAATTGATCTGCTTTTCGGAATTGACAGAAGATGAATCAAAATATCTGGAACGGTATTTTGTAAGTGAGATTCAGCCACTTCTGTCAACAATCATTGTAGGAAAAAAGCAGCCATTTCCATTTTTGAAAAATAAAGATATCTATGCAGTGGCAGTTCTGGAAACCCGGAGTGAGAAAGAGAGAATCGCCATTATTCCCTGCAACAGCGGAGTGTTTGAACGTCTGATTGCAATTCCATCAAGACCAGGTTCTTTTATGCTGGCGGAGGAACTGATTTTGCATTTTCTGCCTAAAGTATTCCGGAAATATAAGATTGTAGCAAAATCATTGATCCGTATTACAAGAAATGCAGATATTGATGCAGACAGTATTTATGATGAAGACTTGAATTACCGGGATCATATGGCAGAAGTAGTGAAGCTTCGCAAAAAACTTTGTCCGGTCCGCATGGAAATGACCCGTGAGCTGGATGAGACCATTCTGAGGCGTTTTTGCGAAGTATTGGGTCTGAAAGAACAGCAGGTATTCCGGATGGAATCTCCTATGGATCTTTCCTTCCTGTTCCGGATTCAGGATGAACTCCGCACAAAGCCGGAGTTATTTTACCAGAAACGGATTCCGCAGAACAGTCCTATGATCGACCGTGCACAGCCGATGATTCCGCAGATTCTGGAAAAAGATATTCTGCTTTCTTATCCATATGAGAGTATTAAACCATTCTTAAACATGCTTCATGAAGCTGCCTGGGATCCGAAAGTAGTGTCCATTAAGATGACACTTTACCGTCTGGCAAAAGACAGTAAAGTGGTAGAAGCACTGGTGGAGGCTGCGGAGAATGGCAAGCAGGTGGATGTACTGGTAGAACTGAAGGCCCGTTTTGATGAGGAAAATAATATCGAATGGTCCAGACGGCTGGAAGATGCAGGCTGTCATGTGATCTATGGCTTGGATGGATTAAAAGTTCATTCCAAACTCTGCCTCATTACCAGACGAGAAGAAGGAAAGATCGAATACATTACCCAGATCGGTACCGGAAATTATAATGAGAAAACGGCGCGGCTTTATACGGATCTTTCACTGATGACTGCCGATCCTGAAATCGGACAGGATGCGATGATGGTATTTCAGGCATTGGCCATGGGCGAGACGGTGGATCATGTGAATACGCTTATGGTAGCACCGAAATGTCTGCAGAATAAAGTTCTGGAGCTGATGGATCGGGAGATTGCAGAGGCAATAGAAGGCCGGGATGCGTATATCGGTATTAAGATCAATTCCCTGACCGATAAGAAGATCATTGATAAATTGATCGAAGCGTCAAAAGCAGGCGTCCGCATTGAGATGGTGATTCGTGGGATTAACTGTATTCAGAGTGGTATTGCAGGAAAAACCGATCACATCCGAGTAATCAGTATTGTAGGCCGTTATCTGGAGCATTCGAGAATCTATTTCTTCGGAACCGGTGAGCGGGAACAGGTATCTATTGCATCTGCAGATTTTATGACCAGAAATACCCTTCGCCGGGTAGAAGTGGCAGTCCCGATCAAAAATGAGGCATTACGTGACCGGTTGAGAGCGATGTTCCGCATTATGCTGGAAGACAATGTAAAAGCCAGAGTACAGCTGGCAGACGGCAGTTACCGGCATGTATCCAGACCTGATGGAGAAGAGCCGCTGAATTCACAGGAATATTTCTTTGAAAAAGCCTATGAGGCAGCTGGAAATCTTGGTGCAATAAGGAAGGAATGCAGAAAGGAAAGCAGAAGTTCTGTCGTCTCATCAGCGGCACCATTTTGTAATTCATGAAACACATCATGGCGGGCATGAGCAATCAGTTTCAGCTGAACATTGTTCATGCCTGCTTTTTTCATAATCTTTGCAACCGTTTTTACACCTTCACCAAAACTACCGACAGGATCAGCTGCTCCGGAAAGCAGTAACACCGGAAACTCTTTCGGAAGGGATGCATAGGCTTCTGGCTGTGCAGTACGCTGCATGGCATCCAGCAGCTGCCAAAACAGACCAGAGGAAATATTGGCCCGTCGGAGTGGATCGGACATGTAAGCTTCCAGCTCCTGTTCATCAGAGCAGAGCCAGTCGAAATCCGTCCCGGCCGGTTTGAAGTTCCACCAGTTTTTTGATGCCGGACAGTATCAGGGACGGCTGGGTACCTGTGCCCATAATAACAGCGGCCGATGGAATGGTATATCCGCTGCTCAGATAATCTCTTACCAGGAAAGATCCCAGGGAAAATCCCATAAGTACCAGAGGAACACCTGCGAAGCGTGATGTCAGCTGTTCCGAAAATGACTGCATATCGGCAAGGGTCTGTGTCCATCCTGCTTCACCAAAAGATGCACAGTCCGGGCGTCCCGGGTTTCGTCCATGTCCCGGCAGATCAAATCCCGCGGTAACAATCCCCTGTTCGGTAAGCTTTTCTGCCAGTTTCTCATAGCGTCCCATATGTTCTGTCATTCCGTGGGTAATCTGGAAAAGTAACTTTGGTGTCTTTTCCGGAAGCCAGATGACAGCCGACAGGGAATTTCCTGCCGTACCGGTAAATGTAAAAAGTTCTTTTTTCATAGTAAACCACTTCTTTCAAGGAAATATTATATACGAAAGAGTGAGAAAGGTCAAAGAGGAATGAAGAATCACAGTTCATTTTGGTTGTTATTGTTTTCTGATTTATGAGGGCTGGGCATAGAGACATTGTTCTGGTTTCTCTACCCATAAACACTTGCACGGAGTAGTATTTTCGGCTGTTTTTCAGTATTTCCGCGATCAATTTTATGGCTGTTGGGCGGATAGCCACAGAATGGCTCCATACATCCAACAATTCTTTTTACTATGGGTGTTAGGGCCATGGAGATGAACTATATGTCCATTGTTCCTATTTTGAAGATAAAAATCAGGAGATTTCTCAGGCGAGTGAAGTGCTTTCGGGCATAGTAAAGAGAAATGTCTCTATATGTCCAACGGCTGTTTTAGTTGTCAATATAGTTGTATTTTACAAATTCATATATTATAATTTGAACATATAGTATATGAGGATATTTTATGAGAAATGATAAAACAAGACGGCTGGCACTGATGGGACTTTTGACATCCCTTGGTCTGATTGCCGGATATATTGAATTTTTGATTCCCATTCCGCTTGGGATACCTGGTGTAAAACCGGGACTTGCCAATATCGTGATCGTATGGGCACTGTACACATTGACTCCAGTGGAAGCACTCTGCGTGAACATGATGCGGATTTTCCTTTCTGGATTTCTCTTTGGAAACTTGTCCATGATTCTTTATAGTCTTTCAGGTGCTGTGGTCAGTTTCCTTGCTATGCTGCTGGCAAAAAAAAGCGGTGCATTCAGTATTTATGGTGTGAGTATGATAGGTGGTGTTATGCATAACGTGGGTCAGCTTTTTATGGCCATGCTGGTGCTGGAATCCGTGAATCTCATCTATTATGGTCCCGTGCTGCTGGCAGCAGGCGTGATTACCGGATTGCTGATCGGTGTGGTATCGGCGGAAGTGAAAAAACGGGTGCCGATAAGCCATGTGTGATAAAATAAGATTGTGTATAAGATTATCCAGTGTGTCGTAAAACCCCTTGCTTTAGCTATGGGGATATAAGACACTTCCATCGAATTTACGCAAGTAACCCCCGATGGAACAAAATATCCTCGTATTAGATTTAAAAATGGCATATAATACATATATGAATATTACATATAAATCCAATAGCAATGTAGTCTATTCTTGTAAATACCATGTTGTTTGGTGTCCTAAGTATAGACGCAAAATTTTAACAAATGGAATAGATACCAGATTAAAGGAACTTCTCCTTGCATATGCTGCAAATATTTCTGTAGACATCATGGAAATGGAAATCATGCCGGACCATGTACACATACTCATGGAAGTAGACCCTCAGTTTGGCATTCACAAAGCAGTTAAATCATTAAAAGGATATACTTTCAAAGTTGATGCTGTATCATAAAAGTAAGGGGCGGCAGCACTTTAGGCTGTCGCTCCTTGGCTGCCTAACTGCAAAACCGGGCGGGGCTGTCAACGGCGGCTCTGCAAGAGCCGTTCATCTTGCCGTTGACTGGCTCGACTGGGTTTGCTATTCTTTAAGCGTTGTCTGTAAGTCGTTTGTAAAAATATCATCTCCGGCACACAATCATTTTCTACCAAAGTAGCGGCATAAAAAATTTCATTGTCCTGCCTTTCAAAAATAAGAAGTTTCCATTTTTTTGACTGCAAATTCCGAGGCTGT
>NZ_DBLYVB010000012.1:0-81811 GCF_057604405.1 Hominiventricola sp.
GTTTATAAGGGATGGGAGCAAATCACAACCGATTTCGCCCCCATTGGGGCATAAAGCAGGGCTGCCGCCCAGCAAAAAATATTTGCTAGTGCGACAGCCCCTTGTTTTTGTATCTGACTGTAAAAAAACAGAAAAACGAAAAAGATATAGTCAATTTACACAAAGACCTTGATATTTTTGAAATATTTTAGTATAATTCTAACATGATTACTAAATGGCATCGGAGGAAAAAGCTATGAACGTTTACACAACTGACAGTATCCGTAATGTGGTTCTTTTGGGACATGGTGGCAGCGGTAAGACCAGTCTGGTCGAAGCAATGGCATACGTGTCCGGACTGACCGGACGTCTCGGAAAAGTGACCGACGGCACAACCATCAGCGATTACGATAAGGAAGAGATCAAACGTAAGTTTTCCATCAATACATCTGTAGTACCGATTATCTGGCAGAATACCAAAATTAATATTCTTGATACACCGGGATATTTCGACTTTGTAGGGGAAGTGGAAGAGGCAGTTGCAGCGGCAGATGCAGCAATCATCGTAGTATCCGGAAAAGCAGGAGTGGAAGTCGGAACAGAGAAGGCATGGGAGCTTTGCGAGAAATATAAGCTGCCGCGTATGTTCTTTGTATCTGAGATGGATGTGGATCATGCATCCTTCCGTGCAGTTGTAGAGAAACTGACTGAGCTTTATGGAAAGAAAATTGCTCCGTTTTATCAGCCGATCCGTGAAAATGAGAAGTTTGTTGGCTATGTCAATGTCATGAAGATGGCAGGAAGAAGATTTACCGGTATCGGCAAGAGAGAAGACTGTGAGATCCCGGATTATTGTCGTCCAAACCTGGATATTTATCGGGAGGCTATGCTGGATGCAGTGGCAGAGACCAGCGAAGAGTTTATGGAACGCTATTTTGCAGGAGATGAGTTCTCTGTTGGAGAGATTCGAGCAGCTATGAAGACCAACGTAGACGATGGAACCATCATTCCGGTATCTATGGGATCCAATGTAGAGTTGAGAAACATTCACAATCTGATGAATGACATTGTAGAACTGTTCCCGTCACCGGATAAAGTAGCCTGCGCTGGTATCAATATGAAGACGAACGAGATCTTCCAGGCAGATTATAACTTTGCAAAAGCAAAATCCGCCTATGTATTTAAGACCATTGCAGATCCGTTCATTGGAAAATATTCTTTGATCAAGGTTTGCTCCGGTGTTGTGAAATCCGATGATACATTGTATAATGCATCTTCCGAGACAGAGGAAAAATTGAGCAAACTCTATGTGATGAGGGGCAACAAGCTGGAGGAGGTTTCGGAGCTTCATGCTGGTGACATTGGAGCCATCGGAAAAGCAGGCTGCAAGACCGGAGATACCCTTTCTACCAAGGCAACTCCAGTGATGTATGGTAAGACAGATATCTCCAAGCCTTACACATACATGGCATATAAAGCAAAGAATAAAGGGGATGAGGACAAGATCTCTCAGGCATTGTCCAAGATTATGGACGAGGATCTGACCGTGAAGACCGTGAATGATTCTGAAAATCGCCAGAGTCTGCTCTATGGAATGGGTGATCAGCATCTGTCTGTGATTGTCAGCACCCTGGCTGAAAAATACAAAGTAGATGTGGAACTGGTAAAACCGAAGGTAGCATTCCGTGAGACGATCCGCAAGAAAGCAGATGTAGAATACAAATATAAGAAACAGTCCGGTGGACACGGACAGTATGGTCATGTTAAAATGACCTTCGAGCCGTCCGGTGATCTGGAATCTTCCTATGTATTTGATCAGATTGTCGTTGGTGGAGCAGTTCCGAAGAACTATTTCCCGGCAGTAGAAAAGGGTGTACAGGAATCTGTACAGAAAGGACCTCTGGCTGGATATCCGGTGGTAGGTGTGAAGGCTGTTCTCTATGATGGATCCTATCATCCGGTAGATTCTTCTGAAATGGCATTCAAAACTGCAGCAATCCAGGCATTCAAGAAAGGATTTATGGAGGCATCTCCGATTCTCCTTGAGCCGATTGAATCCCTTACTGTTCTGGTCCCGGATAAATATACGGGTGATGTTATGGGGGATCTCAATAAGAGACGAGGCCGTGTACTTGGTATGAATCCGGCAGGTGCTGGAAAGACTGAGATTGTGGCAGATGTACCAATGATGGAACTCTTTGGATATACCACAGATCTTCGTTCTATGACCGGTGGAAGCGGAATTTACTCCTATGAATTTGCGCGCTATGAGCAGACTCCGTCTGATGTACAGGAAAAAGAGGTTGCATCGAGAGCAGCAGAGGTGTAAGATATAGTTTATAATTAAAGAGAAAAAGGGGAGCTGTCTTGGACAGAACCGAAGGGAGGCGGTTCTGTCCCGGCAGACCCTCTTTTTTTGCTATGATGTGGGGATGTCATGGTAAAAAAGATGGAGAGGATAAGAAGTGAAATGAAAGAGTTTGCAGAAAAATGTTTTGGAAGATTTGAACTGCTGGTAAGATGGATTCTGGTAGCAGGTCCTACGGGCATAATCCTTGGAATCTTCGGTGGTTTGTTTGGAAAAAGCATTACTATAGTGACAGCCTTCAGAAATACCCATCCCTGGATGCTGTATCTGCTTCCTGCTGCAGGACTTCTGATTGTGGCAATTTATAAACTGGATCCCTATAAAACAGGTACAAATCGGGTATTGGAAGGTGTCCAGTCAGACACCTATGTGCCGCTTCGAATGGCACCTCTGATTGTGGTTTCTACAATTCTGACCCATGCATTTGGAGGGTCTGCAGGACGGGAAGGAGCAGCGCTGCAGCTGGGAGGCAGTATTGGAGGAACCCTTGGTAAGTGGATGAAATTTGACGAATACGACCATAAACTCATGATCATCTGTGGTATGAGTGCCGGATTTTCCGCACTGTTCGGTACACCGCTGACAGCAACGATCTTTGCAATGGAAGTAATCAGTGTAGGAATTATGCAGTATGCAGCACTGGTTCCCTGCGCAATGGCTTCACTAATTGCGCACCAGGTTGCGCTGATGGTAGGTGCCGGAAGTGAGCGGTTTGATATTATAAATATTCCGGCCCTTAATCTGAAGACTGCGGCATTGACAGTTTTGCTTGGATTTTTATGTGCCGGTGTAAGCATCCTTTTCTGTACGGTATTACATCGGACAGAGCATTGGTATAAAGAGATAATTCCCAATGAATGGGTCAGGATTGTGGCAGGAGCACTTCTGGTGATTGTTATGGCAAAATTCCTGAATACAACGGATTATCTTGGCACAGGCATGAATGTCGTTGAACGTGCCCTGAATGGAGAGACAGAAGCAGCTGCTTTTTTACTGAAGATCGTATTTACAGCAGTTACATTGGGATGTGGTTTCCGTGGTGGCGAGATTGTACCGACCCTGTTTGTGGGAGCTACCTTTGGATGTCTCTTCGGACAACTGACCGGCCTGTCACCTTCTATGGCAGCAGCCTGTGGTATGGCAGCAGTTTTCTGCGGTGTGACCAACTGCCCGATTTCATCCATGTTCTTGAGCTTTGAGTTATTTGGATTTGATTTTATGCCGTTTATTTTGCTGGTTGTCGGAATCAGTTATCTGGAATCGGGATATTATGGCTTGTATCACAGCCAGAAAATTCTCTATTCCAAGACTAAGCTTCAATTTATAAATACTCATACAAAAGAATAATTGGAAATAGAAAAAGGCAGGAGCATGCGCTACCTGCCTTTTTGTGACTGTGCGGAAAAGAGCCGATGAGCCCGGTTCAGCATTTCGTCCATCTGTGCTTGTTCCGCATCGGATTTTCCTTCTTTCATGATCCGGAAGATCAGTTCAAATTCCTCTCTGGTAAATCCAAGATTTTGCCTGCTGGCAGAAGCGGCGGCTCCCATGATAATGGGAAGCATTTCCCGCTGGCTTGTCTTTCCTTCCAGCTGTTCAGCGAGCCTTAGAAGAAGCGTTAATTTTTCCGGGGCAATCTGCTGCACCCGCTCATCATAAAACCAGTCCGGAATATTCATGTGTCACCTTCCTTTGAACCGGGAGCCGGAGCGGAAAAGCTCTCGAACATTTCCCGGTAGAGATCCATATTTTCAAACAGGTCCGAAAATTGCTCCATCTGTGCTTGCTCTTCCGGGGGAAGCAGTCCTTTGAGGCATTTCATGAGATTGCCGCCCTCTGGGGACAGCTGCACAGGTGGATTTCGGTTATAATATTCAATGACATTGCGAAGCTCTGTCCATTTGATGTAGATTGCCAGCATTTTCTGCATGGAAACAGGAAGAAAGGGCAGGAAGGCTTTGAGCATCTGCAGTTCTTTGGGAAGCATTGCTTCATCAAATGGAGTCATAGTAGAATCTGCCCCCTGCGTCTTTCTTCAATATATGAACGGATACCGGAAATCATGCGTTTCCGGAGCCGGGACTTTTGACGGACGTTCATCCGGGATCCAAGGACAGGGAGCAGGAGGCGTCAGATAGGCTGACGTCCCCTGCTCAGAATATTTCTGCCCTTAAAAATCTCAGCATCCGCAGGAATTGCATCCGCAATTGTTTCCACATCCGCCTCCGCAGCTGTTATTTCCCCATCCTCCGCAGCAGCACAGCAGGAGAATGATCCACACACAGCTGTTGTCATTGCCGCTGCAACCGCAGCCATTGTCACAGCCGGAGCCGCCGAAGATTCCATTTCCGTTGCCACAGCAGCAGCTTAACAGCAGAAGGATCCAGATCCAGCTGCAGCAGCTTCCGCCGCCGAAAATTCCATTGTTGCCACCGCAACCACAGGAATTGCATCCACAACCGTTTCTCGAACTTAAGTCACCCATGAAGAGAACCTCCAAAAAACTATTTACACTTCATCATATGCAGAGTGGGGGAATTGTGTTATACTGCAATTGGCAAAGTACAAACTTTGAGAAGGAGGCTGGTAAGATGCCTGCAGCATATGCACATTATTGTTTTGGAAAAGAAGTATATAAAGAATTACCGGAGAAGGAGAAGAAATGGATCCTGGAAGGAAAAGACGCATTTTTGTTAGGACTGCACGGTCCTGATCTCTTGTTTTACTATTTTCCTTTAATGAAAAACAGGGTCAATCAGCAGGGAGTACATCTTCACCAAGAATTAGCCGCTGATTTTTTTGAAAAAGGTTTGAAAAAGTACCGTCAAAGTGAAGATCCGGTGCTGAGAGCATATTTATACGGATTTATCTGTCATTTTATATTGGACAGCGAATGCCACCCGTACATTAACTGTTACATGGAAGAAAAGAATCTGGGACACCTGGAGATTGAGACGGAATTTGACCGGTATCTCATGGAACGGGATGGAAAGGATCCGCTTCAGTATGCCCCCATCCATCATCTGATCAGTCGCTCCCATACGAGAAGAATCATTGCATCCATGTTTGACCGGATTACGCCGCGACAGATCGACGTCTGCATTCGATATTTCCGCCATACAATCCGGTTCTTTATATGCAGGAATCGGAGAAAACAAAAAGTACTGCAGTTTTTCTTTGGCCTGATTGGCCAGAAAAAAGGAATCGGCGGATTAATTACGGACGGAGTGTTTAATTCCCAATGTGCAGAGAGTGATCAGTTTCTGGAAGAAAGGCTTATCCACAGTGTAAAACTGGCCGCAGAGGAAATTACAAATTACAGCAAAGCGCTGGACAAAAAAGGATTTCTGTCCATGCGGCTTTACCGTAATTATGAGGAAATTTAATCATTGGTTTCCGGAAAACGGAGTCCAGCAGTGCTGGTGACCGGCAGGGAGAAGACAATGCCTCCTGCCGGGGAACCAACGCCGGCCCGTTCCATGATGGATTTCATAATCGCCTGTTTCTGGCTTGTTTTCACTACGATAAAAATCATTTCTTTTTCTTCCGCAAGGGAGATGCCAAGGAAACGTTTTGCATGTTCGGCACCGGTTCCTTTTGCATGGATGACGGTCCCGCCGGGCGCATTGGCGCTTCTGGCCGCATCCATAATAGTCTCAATATGTCCCCCGTTTGCAATGGTTACCAAAAGTTCATATTCCGTGTTCTGCAACGTGCTTTCCTCCTCAATCTTCATTGTCTGTCCCGCAGTGAGATACTGCAGGGTTTTTCTTCCGCCAATACTGGATAGAGGAATCAGAAATGCAATCCCTCTTCCCGGAACAGCGATATTCATTTTTTCATATAATTCTTTTTTCAAAGATTTCCATGTATCCCTGGTGAGCAGGGCAAAATAGACGGTCTTTTCTGTGGCTTCCAGACCGAGGGCATCCAGAATCGTATTGGAAGCAGTACCTGCAGCCATAGTAGATAATACAACTGTAATATGGTGTTCCTCAAAAAATGCCAGGTACTTTTTCCGAAGTCCCCGGTTGGCAATGAGACCCATGAGAAAGATCTGATTCATAAGCGGCTCCTTTTTATAAAGTAATATGATTACAGTTCGATAATGTCATCATCTGCAAACTGATCCAGATAGGAGACAGCAGGTACCGGGATAAATGAACCGGAGGTGCCGGAGCGGAAACGGTAAATGGTTCCCAGTATCTGTATGGTGATGAGCGGTGTCATAGCTACCATGGCAACAATGCCGAAGGCATCACTGACGATATTTCCGCCGAGAGCATCGCAGGCTCCCATGGCAAAAGGAAGCAGGAAAGTAGCGGTCATGGGACCGGAAGCAACTCCGCCGGAATCAAATGCGATGGCCGTGAAGATCTTCGGTACCAAGAAGGACAGGCAGAGGGCAATGGTGTATCCCGGAATGAGAAACCATAAAATGGAGATGCCGGTCAGTACACGGAGCATGGCAATTCCAACAGATGCTGCCACACCAAGAGACAGAGACATTCCCATGGCCTGGCCGGAAATAGCACCGGAAGTAAGTTCTTCCACCTGATCCATCAAGACATAGACGGCCGGTTCTGCTTTTACGATAAAATATCCGATCACCATACCGATAGGAATAAGAATCCAGTTGCAGGAAAGTCCGGCAATCTGCTGCCCCAGATAATTCCCGGCTGGCATAAATCCTACATTAACGCCGGTCATGAATAGTACAAGACCAATATATGTGTAGAGAATGCCGATCACAATTTTTTTCAAGGTCCGTTTCTTCAGTCTCAGGGAAAAGATCTGAAACAGGAAGAAAAAGAGGGTAATGGGCAGAAGAGAGAGGGCAATTTCTTTTATATATTCCGGAAATCCATCCCTGAAGCAGATCCACAGATCTCTGGAATTCTGGATTTCCGGTATAACAGCAGCGGTATAGGAGCTGTCGGAAGTCCTGAAAATAAGCCCCAGAATGAGAACTGCCAGTATAGGACCTACAGAACAGAGGGCTACCAGTCCAAAACTGTCGTTTTCTGCATGCTTATCGCTTCGGATGGCAGAAAAACCAATACCCAGAGCCATGATAAATGGAACGGTCATGGGGCCGGTCGTCACGCCGCCGGAATCAAAGGCGACAGCAAGAAAATCTCCGGGAATAAAGGAAGCCAGGGTAAACACAAACAGATAGAAGACGATGAGCAGCGGAGCCAGTGCCATGGAAAAAAGCATTCGGAGGGCGGCAATCATCAGAAACAGCCCGACGCCGCCTGCCACGGCAAGGATCAGCGTCAGATTCGGGATGGAAGGAACCTGTCCGGCAAGTACCTGTAAGTCAGGCTCTGAGATGGTGATAATAAAACCGAGGAGAAAACAAAGAAACAGTACCAGTCCCAGATGCATGCTTCCCGCCATTTTCTTGCCGACTTTTTCGCCCATGGGCGTCATGGACAGTTCTGCACCGAGATTAAAGAACATCATGCCGAGAATCAGCAGGATTCCGCCAAAGAGAAACAGCAGCAGAATACCGGAGGGAAGGGGCGCGATGGTAAAACTTAAAAGAAGTACGATTCCCATAATGGGAAGGACGGCTTTTAATGCTTCGTTAAGTTTTTCAAGTAGATTTGTCTGAATAGCTGCCAAAGGCATCAGCTCCTTTCGTTGTTTTAAGTAAACGGGTGATCGTAAGTTTCCGAGAGACAGTTTAAAAAGGCGCGGGCAGCTGTGGAAATCCAGGTATCCTGGCTTCGCACCAGACAGATGCTGGAAGTCAGTGGAAGATCGGAGATCTGGCGGCTTACAGTGTCCGGGTTTTTCACCAGTCCGAAAGCGGAAGCCGGGAGAATGGAGATTCCAAGTCCGGCATCAGCCCAGATGACGGAAGTTCTGGCATCGTCATTTTTACAGAAAACATGGGGAACCAATCCGGCTTCCCGGAAAGATTCCAGAAGAATTGGTTCCCATCGCCGGTACAGGATCAATGGCAGGCCGGAGAGATCGGACAGGGTAATGGGATTCTTGCTTTGAAAATAACGTTTGCTGCCGACTGCCAGAAGCGGTTCTTCAATCAGCGGAACAGAGATCAGCCCCTGTTTGGAAAACGGGGTGCGGACCAATGCCAGTTCTATGAGACCGGAAGACAGCTGCTCCAGAAGCTGATAAGTATTTCCCTCGGTTAATTCAAAATCAATGTGGGGATACTGTTTCTGAAAATCCTGTACCGCATGGATGAGATAGGTGCTTCCTACTGAGGAAACTACTCCCAGTCGGAGGACTCCGGCGGTTCCATCCCGGTAATCTTTTAATTCCCGCGCAGTAATATCAGCCAGTTCCAGCATTTTAACGGCGCGGCCGTAGAGCATCTGTCCGGCGGCGGTGAGCTGCACATGCCGGGAACCCCGTTCAAAGAGCAGGCATCCGGCTTCCTCCTCCAGAAGTTTCATTTGGGCGCTTAAAGGCGGCTGGGTCAGGTGGAGTTTCCGGGCAGCGCCGGAGATGGTTCCTTCCTGAATCACTGTCACAAAATAAGATAACTGTTTTAAATCCATCAATGACTCCTTTATAAACCATATGAAATATATATAGGAAATATACAAAATGAATAATTTTAATATAGAATATGCTGTGCTATAATGTCAAGGAAATACGGAAACCTGAACGGTTTCTGAACAAGGGAGAACCATCATGAAAAAACTTCTTATTTACCTGAAGGGGTATGAAAAGGAGACGGTTCTGGCACCGCTTTTTAAAATGCTGGAAGCGCTCTTTGAGCTTTTTGTGCCTCTGGTTATGGCAGCCGTCATTGATACAGGTATCGGCGGAAGCGACAGGGGTTATATTGTGAGAATGTGCCTCATTCTCGTTACCCTGGGCGTGATCGGCCTGACCTGCTCTATTACGGCCCAGTACTTTGCAGCAAAGGCGGCGACAGGATTTTCCACAGCCCTTAGAAAAGAGCTGTTCGGACATATCCAGAGCCTCTCTTATACAGAGATGGACAAGATCGGTACCTCTACACTGATGACCCGTATGACCAGTGACATCAATCAGGTCCAGTCCGGCATCAATCTGGTGCTTCGTCTATTCCTTCGTTCCCCGTTTATCGTATTTGGCGCCATGGTGATGGCATTTACGGTAGATGTGAAAGCGGCGTTTGTATTTGTCATTACGATTCCGCTTCTGTCCATTGTAGTCTTTGGAATTATGCTTTGGACCATGCCCATGTATCGGAGAGTGCAGGGTGCCCTTGACCAGGTACTGGGTCTGACCAGAGAAAATCTGACCGGTGTCCGTGTCATCCGTGCATTCCGGATGGAAGAGCAGGAGCAGAAACATTTCCGTCAGGAGAATGAGCATCTGACGGATCTGCAGAAATTTGTAGGCCGTATCTCCGGTCTTATGAATCCGGTAACCTACACTATTGTAAATGGCGCTGTCATTGTACTTCTCTACACGGGAGCTGTCCGGGTAGATGCAGGTATTCTGACACAGGGCCAGGTGGTTGCACTGGTGAACTACATGAATCAGATACTGGTAGAGCTGGTAAAACTGGCAAACCTGATCATCACCGTAACCAAGGCAGTAGCCTGTGGAAACCGGATCCAGAGCGTGTTCGAAATTCCGTGCAGTATGAAGAACGGAACCAGAGAGATAAAAAACACCATTACCTCCCTGCAGTTTGACCACGTGGGACTGACCTATGCAGAGGCAGGAACGGAATCTCTGACGGATATTGATTTTACCGCCCATGCAGGAGAGACCATCGGCGTTATCGGCGGCACCGGTTCCGGTAAATCCAGCCTGATAAATCTGATTCCGAGATTCTATGATGCGACAGCAGGAGCTGTCCGGATCAACGGCGAGGATGTCAAAAATTATGACAAAGAATCCCTGCGCCATATGGTAGGCGTGGTGCCGCAGAAGGCCGTGCTCTTTAACGGAACCATCGAGGACAATCTCCGCTGGGGTAAGGAAGATGCTACGGAAGAAGAAATGTGGCAGGCTCTCTCGGTTGCACAGGCAAAAGACTTTGTGGAAAACCGTGACGGACAGCTCAAGGCTCATGTTGAGCAGGGCGGAAAGAACTTATCCGGCGGCCAGAGGCAAAGGCTTACCATTGCCCGTGCTTTGATTAGAAAACCGGGCATTCTGATTCTGGACGATAGTGCATCTGCCCTCGACTTTGCAACCGATGCGGCACTCCGGAAATCCATCCGTGAGATGGAGGGACAGCCGATCGTCTTTATCGTATCCCAGAGAACGTCTTCCATCCGTCATGCAGATAAGATCATCGTGCTGGATGATGGTAAAGTGGCAGGAATTGGAAGCCACCAGGAACTTCTTAAAAACTGTGGAGTATATCAGGAGATTTACTATTCCCAGTTTGAGAAAGAAGAAGGAAAGATGGCGGCAGCCGAGGAAGGGGTGAGCGTTCATGAGTAAGAAAGTGAATTCTGAACAGACAGAAGTCCTGAAAAAGGTGCTCCGCTATATGAGACGCTACTGGTTTTACCTGGCGATTTCCATTTTTCTGGCAGCGATTACCGTAGCATCTACCCTGTATATTCCGCTGCTCACCGGAGATGCGGTAGACTGTATTGTGGGCAAAGGACATGTGGATTGGGCAGGTGTCTTTGCCGTATTGAAGCAAATGGCAATGGTCATTGGTGTGACAGCGCTGGCACAGTGGGGCATGAATATCTGCAACAACAAACTGACTTATCAGATTGTGCGGGATATTCGAAATGAGGCATTTGCCAAACTGGAAATCTTGCCTCTGAAATACATTGACCAGAAGTCAACAGGAGAGATTGTGAGCCGCATCATTGCGGATGTAGATCAGTTTGCAGATGGTCTGCTCATGGGATTTACCCAGCTGTTTACCGGTGTGATTACGATTCTTGGAACCATCGGATTCATGCTCAGCGTTAACGTAGGAATCACCTTCGTGGTTCTTCTGGTAACCCCGATTTCCTGGCTGGTGGCTTCCTTCATTGCGAAACACACCTTTGATATGTTCCGGAAGCAGTCCGAGACAAGAGGTGAGCAGACAGCATTGATCGATGAGATGATCGGAAATCAGAAAGTAGTACAGGCATTTGGCCATGAGCAGAAAGCAATGGATCGGTTCGATGAGATCAACGGCCGTCTTCAGAAATATTCCCTGCGGGCGATTTTCTTTTCCTCTATCACCAACCCGTCCACCCGTTTTGTAAACAGCCTTGTATACACGGGTGTAGGAATTACGGGAGCACTGGCAGCCGTGAGCGGCAGAATGTCTGTCGGACAGCTGACCTGTTTCCTGAGCTATGCAAACCAGTATACCAAGCCCTTCAATGAGATTTCCGGTGTGATTACCGAGCTTCAGAATGCCATTGCCTGTGCGGGCCGCGTCTTTGAACTCATTGAGGAGGAACCACAGACACCGGAACCGGAAGATGTGAAGGTTCTGACGGACGTAGAAGGAACTGTACGTCTTCAAAATGTAAGATTTGCATACCGCCCGGATCAGAAATTAATCGAGAATCTGAATCTGACGGTGAAACCGGGTGAGCGTGTGGCAATCGTTGGTCCGACTGGCTGTGGTAAGACAACGCTCATTAATCTTCTGATGCGGTTCTATGATGTAGACAGCGGAAGCATTCAGGTAGAGGGTACAGATATCCGCATGCTCACCAGAAACAGTCTCCGTGCGGCTTACGGAATGGTGCTGCAGGATACCTGGCTTCGTTCCGGTACGGTAAAAGAGAACCTGCTCATTGGAAAAACAGATGCGACAGATGAGGAGATTGTGGAAGCGGCAAAATTAAGCCATGCCCACAGTTTTATTAAACGTCTGCCGAAAGGATATGATACCTTCATCGGTGAGGATGGCGGCGGACTTTCCCAGGGTCAGAAGCAGCTTCTGTGTATTACCAGACTGATGCTCTGTCACCCGACCATGTTGATTCTGGATGAAGCAACGTCTTCCATTGATACCAGAACAGAGATGAAGATTCAGAATGCCTTTGCCAAACTGATGGAAGGTCATACCAGTTTCATCGTAGCGCATCGTTTGTCTACGATTCGTGAGGCAGATGTGATCCTTGTTATGCGTGATGGACAAATCGTAGAACAGGGAAATCATAAAACACTGTTGGCACAGAATGGTTTCTATGCAAAACTTTATAACAGTCAGTTTGAAGACTAAACAGGATGAGGTTCACCCGGCGTGAATGACAGAAAAGCTCTGATGTGCAGATGCACATTGGAGCTTTTTTTACATATATTAAGGGGAGGTGTTTGGCGGAGGAACAGGTATGGACTGTCGGGAAGCAATCCTTTCAGATGAGTATATTGATTTTGTGTGGAAGATGGATGTGCGGCCGCCGGAAGCGGAATGGCTGCCTTACGGGTATTGCGGACAATATATCAGTCCGAACATCAGTGTGTATTATGTACGGCGGGAGGAAGTATTCGGTAACCGGATCAGTCTGCCTGTGGGAGATTATGGTGTAACCTATTGCCATACGCAGATGGATACGGAAAGTCTGGAGGCAACCCGGATTCTGACCATTCAGAATCAGCCGGCGCTGCAGTTAAAAGGGAGCGGTGTGATCATTGGGTTCGTGGATTCAGGGATTGCCCTGCAAAATCCAGTGTTCCGGACTTCAGATGGAAGAACGAGGCTGATCGGACTATGGGATCAGACAGATCAAAGCGGCACTGCGCCGGATGGATTTCTCTATGGGAGCAGTTATGGTCGGGAAGAGATAGATTCGTGGCTTCGGGAAGGACGGGAATATCTGCCGGGACGGGATGAGAACGGGCATGGATCCAAAGTGGCGGCCATTGCGGCGGGATCGGAACTTGCGAATGAAAACTTTTTAGGGGCAGCACCGGAAGCAGACATTGCCTTTGTGAAGCTGAAGGAGGCAAAGCCTTTTATCAGGCAGCTGGAGAGAATTCCTCAGGACAGTATTGCCTATGAGGAAGCGGACATTATGCTGGGAATCCGGTATCTGGATCTTCTGGCACAACAGGAGGGAAAGCCGTTAATCATTTGTCTGGCCCTTGGAAGTAACTCCGGCGGACATACAGGCGAGACACCCCTTGGACTATATCTTACCTATATTTCCAGAAAATCAGGCCGGGCAGTGGTGGCAGCCGCCGGAAATGAGGGAAACCGGGGACATCATTTCTACGGGACCGTACCGTCGGAGACCGGATATATGGATGTAGAGCTGAGAGTGGGACCCGGGGAGACGGGATTTCAGGTAAATCTCTGGGGAAATGCGCCAGGACTTTTTGTGACGGAGGTGATTGCGCCCAGCGGAGAACGGATTTCACGAATTACGCCCCAGGTATTGAGCAGAGAACGTTACGATTTCGTGTTTGAAAATACTATGCTGGATGTACAGTATGAATTATCGGAAGTGATTTCCGGGGATGAGCGGATTTTGCTGGCTTTTCAGAATCCAACTGCCGGAATCTGGACCATTCGAATTTATTCCGTCGGAAATCTGGAAAAGGGATTTCATATGTGGCTGCCAGTGACAGGATTTATCAGTTCAGAAACTTATTTTATACAGTCGGATCCGGATACAACCGTCACAGAACCTGCCAATGCGGAAGGTGTTCTGACCTTTGCCGGATATGATGCCAGAACCAACAGTATCTGGTATGACTCAGGCAGAGGATATACACGAACCGGAAAAGTGGTGCCTGATGTGGCGGCGCCTGCAGTGGAAGTTTGCACCATTGATATGAGAGGACGGAACAGTACTCTCACAGGAACCAGTGCGGCGGCAGCCCTGGGGGCAGGAGCCTGCGCCCTTCTTCTGGAATGGGGGATTGTACAGCAGAACGCACCTGCCATGGACAGTGTTACCATTCAACGTTACCTGATCCGCGGTGCCAGCCGCTCTGAAAATTATACTTATCCTAACAAAACCTGGGGATATGGACTGCTGGATCTCTATGGTGTCTTCCGAGCGATTCGTGGAATCTGATACAATCAGTTATTGTGAAATATGCACAAACTTTAAAAATGATGTAAATGAGGATGACTTTTATGAAGATATAAGATATACTGATTGTAGCAATTGAAATAATTAAAACATATCGCTAAAGAAAAGAAGGAGAAAGGTATGCTAACGGAAAGAGATCTGGAACTGATTGGTGGAGTTGTCAGGAAAGCAATTGAACCTGTACGTGAAGAGGTGAAAGAGCTGAGGAAAGACGTGACGGAACTGCAGGTTGAAGTGAAAGAGCTGAGGAAAGATGTGACAGAACTGCAGGTGGGAATGACGGAGCTGAGGAAAGACGTGACAGAGCTGCAGGTGGGAATGACCGAGTTGAGGAAAGATGTGACAGAGCTGCAGACCGGAATGGAGAAACTGCGTACGGATGTAGACAGTCTTAGCAGAAAGACAGATCGAATCGAATGTATGATGGAGAATGAACTGCGCCCCAATATCTGCAAGATTGCAGAAGGGCATCTGGATCTGTCCCGCAAACTTGATATGGTGCGGGTCCGACGCTCTGAATATACATTGCTGGATATAAAAGTATCGGGATTACAACTTGATATTCGTGAAATTCGTGATAAACTTAAAATTGCATAAAAAAATATATAATAGGATCGGCAGTTATGCCGGTCCTTCTTTATAAAATGGAGAAAGGAAAAGAGATGCCAACACTGTTTACAATGCGATCCATGCACGTATCGCTGGAAATCTGGGGAGCTATTTTTTGCCTGATTATGGCTTTTTGCATGCATTTGAGTAAAAACTTTCCGCTTGGGAAAAGAAAACTTTTAATGATTCTGGACTGCTCTGTTGCAGTACTTTTGAGTATGGATTCGATTGCGTGGACATTCAGAGGAAATGAAGGGATCCTTGGCTACTGGATGGTTCGGATCAGCAATTTTCTGGTTTTTTTGATGTCCGATGAACTGATGCTGGTATATCATCTGTATTTATGCAGTTATTTTTCAGATAGAAAGACCTCATGAATATAAACCGGAATTTATGAAGGCAGAAGAATCTGTTCCGGCGGTAAGATATCTCTGGGTGGATCAGAATCTGGATCTGCTTTCCGTTGAGGAGGAAGAAGCAGAAACAGGAATCCGGGCAGACACTGCAGATGATCTGGGACCGGTTCTGCTTGGCAGACTGTATCCGGTTATGGATTTGTTAAAGAGTGAACAGATAGAGTATCAGATGGCGTTGGATAAAGAATTACACCCATATCTTCTGGTGACGATCAACAGTCTTGGTCTGGAGCAGCTGATGGAAATTCGCTGCATTGCGGATGATGTAACGACCGGATGGTTCCGTTTTTTTAAAAGCTGAATCCTGGAGACAGCTGTGTAATCACTGGACCAATGCATGCCGTGCGGTTGTCTTAAGACAATTATCAGATATTTAAAGAAAATTTAAAAAAGAAAACACCGAAAATGTAGTATAATGGTGCTGTACAGATGCGGTTATCAGTGTATGCTGTAAGAAAATGAAACGTACAGGAGGAAATGTGTTATGTGGACAAGAACAGATTTGAAAAGAAATGCAAAATCTGTGCTCAAAAAAAACTATTGGAAGTCAGTGATTGTGAGTCTGATTTTCCTTTTTATTACTGGATCAGGTGCAGCCAGTACAGGAAGAGAGGCATCTGATGAACTGAGTAATGCAAAAGATGCATTTGCAGGAATGGATGGTTCTACTTTTTTACTGATTATCGGAGTGGTAGCAGGAGCAATTCTGATTTCCATGCTGATTGGTCTTCTTCTGACGATCTTTTTGTGGAACCCACTTCATGTAGGCTGCCAGAATTTTTTTGTCAATGCAGTTGAGGATCAGGAAGCAGGACTTGGTGACGTCCTTTATTCATTTAAAAATGGATATGGACATATTGGTGGAATCATGTTTGTAAGAACTGTTTTTATTTGTCTGTGGTCTGTTCTGCTGATTATTCCGGGTATTGTTAAAATGTATGAATATATGATGGTGCCGTTTATTCTGGCTGAGAATCCGGATATGAGCAGAAAAGAGGTATTTGCCCTGAGCAAAAAGATGATGACCGGAAACAAATGGAAAGCCTTCGTGCTGGATCTTTCCTTCCTTGGATGGAGTATTCTTGGAGGCATTACACTTGGAATTCTGAATGTCCTGTTTGTTGCTCCTTATCAGAATCTGACAAAAGCAGAACTTTACCAGACATTAAAGGATGCACAGTAAAGAGCAGAACATTAAATAGAAGGAGGAATAACATATGCAATATGAAATCAAAGGCGGCTCTTTTCCGGTTGTAGAATGTAAGCTGGAAGATGGCGAAAAAATGATTACAGAGAGTGGTTCCATGGTATGGATGTCTCCGAATATGGAGATGTCAACCTCAGGAGGCGGTGTTGGAAAGATGTTTTCCAAAGCATTTTCCGGTGAGAACCTTTTTCAGAATATTTATACTGCAAACGGAAAGGGACTGATTGCATTTGGATCCAGTTTTCCCGGAAAAATTCTTCCTCTGGAAATCTCTGCGGGAAAAGAATTTGTTCTTCAGAAATCTGCTTTCCTCGCATCAGAGGCCGGAGTAGAATTAAGCATACACTTTAACAAAAAGCTGGGTGCCGGATTTTTCGGTGGTGAAGGATTCATTATGCAGAAGCTGTCCGGAAATGGAACGGCATTTGCAGAGGTGGATGGCGAGCTGGTAGCTTACGAATTAAAAGAAGGCCAGCAGATCGTCGTAGATACTGGTAATGTCCTCGGTTTTGAGACCAGTGTAAAGATGGATATTCAGCAGGTAAAAGGTTTGAAAAATAAACTGCTTGGCGGTGAAGGCTTCTTTAATACGGTACTTACCGGACCGGGTAAAATCTGGCTTCAGACCATGCCTCTTTACAATGTAGCTATGGCAATCAAACCGTATATTCCGACAGGAAACAACTAATTGATTAAATCTCCAGACTGATGTAAGATAGACCTATCAGTTTGGAGGTTTATTTTATGTCAGGGATAAAACGTGATAAAACGACATTGGTATTTACAGGAGATATCGGATTTGACCGCTACATGGAAGGAAAATGGGATGACGAGGAATTGCTATCAGAGGAAGTACTTGCCTTTCTTCACAGTGCGGATCATGTCATTGCAAATGTAGAGGGCCCGCTGGTGGATCAGGCATCCAATACGACGACGGAAGGGGTACAGCAGCTCATGCATACCATGAATCCGGCAGCAATCAAAGTGCTTCAGAAGATGAAGGCGGATATCTGGAATATCTGCAACAACCACATTATGGATGCAGGCGAAATGGGCATGAAGTGTACCCTGGAACAGGCTGAAAAACACGGAGTAAAGACGATCGGTGCGGGCATGAATCTGAAGGAAGCAAAGAAGCCTCTGATTCTGCCGGATGCAGGTGGAATTGGAATGTTCGGCGTGGGATATCAGAGGGGATGCAAACCAGCAGGGGAGGAGAAAGCCGGGTGTCTCAACTGGGCGGATATGGAGACCATTCAAAACGTCATCAATGAAATCAAAAAGACCTGCCGCTGGTGCGTGATTGTGTCTCACGGAGGAGAGGAATTCACATCCCTGCCGACGCCTTATACAAGAGATCGGTATCTGGAGTATCTGAAGATGGGTGCGGATGTGGTGGTCTGCCATCATCCCCATGTGCCCATGAACTATGAGACCTTTGATAAGAAGGCAATTTTCTATTCTCTGGGTAATTTCATATTTGATACGGATTATCAGCGGGCACAGTTCAATACGGATATTGGTCTTTTGCTGAAATTACATTTTACAGAAGAGGATTTTTCCTTTGAACCGTTTGGAATTAAAATTGAGCGTGGACCGGAGCATGTGGTACAGGGCGAGATTCCACGCATTTTTGAAGATGTACAGGAAGAAGAGTACTTAAAATTGGAGCCCCTTGCGGCAAAAATGTTTATCAGTGCCACCAAACGGCAGCAGATTTATCTGAATCCAGCTGAGTATGCCAATGCTTCCGAAGAAAAATGGAAGGAAAATTTCTCCAATCCAAGAAGAAGCGGGCGCGTCATCGGGGAGGCACTGGATTTTGCCATTGTCTGCCCACTGGCAGAAAAAGAAAAAGAAAAAGAATGGAAAAACAGTAAGCTGGAAAATGTAAAAAATTATATCCTTGAGCAAATATAATTTATTTCCTGTGAAACTTTTCTGATACATAAATTGTCTAATATATAGATAAATAAAAAAGGCGAATATATGTGAAAGAAAAGGGCAGGAGGAGAAAGATGGTACAGACTTTATTGAATGATATGCATAGCCAGCAGCTGCAGAAATATAATGATGAGGCTTATAGTATTTATGAGTTGGATTACAGGAATCCTTCCGTGAAAGAATCAGAAGTTGTGTTGGTCAATCTGGCTGCAGAATACTTGGGATTAAAAAAGACGATTGAATTAATCAAAGCATGTCATGCAAGAGTGGTATCTCTGATACTGTGGGATCCGGAGAATGACTATGCCATTCCCTGTGGAGGACATTGGCCCAAAAGCTATCGAACCATTCTGCCGGAACAGGCGGTGATGGAATTCCAGGCCAGGGATATGGACCTGGTTTTCATGAGAAAACCCCAGGATGAGGATGGAAACCGATTGATCCGACTGGATTTTGAATCGATGTAAAGAATGAAGTAAGATAAAAAGGGGCTGCTGCAGAATATATAATGGAGGCAGTAAAAAACTAGTAACATTGGCATGTTGTGACAGAAAATCACAGCCTGCCTTTTTATCTGCGAAGAACAATGAATAAACACCATATAACAGTTGACAACAGTTATAAACTGTTATATACTGTTTATAGACAGGAGGGAAGAAGATGCAGTTTATTATCAATCATTCTTCTATGGAGCCCATCTATGAACAAATTATGGGACAGATTCGTTCCGGAATCGCAAAGGGAACTATGAAAGAAGGGGAGGCACTGCCGTCGGTGCGTGCACTGGCGAAGGATTTGAAGGTCAGTGCGTTGACCGTTAAAAAGGCCTATGACGGACTGGAGCAGGAAGGCTTCATTATGACTGTTCACGGGAAAGGCAGCTTCGTGACCTGTTCCGGACAAGACATTTACCTGGAAGAGAGGCGGAGAGAAGTCGAGGAGGAACTGGCAGCAGCAGTCCGAAAGGGCAGAAGCTGCGGCATGGAGCAGGAGGAACTGCTGGAATTATTTCAGATGGTATTGGAGGAACCGTAATGATCAGACTGGAACAAGCAGAAAAACAATATAAAAACTTTCACCTGGACTGTTCTGTGGAGGTGCAGGAAGGTATGGTAACTGGCTTGATCGGCCCTAATGGAGCTGGCAAGAGTACCACGTTTCGGTTGCTCACCGGACTGGCAAAGCCGGAGGCCGGACGGGTCGAGATCTTTGGAAAAGAGATTTCAGAGTTTACGGCAGAAGACCGGAGGAAGATTGGCGTGGTCTGGTAAGATGCTGGATTTTCCGGATACCTCATGGGAAAAGATCTGATTGCCGTATTAAAAAATATGTATCCGGCATTTGATGAAGGCTGGTTTCAAAAGAAATGTGAGGAATTTCATTTGCCGATGGATAAGAAATTAAAAGATTTTTCCACAGGCATGAAAGCAAAGCTGAAAGTATTGTCAGCTGTTGCCAATGGAGATGCCAGACTTCTTATTCTGGATGAGCCCACAGCAGGGATGGATGTGATGGTGAGGGAACAGATTCTTGATCTTTTGCGGGAATTTATGATGCCGGGAGATCGGTCGATTCTCATCAGTTCCCATATTTCCAGTGATCTGGAGGGATTCTGTGATGATGTTTATCTGATGAATCAAGGAAAGATCATTCTTCATGAAGATGTGGATACACTTCTGGAACAGTATGGAATTCTGAAGGTAACAACGGAACAGTATGACACTCTTGATAAAGAATATCTTCTTCGAGTGAAAAAAGAAGATTATGGTTATGCCTGCCTGACTGGACAGAAAGATTTTTATCAGGAAAACTGGCCGCAGATAATTGTTGAAAAAGGAACCATTGATCAGATCATGACCATGATGGTGGAGGGAAAGTAAGATGAAAGGATTATTGATCAAAGACGGAAGACTGATGATTACACAAGGGAAAACACTTCTCGGAATTGCTGTTTTTATGATCGTATGCTCTTTTTTACAGGGTGACAGCTTTCCTCAGTTTGCAGCCAGTTACAGTATTATGATGACGACTATTTTTACAATCAGCACGGTCAGTTATGATGAGTATGACAATGGAATCAAATACCTTCTGGTGTTGCCGGTAGAGCGGCGAACTTATGTGAAGGAAAAATATTGTTTTGGTATCCTGATGTCCTGCATGGTATGGGGAATCTGCAGTTTAATAGGAATTGTAGGCGCATTTTTTCAAAATGCAGATGGTTTGGAAGAATATCTGATTTCCAGCCTGTCTGTAGCCATGCTGGCAGTTCTGCTTCTTGGTATTTGCCTTCCGGTTATCTTCTATTATGGAGCCGAAAAAGGAAGAGGCATCTATACCGGAATGCTGGCCTGCATCTTCTTTGCAGCGATTGCATTTTTCAAACTAAAATGGAATGTAGCATTGATGGAAAATGAATGGTTCCAGCAGATGTTGTTAATGATGGGGCGCAATCGTTTCCCGTTTATAGCAATGGGGATGGTTCTGTATCTTGGAGTCATGGCAATGGCTTATCTCTGTGCTGTAAAAATCATGGAACACCGGGAGTTTTAATTAAATTACGCAAACTCATTGACATCTTCCTCTAACATGGTAAAATGTATACGAAGTTAGATTGTATACAATAATGCAAAACTGAGGAGGACATGGAACAACTAACATGAGCAGTACACAGGGTCAAAAAGACGGACGTGATAAATATTCTCTCAGAGGAAGAGTTTTTCAGAGTATTCGGGAAGATATTTTGAGCGGACGTTATGAGCAGAATACAGAATTAAAAGAAGCAGCTATCGGAGCAGAACTTGGCGTGAGCAGAACACCGGTCAGAGAGGCCCTTCGACAGCTGGAGTTAGAAGGGTTGGTGACGATTATTCCCAACCGCGGCGCTTATGTCAATATGATTACCGCAAAGGATGTACAGGATATCTATGTGATCCGTTCCATGCTGGAAGGATTATGTGCCAGATGGGCAACCCAGTCTATTACGGCAGAACAGTTGGATTCTATGGAAGAAACGCTGTGTCTGTCGGAATACCATACCAGTAAAAAGAACTATGAAAAGCTTTATGAGCTGGACAGCCTGTTTCATGAGCAGCTCTATGAAGCAGGAGGAAGCCGGATTTTGAATCATATACTGTCAGATTTTCACGATTATGTGAAGATGGTAAGAAAAGCAACCATTTCCACCAGCAGCCGTTCCGTGACATCCACGGAAGAACACAGGGCAATTTTTGAAGCAATCAAAGAGAAGGATCCTGATAAGGCGGAAGCTTTGGCAAAGGAGCATGTAAAACATACCATTGAAAGTATTCAGGCATACGGACTGGAGAAAATATTATAACTGCAGAATGAGGAGGACATGATTTCCATGGCAAAGATTGAGATGAAGACCCCGCTGGTAGAGATGGACGGAGACGAGATGACCAGAATTCTCTGGCAGATGATCAAAGATGAGTTATTACTTCCTTTTGTGGATCTGAAAACCGAGTACTATGATCTGGGACTGAAGAAAAGAGACGAGACGAACGATCAGATCACGATAGACGCTGCAGAGGCAACAAAGAAATACGGTGTAGCTGTCAAATGTGCAACCATCACCCCGAATGCAGCGCGTGTGAAAGAGTATGATCTGAAGGAAATGTGGAAGAGTCCCAACGGAACCATCCGTGCGATTCTGGACGGAACCGTTTTCCGTGCTCCTATCATTGTCAAGGGAATAGAGCCTTATGTAAAGACCTGGAAGAAACCGATCACACTGGCAAGACATGCATACGGCGATGTGTATAAAGCTTCTGAGATGCAGATTCCGGGACCGGGCAAGGTGGATCTGGTCTATACAGCGGAGGATGGCACACAGACTTCCGTTCTGGTACATGAGTTCAAAGGACCAGGCGTGGTACAGGGGATGCATAACCTGGATGCTTCCATTGAAAGCTTTGCACACAGCTGCTTCCAGTATGCCATTGATACAAAGCAGGATGTATGGTTTGCAACGAAAGATACCATTTCCAAGAAATACGACCATCATTTCAAGGATATTTTCCAGGAAATCTATGAAAAAGAGTACAAGGCGCAGTTTGAGGCAGCCGGACTTACCTATTTCTATACACTGATCGATGATGCAGTGGCCAGAGTTGTAAAATCCGAGGGCGGTTTCATCTGGGCCTGCAAGAACTATGATGGTGATGTCATGAGCGATCTGGTGGCAACGGCATTCGGTTCTCTTGCCATGATGACCTCCGTTCTGGTATCTCCGAAAGGATATTATGAATTTGAGGCAGCTCACGGAACCGTACAGAGACATTATTATCAGCATCTGGAAGGAAAAGAGACGTCCACCAATCCCATGGCGACCATCTTCGCATGGAGCGGTGCTTTACGGAAACGTGGCGAGATGGACGGAATTCCGGAACTGATGCATTTTGCAGACGTGCTGGAGCAGGCTTCCCTGAAAGTGATTGAGTCCGGAAAAATGACCAAGGATCTGGCGCTGATTACCAGCCTTCCGAATCCGCAGGTTCTGAATTCTTCTGATTTTATTAAAGAGATCCGAAAAGAAGTGGAAGCAGCGCTGTAAAAAGAGCTTTTGCGGTCATATGAATAAAAATACGAACCCTCCCATATATTTAGTACAAATGTGGGAGGGTTTTTTGTATGGAAAATCATTTATACAGGGATATCAAAGAACGAACGGGCGGCGAAATCTACATAGGGGTAGTGGGACCTGTCCGCACCGGAAAATCCACGTTTATCAAGCGGTTTATGGATATGCTGGTGCTGCCGCACATGGAAGATCCTCATGAACGGGACCGGGCAACGGATGAACTGCCTCAGTCGGCAGCAGGCAAAACCATTATGACAACGGAACCCAAATTTGTGCCAAAAGATGCTGTGGAAATCCAGATTGCAGACGGCATTGCCGTGAAAATTCGTCTCATTGACTGTGTGGGATATATGGTGGAAGGAGCAGCCGGACACCTGGAAAATAATACAGAACGTATGGTGAAGACCCCCTGGTATGAGGATGAGATTCCATTTACCAGAGCGGCAGAGCTTGGGACCTATAAGGTCATTCACGAACATTCCACCATCGGAATTGTGGTGACCTGCGATGGAAGCTTCGGCGAGATTCCGGCAGAAAATTACAGGCAGCCGGAGGAACGAACGGTGGAAGAACTGAAAAAAATAGGGAAACCTTTTGTGGTTCTTTTAAATACAACCAAACCCTACAGCGATCCTGTACGGAAACAAGCAAAAGAACTGTACCACAAATATAATGTACCGGTAATTCCGGTAAACTGTGAGCAGTTGAAAAAAGAAGACATTACCATGATTCTGGAACAGGTGCTGCTGGAATTCCCGCTGGTGGAAGTAGAATTTCATATGCCCCGCTGGGTGGAAATGCTTCCGACGGACCATCCAGTGAAGCAGGAACTCATTGAAAAGGTGCGTTCCATGATGGATCAGTTCCGGGTATTGCGGGATATTGGTGCTGTTTCTACAGACTGTACAGGACCGGGCATTCATAAAATAAAGCTTGATCAGGTGGCATTAAATAAAGGAAGAGCCAGCTATTCTGTAGAGATGGAAGAGAGCTGTTATTATGAAATGCTGACAGAGCTGACGGGCATGGAGTTGAAAGACGAGTACGATCTTATGGAGCAGTTAAAAGAACTGTCCGTTATGCAGAAGAAATACGGAAAAGTCATGAAAGCTATGGATACGGTGCGCCAGAAAGGTTATGGAATGGTGTTGCCGGAGAAAGATGAAATCCGTATGGAAGACCCGGTGCTCATTCATCAGAGTGGAAAATTTGGAGTAAAACTTCGGGCCTTGTCTCCATCGGTGCACATGATCCGGGCCAATATCGAGACAGAAATTGCACCGATCGTTGGAAGCGAGGAGCAGGCGAAGGACCTGATCCAGTATATTCAGGATGGCAGAAAGCAGGAAGAAGGAATCTGGCAGATCAATATTTTCGGAAAGACCATCGAAGAACTGGTGGAGGACGGAATTCGCAGCAAACTTTACCAGATCGGAGAGGAGAGCCAGGTGAAACTGCAGGATACCATGCAGAAGATTGTAAATGATTCCAACGGTGGACTGGTATGCATTATCATATAAATATGGTATACTGTAACTATTCAGAGCTATGCACATGCGTTCTGAATAGTTACTGAGAAAGAAGAGACTTTTATGAAAATTACAGTCATTTCCGTTGGAAAAATAAAAGAAAAATATTTTACCGGAGCGATAGAGGAATATGCCAAACGGCTCAGCCGCTACTGCAAGCTGGATCTTATTGAAGTGCCGGATGAGAAGACGCCGGATGGTGCAAGCGAAGGTCTGGAACTGCAGATCAAAGAAAAAGAAGGCGAACGGATTTTACAGAAGATTCCCGATGGAGCTTTTGTGGTGGCTCTGGCCATTGATGGAAAGATGCTGGATTCCGAGGAACTGGCAGGTCAGATGGAACGGTGGAATGTGGGCGGCATCAGCCATGTGGTCTTTTTGATTGGAGGTTCCCTTGGATTGGCGCCTACGGTGCTGAAACGGGCGGATTATAAGCTTAGTTTTTCCAAAATGACCTTTCCCCATCAGCTCATGAGGGTGATTCTGCTGGAACAGGTTTACCGGAGTTTCCGGATCCGCAATCATGAACCTTACCACAAATAAGGGAACAACCGTTGAATCTCCCTACGGTTAATGATACAATACACTCTGTGAAAGAAAGGAGTGCCATAAAATGCTGGGAATACACCTGACTTCCAGAGATCGGAAGCGCATACATGAGATTCTGAAAACATACCAGGTACAAAAAGAAGTACAGTCTATGCAGAAATTCGTGCAGCACGGGCATACTTCTACTTATCAGCATAGCATGAATGTGGTGCGGTTAAGCTACTGGCTGAACAAACACTTTCATTTGCATGCGGATGAGAAAGCATTATTAGTGGGAGCTTTGCTGCACGACTTCTATCTATATGACTGGCATGAGAAAAGTACCTGGCATCGATGGCACGGATTTTCCCATCCTTTCCGGGCGGCAGGAAATGCCAGAAAGATTTTCGAAATCAACGAAAAAGAAAAACACATTATCGAAAGCCACATGTGGCCGCTGACCCTCCGGCATATGCCAGAAAGCAGGGAAGCAGCCATTGTGTGTCTGGCAGATAAGTGCTGTTCTGTCATAGAGACAGTCGGCGTATAAAAAAGAGAGGAATTCAATACAAATGACAATTTTAGCAAAAGACTTTCGTAAAATTGCAAGAGACAGCTTAAGAGGCCGTTGGGGCATGGCAGTGGGAGCCGGATTTGTGGCAAGCCTTCTGGGTGCATCCACAGCCATTACCGCAGGAGGTGGTTTGAACTATTCCTCCACCAACAGTGATGTATCAACGGCAGATTATGAGGCAGCACAGGCGCAGGCACAGAAAATCGTGGATTTTCTGAATAGTGACCAATTTGTGCAGAATATTTTGCCATGGCTTCTTGGGATGGGTGTGGTGTTGCTGATCTGGCTTCTGGTCAATCTGATTGTGGGAGGTGCCGTTACCCTTGGCTATGCACAGTTCAATCTAAATCTAGTAGACGACCGGGATCCGCATTTTTCAGACATTTTTTCCCACATTCACCGTCTCTGGGAAGGTTTCTGCATGCAGTTCTTCCAGGGAATGATGGTATTTCTGTGGTCACTGTTATTTGTCATTCCGGGAATCATTGCCAGTTACCGGTATTCCATGACGCCGTATATTCTGGCGGAAAATATGGAACTGTCTGTGATGGAAGCCATTACGGAATCCAAGAAAATGATGAGAGGCAATAAATTCCGACTGTTTTGTCTGGAATTAAGCTTTATCGGATGGGATATTCTCGCGGTATTGACGCTGAATATCGGAGATTTATGGGTTCATCCCTATCGGGAGGCAGCAAGGGCTGCATTTTACCGGGAAATTTCCGAGGCAAGATACAGCAATCCTTATGAGGTTCAGGAAGAACCGGAGCCATATTCCTGGAACTATGACAGACAGGAAGAACCGGAGCAGCCGTTCGGACAGGAACAGCCAGAAACATTTCATTATAAAGAAGAAAAGAAAGAAGAACATCCCTTCCAGGATACCGATATCTGGGATGAGGAGTAGGAGGATGATATGATAAATAATATTACAGGTGTAACAGAACGATTTCTCAGATATGTATCCGTAGATACCCAATCCTTAGATGAGCAGGAACAGATCCCGAGCACGGAGAAACAGCTGAAGCTGGCAGCCATATTAAAAGAGGAACTGGAAGATATGGGGGTATCTGGTGTTCGGATGGACGAGCATGGTTATGTATATGGTTATATTCCGGCTAACACAGATAAAAAAATTCCGGCAGTGGGTTTTATTTCTCATATCGATACGGCACCAGCTGCTCCCGGTGCAAATATCAAAGCAAAAATAGTGAAAAATTATGATGGAAAAGCAATTCTTCTGAATGAACAGACAGGACAGACTCTTGATCCGGTACAGTATCCGGAACTCCTTGATTATGTAGGACAGGACCTGATTACTACCGATGGAACAACGCTTCTGGGAGCAGATGACAAAGCAGGTGTGGCAGAGATCATGACCATGGCAGCCTGTATTTTGGAACATCCAGAACTGGTTCATGGAAAAATCTGTATCGCGTTTACACCGGATGAGGAAGTAGGCCGTGGCGCAGATCTTTTTGATGTGGAAGGATTTGGGGCAGATGTGGCTTATACGGTAGACGGTGGAGCGCTGGGAGAGATTGAATATGAGAACTTCAATGCGGCGGGTGCAAAAATTACCATCCATGGTGTCAGCATCCATCCTGGTTCTGCAAGAGGAGCTATGAAGAATTCGCTGCTTATTGGTATGGAATTGCAGTCCTTGCTTCCGGTTTATGCTAATCCGGTCTGTACCGACGGTTATGAAGGATTTTTCCATCTGGATGAGATGAAAGGCGATGTGGAAGAGACTGTCATGAAATATATCATCCGTGACCACGACAGAGCAAAGTTCGAAGAGAAAAAAGCATTGATGAAAGAGGCGGCTGCCTATCTGAACCGCAAGTACGGAGAAGGAACTGTCGATGCGATGATTACGGATTCCTACTATAATATGAAGGAAAAGATGGAGCCTCACATGGAACTCATCGAAATTGCATCCAAAGCATTGAAGCTGGTGGGCGCAGAACCGAAGATCTGTCCGATCCGCGGCGGCACTGACGGAGCCAGACTTTCCTTTATGGGACTTCCCTGCCCGAATCTTTGTGCAGGCGGACACAATTTCCATGGAAGATATGAATATGTGCCTGTTCAGTCCATGGAGAAGATTACAGAAATGCTGCTTCGAGTTGTAGAACAGTTTGTAACTGCCAAATAATTGTGAGAATTTACAGAAATGTAAAATCATACCATGCAAAAATGACGAAAATTAGCAGAACGTAACATTGAAATTTCTATAATTTGATGGTATAATATCTAATATGGTTCGTTTTTTGAAGACAGCCCTTACCTGACAACAGATACGGGGCTGTTTTTTCGCGAATAACGACCAAAAAAATTTTTGTGTAGGTGATAAAATGGGCAAATATTTTGCGAAAAGACTTGGAATGGCAATTGTTACCATTTTTTTGGTAACCTGTCTGACCTTCCTTCTGATGAACGCAGTCCCGGGAAGTCCCTGGTTAAGTGAGAAAAGTCCGACGGAAGCGACTTTGGCTGCACTGAATGCCAAATACGGACTGGACCAGCCGGTATACGTTCAGTTATTCAAATACCTTGGCAACCTTGCACATGGTGATTTCGGCGTTTCCCTGAAGATGCAGAAGAATCGTCCGGTTCTGAGCATTATTCTTGAGATGTTCCCGGTGTCTGCAAAGATCGGTGCCATTGCGCTGGCATGGGCAGTACTGGTAGGCGTGCCGCTGGGATGCCTGGCAGCATTTAAGAGGGGAAAAATGACCGACAGTATTCTCCGTGTTGTCTGTACCCTTGGAATCTCCATGCCGAGTTTCGTGGTTGCTTCTGTGCTTCTGGTAACCATGGCAGGAGGTATTTCCGGATTCAAGCTGTTCCCGACCATTTTTGATGCGTCGGCAGGATGGAGGACCTATGTACTTCCGTGTTTCTCCTTGGGATTTTACCCGATGTGTTATACGGCACGTCAGACCAGATCTGCCATGTTGGATTCTCTGAATCAGGAGTATATTAAGACAGCGAGAGCAAAGGGTCTGAAAAACAGCAAGATTATTTTCAAACATGCCCTCAGAAATGCCCTGATTCCGGTAATTACCTATCTGGGACCGCAGGTTGCATTTACTCTGTGCGGTGGTTTTGTAGTGGAGAGTGTATTCTCCATTCCGGGACTGGGACGTTATTTCGTACAGTCCATCCAGAACCGTGACTACCCGGTTATCATGGGTACCACGATTTTCCTTGCAACATTTATTATTCTGATGAATGTAGTAGTGGATATTCTTTATAAAGTGGCTGACCCGCGTATCAGCCTTGGCAAGGGAGGAGAGTAACTATGGCAGAAGACAATAAGATAAAGCGATGTCCCGTCAGCCTTCAGCCGGATATTGAATCCCTTCTTACGGAGCTGACTCCGGAAGATTTCGAACCGGCAAGTCAGCAGGAAAGAGATGATTTCATTCAGGATCGTCAGAGTGTTTCCTACTGGAAGGATGCCTGGAGACGTCTGAAGAAAAATACCGTAGCTATGATTGCGTTGGGAGTTATTATTTTCCTGTTCCTGTTTGCATTCGTGGGACCATTCCTGGTTCCCTATGGTTATGATCAGTTTAGTACAGGAGCAGAAAATCTGTACCCGTACCATTATGCCCTGGAAGATCAGACCCGTCTGGATGAAGAGATTGCAGCCAGATCCGAGTCTGAAGTTATGGACGTAGATACGCTGATTGAGAATGCGAAGGCAGAGGCAGAAGCCAAAGGCGAGACTCTTTCCAGTGTAGACATTGCCATGATCCGTGCAAAAGCAAAGGTAGCTTCTCAGGGACAGAGTGAGCACGAGGATACCGATCCGGCTACTGTCCGCAAGGAACTTGGCATTAAGAAAAAACTGTTTGGCTATTCCAACGAAGAATTGCAGAGAAAAGCAGCAGGGGAAAAAGTATTTCCCCATGTGTTCGGTACCGACATGTATGGCCGTGACATTCTGGTCCGTGTGATGTATGGAGCGCGTGTATCCATGGCAGTTGGTATTTGTGCGGCGCTGCTGGTACTTTTTATCGGTGCCCTCTACGGTTCCATCTCCGGTTACTGTGGAGGTAAAGTGGATGCAGTCATGCAGCGTATTGTAGAGTTAATTTATTCTGTACCGGAAATGCTGGTTGTTCTGTTGATTGCGACAGCACTGAAACCAATCCTGACGAATTTTGTAAATACAGGAAGCGGTCCTATGAAAGAGTTTGTCAACACTATGGGACCGAATCTGATTTCCATGTTTATTGCATTTGGTATGCTGTACTGGGTAACCATGAGCCGTATTATCCGTGGCCAGGTACTGCAGTTGAAACAGCAGGAGTATGTAACCGCAGCCCGTGCACTGGGTGCTTCCGGTGGAAGAATTATCCGTCAGCATCTGCTGCCGAACTGTATCGGACAGATTGTTGTTACGACATGCCTGCAGATTCCGTCAGCAATCTTCCTGGAGTCCTTCCTTTCCTATCTGGGCGTTGGTGTATCCGCACCGCTGCCAAGTCTTGGTTCCATGGCAACGGATGCATTAAGTGGTATGTATACTTATACTTATCGTCTGATCATTCCGTCCGTGATCTTAAGTGTAATGATTCTGGCGTTCAACTTGTTTGGTGATGGACTTCGCGATGCACTGGATCCGAAGCTGAAGAAATAAGAAGGGAGGAGCGAATATGTCAGAGACGAATAAAACAGGAAAATTACTGGAAGTAAAAGACCTTCGCGTATCTTTTTTCACTCCTGCCGGAGAAGTAAAAGCAGTTGGAGGCATCTCTTATGACCTGAATTACGGTGAGGTCATGGGGGTTGTAGGTGAGTCCGGCTCCGGAAAGAGCCAGGAAGCCTATTCCATTATGGGATTATTACAGTCCCCGGGAAAAGTAACTGGAGGTTCCATTACTTTTGAAGGGGAAGATGTATTAAGTTATACGAAAGAACAAATGACCGCATTTCGTGGAAATAAAGTAGCTATGATTTTCCAGAACCCCATGACCTGCTTAAATCCGGTATACACCATCGGAAACCAGCTGGTTGAGGCGCTGAGAGCTCATGACAAGAACATTTCCAAGGCAGACGCAGAGAAGCGTGCCATGGAGATGATGGAGATGGTGGGCATCAATAACGTGGAAAAGCGTATGAAACAGTATCCTCATGAGTTCTCCGGTGGTATGCGCCAGCGTGTTATGATCGCCATGGGTCTGATCTGCCATCCGCAGCTTCTGATTGCCGATGAGCCGACTACCGCACTGGACGTTACGATCCAGGCACAGATTCTGGAACTGATGAAAGATCTGCAGAAAAAGACCCATATGGGTATTATTTTCATCACCCATAACCTGGGTGTCGTAGCAGATATCTGCGACAAGGTGTCTGTTATGTATGCAGGAAGAATTGTTGAGCAGGGTCCGGTAGACGATATTTTCTATGAACCGGCCCATCCCTATACCATGGGACTTCTTCGTTCCATGCCCCGTGTGGATGCAGAATCTTATGAGCGTCTGATTCCGATCGAGGGATCACCGGTCGATATGTTGAACCCGCCGGAAGGATGCCCCTTTGCTCCCCGCTGCGAACACTGCATGAAGATCTGCCTGAAGAAAATGCCTCCTTATGTGGAAGTAGGAGAGAATCATCGTTCTGCCTGCTGGCTGCGTGTTCAGGAGCAGATGAACAAGGAGGAGAAGTAAGATGGCAAATGAAGACAAGATTCTTCTTGAGATTAATAACTTAAGAAAATATTTCCCGGTAAAGGGAATGAAAGGACCCGGTGTACAGGCGGTACAGGATGTTTCTTTCTTTATCAAAAAGGGAGAGACCCTTGGTCTGGTAGGAGAGTCCGGATGTGGCAAAACGACCCTTGGCCGTACCATTATCCGCCTTCATGAGCCGACTAGTGGTAAGATCGTATATGATGGAGAGACGATCTATGACAATCCGCTGGGGCCAGATGGCAAACCGCTGGGAAAAGAAAAGGCAGTTAATATGCTGCCGTACCGCAGAAAGATGCAGATTATTTTCCAGGATCCTTCCGCATCCCTCGACCCGCGTATGACTGTAGGAGAGATCATCGGAGAGGCTATTGATATTCACAAGCTGGCCCAGTCCAAAAAGGACCGTTCCGATATGATCAAAGAACTGCTTGGCAAAGTTGGATTGAATACCGAGCATGCCAACCGTTATCCTCATGAATTTTCTGGTGGACAGCAGCAGCGTGTGGGAATTGCCCGCGCCCTGGCAGTAAAACCGGAATTTATCGTATGTGACGAGCCGATTTCCGCACTGGACGTATCCATTCAGTCCCAGGTGGTAAATATGCTGGAGGACATGCAGGAAGAGATGGGACTGACCTATCTGTTCATTGCCCATGACTTATCCGTTGTCCGCCATATTTCCAACCGGATCGGTGTTATGTATTTAGGCTCCCTGGTGGAGCTTGGCGAGAGCTATGAGCTGAACCGCCATCCGATTCATCCGTATACCCAGACACTGCTTTCCGCAGTGCCGGTACCGGATCCAAAGCTTTCCAGAACGAGACAGAGAATCGTCCTTCAGGGCGATATTCCGAGTCCGATGAATCCGCCAAGCGGATGCCGTTTCCATACCAGATGTCCTTATGCGACCGAGCGCTGCAGCATGGAAATGCCGGCCTTTAAAGAACACGAGCCGGGACACTGGGCCGCATGTCATCTTCTGGATAAATAAGAGTATCAGAACGTAAGTTCTTTTGATACATGCGTGTTTTCACGCGAAGAATATAAAGGAGGATCGTATTATGAAAAATACGAAAAAGTTTCTGGCACTGGCACTGGCTTCTGTTATGGCAGTATCTGTAGCAGCCTGCGGAAGCAGCAGCTCCACTAACGACACATCTGCAGCAGACAGCAGTACTACTACTGAAGCAGCAGATACCACTGCATCCGCCGATGGATATAACCTGGCAGTCTGCCTGGCATCTGAGCCGATGACCATTGACCCGGCTCTGAACTCTGCTGTTGACGGAGCAATTATGGCCAATCATATGTTCGAGGGCCTTGTAAAATGGGTCGACAACGGAAGCGGAGAAGCAGAGCTTGCTCCTGGACAGGCTGAGTCCTGGGAGAAGACCGTGAATGATGACGGTACCGTTACTTACGCAATCAAAATGCGTGATGGTATCAAATGGTCTGACGGAAAAGACGTAACTGCTGGCGATTTTGAGTACAGCTGGAAACGTCTGGCTGATCCGGCTACTGCTGCAGACTACTGCTATATGATCGATATGGTACAGGGATATGCAGAAGTTGCAGACGGATCTGCAGACAAAGATACTCTTGGAATCAAAGCCATTGATGACAAGAACCTTGAGATTACTCTTTCCTATGATTGCCCGTACTTCGAGGAGATCATGGCATTCCCGGCTACTTTCCCGGTTCGTCAGGATATTGTAGAAGGAAATGAAGAGTGGACTTACAGCCCGGAGACCTACATCGGAAACGGTGCATATAAAATGGTTGAGTGGTCCCATAATGCATACATTCTTACCGAGAAGAGTGAGACTTACTATGATTATGAGAAACTTGGTCCGGACACCATCAAATACACCCTGCTGGATGACAACAACGCTATGCTGGCAGCATTCAACAGCGGTGAGCTGAACTTCATCATGAACTTCCCGACTGACGAGATGGCTAACTATCTCGCATCCGGACAGATCACGGTAGCTCCCTACATCGGAACCTACTATGTATGCTTCAACACAGAGGATGAAGTATTCTCCAACCCGCTGGTTCGTCAGGCATTCTCTCTGGTTATCGATCGTAACTACATCGTAGAGAACGTATCTCAGTCCGGTGAGGTTCCGGCTACCGGATATGTTCCGTCTGGTGTATATGATGCAGAGGGCGCTAACGGTGATGATTTCCGTACTGTAGGTGGCGAGTACTACAGCGTATCCGCTGACGATTATCAGGCAAACTGCGACAAAGCCCGTGAGCTTCTTGCAGAGGCTGGATATCCGAACGGAGAGGGATTCCCGGCTGTTGAGTACATGTACAACACTGACGACCGTCATAAAGCAATCGCTGAGGCACTGCAGAACATGTGGCAGACCGAGCTGGGCGTAACCGTTAACCTGAGCAATCAGGACTGGAACGTATTCCTGAAGAGCAGAAAAGACGGAGATTTCCAGATCGCACGTAACGGCTGGATTGCTGACTACAATGATCCGTGCTCTTTCCTGGATATGTGGTATACCGGCGGTGGAAACAATGATGCACAGTACTCTAATCCGGAGTATGATGCTCTGATCGACGCAGCAAAAGCTACATCTGACCAGACTGAGCGTATGGCTGCTTTCCATAAGGCTGAGGATCTCCTCATCGGACAGGACAGCGTTCTTTCACCGATCTACTTCTATACCAACCCGTATATGCTGTCTGACAATATCAGTGGTATGTACTACACTCCGCTTGGATATTTCTTCTTCGGATATACCCAGCAGAACTAATAATCTGATTTAAGATTATAAGATCGTAAAAATCATGGCACAGGCCGGACAGGAAAAACTTGTCCGGTCTGTGTTTTTTTGTGCTGATTTTCATAAAACAGCAGACAAAAGAGTCCTTAGATGCTAAAATAGACAGGAAGTTCAAATAGATGGAGGCACCAGCGTGCGTGATTATGAAGAAGATCATATGAGACAAAGAGAAAGGGAACGCAGACGGGCAGAGAACCGGAAGCGGGCCCGTGAGAGACAAAGAAAGAAGCGGATGCTGGTGATGGGCGGCATGGGATGCTGCGCTGTGATTCTGATTGTGGCAGGGATCTGGCTGATGGCCGGACGGACAGGAAAGGCACAGCTTTCAGAAGGAGATGAAAAAGCGGTGCAGGAACAGACAACAGAAGCATTGTCAGATTCCGGTGCCAAAACAACTTCGGAAAATGAGACAGAGGTCGCTTCACAAGATGAGGAACAGGTTTCCGGGGAAATAGAACAGTCAGAAGAAACTGCACCGGCACAGACGTCATCCATGCCATTTGCTGTTGGATACGATGCACAGGAGACAGACAGCACCACCTACCTTTGAAGCGATTCTGTTCAGAGCAGCTATGCATTATTAGTGGATCTGGATGACAATACGATTGTCTCCCAGAAAAGTGCTTATGACAGGATCAATCCGGCGTCCATGACGAAGATTCTGACAGTTCTGGTAGCGGCAGAACATGTAACCGATCTTGATGATACCTATACCATTACCAAGGAGATTACGGATTTCAGTTATTCCCATGACTGCAGTGCAGTGGGATTTCTGGATGAGGAAACGGTAACCGTCCGGGATCTTCTCTACGGAACGATCCTTCCCTCCGGTGGAGATGCGGCGGCAGGTCTTGCCTGCTATGTGGCTGGTTCCATGGATTCTTTTGTAAATATGATGAATGAGAAGCTTGCGGAGCTGGGATTGTCCGATACGGCACATTTTACCAACTGTGTGGGACTGTATGATGAGAATCATTACTGCAGTATCTATGACATGGCCATGATTTTAAAAGCAGCGGTGGAAAATGATCTGGCAAGAGAAGTGCTGACAGCACATACTTATACCACCAGTGCAACGGAGCAGCACCCGGAAGGAATCACTATTTCCAACTGGTTTTTAAGAAGAATCGAAGACAAGGATACCAAGGGAACCGTCGTCTGCGCCAAGACCGGATTCGTAGCTCAATCCGGAAACTGTGCAGCCAGCTATGAAGAGACAGACAGCGGCAAACATTATATCTGTGTCACCGCCAATGCTCACAGCAGCTGGAGATGTATTTACGACCATGTGGCAGTTTATCAGGAGTATACGAAATAATGAATTATAAAGCAATTTTACAGTATGAGGGTACCCGTTACCGGGGATGGCAGACCCAGGGAAATACCGAAAATACCATACAGGGAAAGCTGGAAGCTCTGCTTACGAAGATGGCAGAAGAGCCGGTGGAAGTGAACGGTTCCGGAAGAACGGATGCCGGTGTTCATGCTGCCGGGCAGGTCATCAGTTTTCGATGTAAGACAAAAGACTCACCAGAGGAAATCTGCCGATATATGAATGAATATCTGCCGGAAGATATTGCAGTTCTTTCTGTGGAGGAGGCAGCCCCCAGGTTCCATGCGAGACTGAATGCCGTGCGAAAGACCTATGTCTACCGGATCTGGAATGCACCGGTCAAAAATGTATTCCGCAGAAGATTTACCACCTGGATCCAGAAGCCGCTGGATCTTGATGCCATGGAACAGGCGGCAGCGCTTCTGTGCGGAACTAACGACTATCGGGCATTCTGTTCCCTGAAAAAATTTAAAAAGTCTACGGTACGTACCATTGAGAAGATCGAGATCGGAAAAATGGGGCAGGAGATTCGTATTTCCTATACTGGAGACGGATTCCTTTACCATATGGTGCGCATTCTAACCGGTACACTTGTGGAAGTGGGACTGGGACTTCGGAAACCGGAAGAAATGACGGAGATTCTGGAAGGTCAGGATCGAACAAAAGCCGGACGGCTCATGCCGCCGGAAGGACTGACACTGGAGAGTGTGGAATACTAAATATACAGGATCCAAAAGAATGATGGATCGGGAGGGAGCTATCAAGGATGAAAAACACAGATCTGAGATACAGCGCATACTTACAGATTTTAAAAGAAGAACTGGTGCCGGCAATGGGATGTACTGAACCAATTGCGTTGGCCTATGGGGCAGCAGTTGCAAGAAAGACATTGGGTTCATTGCCTGATAAAGTAGAAGTGGCAGCCAGTGGAAGTATTATCAAAAATGTAAAATCCGTAATCGTACCGCATACCGGACATCTGAAAGGAATTCCTGCAGCAGCGGCAGCAGGAATTGTGGCGGGGGATGCGGAAAGGAAACTGGAAGTCATTTCCTATGTAAAAGAGGAACAGGTTGAGGAGATCAAACAGTTTCTGGAACAGACCCCCATTACAGTGGAGCATCTGGAAAGCGGTATTACTTTTGATATTGAGGTAACCGTTCATGCAGGCGCAGATTCTGCAAAGGTGCGAATTGCTAATTACCATACTAATATTGTAAGAATTGAGAAAAACGGAGAGATCCTTGAAAATATTCCAGTATCGGGAGAAGAGGAAAATAATCTGACGGACCGGAGTCTTCTGGATATGGAGCATATCTGGGAGTTTATCAATACGGTAGATATAGAAGATGTAAAACCGATACTGGAGCCGCAGCTTCGTATGAATATGGCCATTGCAGAAGAAGGAATGACGAACGATTATGGTGCTAATATCGGAAAAGTCATCTGGAAATCCAAAGAACATACGACTGCCAACCATGCCCGTGCCATGGCTGCCGCCGGATCCGATGCCCGAATGAACGGCTGTGAGCTGCCGGTAATTATCAATTCCGGCAGCGGCAATCAGGGGATCACCGCATCTGTTCCGGTTGTGATCTATGCGAAAGAACTGGGTGTATCCGAAGAGAAGATGTATCGCGCCCTGGCGCTTTCCAATTTGACGTCAATTCATCAGAAGACGCCCATCGGAAGACTTTCCGCATTCTGCGGCGCTATCAGTGCAGGCGTAGGCGCCGGAGCTGGTATTTCCTACTTAAAAGGCGGAGACTACAAAGTGCTGATTCATACAGTAGTCAATGCCCTTGCCATTGTATCCGGTATTGTCTGTGACGGCGCAAAAGCTTCCTGCGCTGCAAAGATTGCAACTGCAGTGGAAGCAGGCATTATGGGATACGATATGTACATGTGTGGGCAGGAATTCCACGCAGGAGACGGCCTGGTTGGAGCAGGCGTGGAAGCCAATATCCAGAACGTAGGCCGTCTTGCAAAAGATGGAATGAAAGAGACCAATCAGGAGATCATTAAGATTATGATTGGATGTTAAATCGTAATTTTCTCCCGCTCTTTCAGTATTTTCGGAAAGAAATGAAAGAACAGACAGCTGGTCATGGTGGCGGACACCACATCTGCCACCGGTTCTGAGAAGAAGGCAGCATCTGCGGTGAGCAGGGCAGGCAGAAGGATGAGTCCGCTGAGGAACACAAATTTCCGGAAAGCAGAGCAGAAGAGTGCCAGCTTCACTTTGCCGAGGGCGGTAGTCTCGTCCACCAGCGGATACTGCACAGCCAGCGGGATAATCATAAAGGTGAACCGCTTAATATACGGAACGGAACGGCTTAAGATCACAGGATCTTCTGTAAAGAGCCGTACATAGACTGGGGATACGGTCCAGGTCACAATGGTCATCAGAATACAGAAAGATAAACATAGTCCGGTGATGCACAGAATCGCTTTTTTGATTCTCTCTGCATCACCTTTTCCATAGTTAAAGCTGACCACCGGCTGGCTGCCGAGGGTGATGCCGCCCATGGGCATGGTGATGAGCAGAAGATAACTCTGGACAATGGTTGCACAGGTGACCAGCGTATCACCCTCACCCGGACCGCCGTAACGCTGCAGCACGGTGTTCAGCACAATGAGCAGAATGCTGTCACTGGCAAGAATCAGGAACGGGGAGAAACCAAAGGTGACAATTCGTTTCATGACGCTTACATGAAAATCGCCCCAACCAAGCCGTACCGGCATCCGTTTGCTGAACAGGCAGCCAAGTACAAAGAGACAGGAGACGATCTGAGAAATGACCGTCGCAATGGCAGCTCCGGCAACGCCCATATGGAAGACAAAGATGAAAAGCGGATCCAGAAGGATATTCAGGATTGCTCCGATGACGACTGTCGCCATGCCAAGGCCGGAAAAGCCCTGAGCAATGAGAAAGCTGTTCATGCCACCGGAGATCAGTGCGAAAAAGGTTCCGGCCGTATAAATCGTCACATAGGTATTTGCGTAAGAAAAAGTCGCATCACTGGCGCCAAACCACATAAGCAGTGTATTTTTGCTGAGTAGGAATAAGCTGGTCAGTACGGCAGACAGAATCAGAAGCATTAAAAATCCGTTGTTCAGTACCTGATGGGCTTCTTTTTCATTGCCGCTTCCCATTTTCATTGCCATAATTGGTGCGCCGCCCTGACCGACCATGGAGCCGAAGGATGCCAGAAGAGTGACAATCGGCGCACAGATGCCGACACCGGCCAGTGCCAGATCGCCGACACCGGTTCCAATATACATGCGGTCCACGATGGAATATAAAACATTTACCAGCTGCGCCAGCATTGTGGGGATGGCCAGCCGTATTACCAGCCGGGAAATTTCGTCCCGTCCCAGATCATTTGTGCGACTCATAGGATCAACCAATTCCTCCAAGTAAAATTCCCAGTATCAGTACAAGTACACATAGCGGACAGTAAATATATTTGCAGACAGGAAGAAACAGATCGGTAAAGGGTTTGTCCCTACCTTTATTTACCTGCACATTCACATATGATTTGCCACAGATCCAGAAGAACATGATTCCGGCAAGTCCTGCACCCAGCGGGCAGATATAGATGGACAGCACATCCATCCAGTCGGATACGATGCCCTGAATGCAGATGGAAACAATCAGTGAAAATACAGCAATCACAGTACAGGAAGTCTTTCTTCCAAGGTGAAGCTTTTCCTGGATGGTTGCAATGGGCGCTTCATACAAGTTAATGAGTGAGGACAGCCCGGCGGAAAAGACAGCCACAAAGAAGATCATGGCAATCAGATGACCACAGGGCATAGATTTAAACAAAGCCGGCAGATAGATGAACATCAGTCCGGGTCCACCCTGGTCAAGCTGTGCACCGATGGTTGCCATAGCCGGAATGATAACAATGGCTGCAAGAAGAGCTGCAATGGTATCAAATAGGGCAACACGTCCGGCAGCCGCCGGAATATCCTCTTCATCAGAGAGATAGGAGCCATAGATCAGTGTACCGTTCCCGGCAACGGACAGGGAGAAAAATGCCTGTCCGAGAGCAAAAATCCAGGTTTTCGGGTTTGCTAATATAACCGGATCAATTCGGAAAATATACCGGTAACCATCGATAGCACCTGGTTGGAATGCTACATAGATTCCAAGAATAGCGAACAGAATAAAGAAAACCGGCATCATGATCCGGTTGGCTTTCTCGATACCCTGACCGATACCAAACATCAGGATGATCATACCAATGAGCAGCGCAACAATCTGCCAGCCATTATTTCCAAAGGAACTGGCCATCTGCCCGAATTCTGCTCCGAATCCATCTGCGTCAGATGGCGCCAGAGTAGCTCCGGTGAAGGAACCAACCATATATTTCAGAATCCATCCCATGACAACAGTATAGCCGATAGCCATGGCAAGGGCGCCGAGTACAGGAATGTATCCAAGAAGTTCTCCTGTACTGCGGTGCCCTTTGATTTCACACGCATAACCAAATGCATCTACAGGACCGGAGCGGGCTGCTCTCCCAAAACTCATTTCGCCGATGACTCCGGTAAAACTGATCAGTGCCACAAAAAGAAAATACGGAAGCAGATAGGAACCGCCTCCGTACATGGAGACTCTGGTTGGAAACATCCAGATATTGCCCATACCCACGGCAGAGCCGATACAGGCCAGAATAAATCCCCATTTATTGTTAAAAGAATCTCTTTTTTTCATTTGTTATTCGTCCCTCGCATTCATAAACTCAATGTATCTATGATACATGATTGGAGTCGGAAAGTAAATGAAAAAGAGCATCAGACGAACTACAGAAAAAACTCAATACCAAATACCACAACACAGCAGATGACAGCCACCGGCAAAAGTCCAGCACCTGCATAAGCGGCGAAGATACCGATAATCAGCGCCAGGACTCCGGATACCGGAGACTGGGTGGCATGGATAATGGCCGGAAAGGTCATCACTGCCAGTGTCACATAAGGTACATAATAAAGAAATGATTGTAAATATTTATTCTCAATGGGTTTCCGGATCAGAGTGAGTGGCAGTACCCGAATAATATAAGATACTACACCTGTGATCAGAATATAAATATACATATTATGCGTCATGATGATTTTCTCCTTTTGTTGAAATGGGGAACAATACAGCAGCTCCTCCGGATATGGCAACGGTTAAAATAATCGTACGTGTTCCTTCTGAAAGATCAGAAAATGGGGCAAAAACAGAAGCAGCCCAGCTCAAAGCAAAGGCCAGAATAATCAGTGCTGCAACAACCTTATCTTTTTTTGCCGGAGGAATGATGATTGCCAGGAACATGCCAAACAGAGAAACACTTAATGCACTCACCACACGGGCCGGCATGATATTTCCGGCAATGATACCGCAGGCCGTTCCGGTTGCCCAGCAGGGAATGGCGGTCAGCATGGCGCCGTAGGTATAGAAAGGTTCCAGATAGCCGGGACGGGCAATGGCGATGCCAAAGAGCTCATCGGTAATATCGTAACCCATTAAAAGCCGGTGTCCGAAGGAAAGCCCGGGTTTCAGACGCTGTCCCATGGCGCAGCTCATGAGAAGATACCGGGCATTGGCAATCAATGTAACGACAGCAATTTCTATGTAGGAAGCATTGGCTGCGATCACGGTAATTCCGGCATATTCTCCGGCAGACGCATTATTCAGAAAGCTGAGCAAAAATCCCTGAACTGCATTCATGCCCGCATTTCTTGCGGCAATACCCAGTGAAAAAGCCACCGCAAAATACCCAAGTCCTATGGGAATGGCATCCTTCATTCCCTCCTGGAATATCTTTGCATTTGATTTACTCATAACACGGATTCCTCCCAAGAATCAGATTTATTTTCTGTGCAATATTTTACCAGTTCTATTTACATAAGTAAAATGAATGATTATGATGAATGCATAAGAAAAAGTGATGGGGTGAATAACATGTTATCCAGATATGAAATATTTTGCAAAGTAATGGAAAATGGCAGTTTCACAAAGACAGCAGAAGAACTGGGATATTCTCAGAGTGCCGTCAGTCAGGCAGTTCGGACTTTGGAGCAGGAGACAGAAACGGTGCTCATTGACCGGAAAAAGGATGGAATTGGACTGACCGCAGACGGTGAGCAGTATCTTCCGTATTTTCAGCAGATCTATCAGGCGGAAAAGAATCTGGAACGAAAAGAAGAGGAAATGAAGGGACTTACCAACAGCGCCATCCGAATTGGAACTTTTACCAGTGTCAGCCGTACCTTCCTGCCAAGACTGATGATGGAATTTAAGAAACAATATCCGGAAGTACGATTCATTCTTCAACAGGGGGAATATACCAGTATTGCCCAGTGGGTAAGAGACGGAAGCGTGGATTTTGGATTTGCCAATGCAGAAGCAGTGCCAGGGCTGGAAACCAGTATTTTATATAAGGATGAAATGGCGGCCGTACTGCCAAAAGGACATCCACTGACCAGAAAGCAAGTCATTTCATTAGAAGATCTTGAGCAGGAACCTTTCATTCTTCTGGATGAAGGAGAGTACAGCGTACCTGAGCAGGCTTTTCGGCGGGCGGGGCTGCATCCGAAAATTGAGTACAAAGTATACGACGATTACTCTATTTTAGCTATGGTACGACAGAGCCTTGGAGTCTCTGCCATGTATAAAAGAGTGCTGGAAGGATTCGAAGCAGGGCTTGCCGTCCGCCCGGTAAAAGAGCGGATGGAACGTCCGGTGGCACTGGTGTGGAAAGATTGGAATACGATGCCCTTTGCAGCAAGAAAGTTTGTGTCTTATGTGCGGTTAAAATTTTAACAAACCACCAGATCTTGCAGATATTGAGAAATTTTTGCGTGAAAGGCACTTTTTCTTGTATTTCCTATGGGCCATGATATAATAACAGCGTCTCGAAAGTTATACTACGCTAATTATTTATCACAAGGAGGTTCATAGATGAAAAATTTTGAACAGTGGGGCGGATTTGAAGGCCGCATCTGGAAAGAAGAGATCAATGTAAGAGATTTCATCCAGAAAAACTATACCCCGTATGTGGGAGACGAATCCTTCCTGGAGGGACCCACAGAGGCAACTGACAAATTATGGGGAATTCTGCAGGGACTGCAGAAAGAAGAGCGTGCAAAAGGCGGCATTCTGGATATGGATACTCATATTGTATCCGGCATCACATCCCATGGAGCAGGATATATCAGTGAAGAGACCAAAGATCTTGAGCAGGTCGTAGGACTTCAGACAGACAAACCACTGAAGAGAGCATTTATGCCCTTTGGAGGAATCAAGATGGCCGAGCAGGCATGCCAGACCAATGGCTACGAGCCGGATCCGGAGCTACACAAAATCTTTACCGAGTACTGCAGAACTCATAATCAGGGCGTCTTCGATGCTTATACTCCGGAGATGAAGAAAGCACGTCACAACAAGATCATTACCGGACTTCCGGACACCTACGGAAGAGGACGTATCGTCGGTGACTACCGTCGTGTGGCTCTGTACGGAATTGATTTTCTGATGGAAAAGAAGGCAGAAGATTTCGCGAACTGCGGAGACGGCACCATGACGGATGATGTGATCCGTCAGAGAGAAGAGATCAGCAGACAGTATCAGGCACTTGGCCAGATGAAGAAGATGGCTGAGATCTACGGCTTTGATATTTCCCAGCCTGCCAAGAATGCAAAAGAAGCAGTACAGTGGCTGTATTTTGGATATCTGGCAGCTGTGAAAACCCAGAACGGTGCAGCTATGAGTGTTGGCCGCGTATCTACCTTCCTTGACATCTATATTCAGAGAGATCTGGAAAATGGCAGCCTCACTGAGAAAGAGGCCCAGGAGCTCATCGACCATTTCGTTATGAAGCTTCGTATGGTAAAATTCGCAAGAATTCCGTCCTACAATCAGCTGTTCTCCGGCGACCCGGTATGGGCAACTCTGGAGGTGGCTGGTATCGGTGTAGACGGACGTTCCATGGTTACCAAGAACGACTATCGTTTCCTGCATACGTTGGTTAATATGGGACCGAGTCCGGAGCCGAACCTGACTGTACTGTATTCTTCTGCACTGCCGCAGAATTTCAAGAAATTTGCAGCTGATATTTCTATCCGCACCAGTTCTGTACAGTATGAGAATGATGATGTGATGAAACCGGTATGGGGTGATGATTACTCCATCTGCTGCTGTGTGTCTGCAACCCAGACCGGTAAAGAGATGCAGTTCTTCGGAGCAAGAGCAAATCTGGCAAAATGCCTTCTGTATGCCGTAAACGGTGGTGTAGATGTAAAGACCAGAGAGCAGGTTGGACCGGCCTATAAACCGATCACTTCCGAGTATCTGGATTACGATGAAGTCATTGCAAAATATGACAAGATGATGGACTGGCTGGCAGGCCTTTATGTCAACGTATTAAACCTGATCCAGTATATGCATGACAAATATTACTATGAAGCAGCTGAGATGGCCCTCATTGATACTGATGTGCGAAGAACCTTCGCAACTGGTATTGCAGGATTCTCCCATGTAGTAGACTCCTTAAGTGCCATCAAATATGCAAAAGTAAAAACCGTTCGTGATGAGACCGGTATCGTAGTCGATTATATTACCGAGGGAGATTTCCCAAGATATGGTAACGATGATGACAGAGCAGATGACATCGCTGTATGGCTTCTGAAGACATTCCTTGACAAGATTAAGAAACATCATACCTACAGAAATTCCGAGGCAACCACCTCTATCCTGACCATTACTTCCAACGTAGTCTATGGTAAGGCAACCGGAAGCATGCCGGACGGAAGAAAAGCAGGCGAGCCGCTGTCTCCGGGAGCAAACCCGAGCTATGGTGCTGAGAAGAGTGGACTTCTGGCTTCCCTCAACTCCGTTGCAAAACTTCCCTATGAGTGGGCACTGGATGGTATTTCCAATACCCAGACCATCAATCCGGATGCACTGGGACACAGTGAGGATGAGAGAATCAAGAATCTGGTACAGGTGATGGACGGATACTTTGATCAGGGCGCACATCACCTCAATGTCAATGTATTTGGAACCGAGAAACTGATCGATGCGATGGAGCATCCGGAGAAAGAGGAGTACGCAAACTTCACTATCCGTGTATCCGGATATGCAGTGAAATTTATCGATCTGACAAGAGAGCAGAAGATGGATGTGATCTCCAGAACCTGCCACAAGAGCATGTAATTGGCTATGAATGAACATACCGTAATCACCGGAAAGATTCATTCTCTGGAAACATTTGGACTGGTAGATGGTCCGGGAGTCCGGTGCGTGGTATTTCTGCAGGGCTGCCATATGCGCTGCAGATACTGCCACAATCCGGAGACCTGGAGCATGCAGGGAGGCGAAGATTCCACAGCAGAAGAAATGTTTCGTAAAGTGTACCGTTACCGGAATTACTGGGGAAAAGATGGGGGGCTTACCGTCAGCGGCGGTGAGCCTCTTCTCCAGTTAGACTTTGTAACGGAATTTTTCCGCCTGGCAAAAGAAAAAAAAGTAAACACGGCAATGGATACCTCCGGCAATCCGTTTTTGATGACTCCGGAGTATCTGGAAAAATTTGACCGTCTTATGGAGTTGACCGATCTGTTTCTGCTTGATATTAAGGCAGTGGATGGAAAGCTTCATAAGGAACTGACGGGACAGCCCAATGACAATATTCTTGCCATGGCCCATTATCTGGCTGACCATGGAAAATCCATGTGGATTCGCCACGTGCTGGTACCGGAGCTGACAGATTCAGAGGAAGATTTGCTGGCACTTCGGGATCTGGAGCGATCTCTTCCAACACTCAAAAGAGTGGAAGTTCTTCCTTATCATACCCTTGGTTTGTTCAAATGGAAAAAGTTAGGAATAACATACTCACTGAATGGAGTGCCGACACCGACGGAAGAAGAAGTAAGAAGAGCGGAAGAAATTCTTGAAATACATAAATATTAAGTAATAAAGGAGTTTGATAAATTCTATCAGCTCCTTTTCTTGCGTTTTTTGTTTTGGTCTGTTATGATAATCCATGGTTAGTAAATGCTAACTAACGTGAATAAATCAGGAAACTCCATTTTCAAAATCACCGGAACCTGGACAATTCCGGTGAAGGAGTCCTGCTTGACATGGTAGTAATGAAAAATTTTACATAAAGGAGAACATTTACTATGGATTATTTAGAGATTGAAAAGGTAGTAGGAAGAGAAATTCTGGATTCCAGAGGAAATCCTACGGTAGAAGCAGAAGTTTATCTGGCTGACGGAACCATCGGAAGAGGCGCAGCTCCCAGTGGTGCATCCACCGGAGAGTTCGAGGCTCTGGAGTTAAGAGATGGCGACAAGAGCAGATACCTTGGAAAAGGAGTTACCAAAGCAGTAGAGAATATCAATACCGTCATTAATGAAGTATTGACCGGTATGGATGCATCCGATACTTATGCCATCGACAAAGCGATGATCGAGGCTGATGGAACCAAAGATAAATCCAAACTGGGTGCAAATGCAATCCTGGCTGTATCCATCGCAGCAGCAAGAGCAGCATCTGTTTCTCTTGATATTCCGCTGTATCGTTTCCTTGGCGGTGTATCCGGCAACCGTCTTCCGGTTCCGATGATGAATATTGTAAACGGCGGATGCCATGCACTGTCTTCCGGATTGGATGTGCAGGAGTTCATGATTATGCCGGTAGGCGCTCCGTCCTTCAAAGAGTGCTTAAGATGGTGTGCGGAGGTATTCCATGCACTGGCTTCTATTTTAAAAGAGCGCGGACTGGCTACTTCCGTAGGTGACGAAGGTGGATTTGCTCCGGCACTGAAGTCCGATGAAGAAGCAATCGAGACCATTCTGGAGGCAGTAAAGAAAGCTGGCTACGAGCCGGGCAAAGACTTCAAGATCGCTATGGATGCGGCATCTTCTGAGTGGAAGAGCGAGAAAGGCAAAGGCTTCTACAAACTTCCGAAAGCAGGGACCGAGTATACTTCCGAGGAGCTTATTGAGCACTGGGCAAAACTCTGCGAGAAATACCCGATCATTTCCATCGAGGATGGTCTGGATGAGGAAGACTGGGAAGGCTGGCAGAAACTCACTGCAAGACTGGGAGATAAAGTACAGCTGGTTGGCGATGATCTCTTCGTTACCAATACCGAGAGACTTGCAAAAGGTATCAAACTGGGTGCAGGAAATGCCATCCTTATCAAACTGAACCAGATCGGTTCCGTATCTGAGACACTGGAAGCAATCAAGATGGCTCACAAAGCTGGTTATACCGCAATTTCTTCCCATCGTTCCGGTGAGACTGCAGACACTACCATTGCAGATCTTGCAGTAGCACTCAACACCTGCCAGATCAAGACCGGTGCTCCGAGCAGATCTGAGCGTGTTGCAAAATACAATCAGCTGCTCAGAATCGAGGAACAGCTGGGCGCAAGCGCAGTTTATCCGGGAATCGGCGCCTTTAATGTAAAGAATGACTAAAATATAAGAAATATACAAAAGAGCTGTTGCTTGGCAATGGCTCCTTTGTTTTTGATGAAAAACATTCCTAAATTGGCGTAGCTTTCGATAGAACAGTAACTATCATACAAGTCACCCTTGCACAAACTACCAAAATCCCTTATAATAATTCGGATTGACAGTTAACAACAGAACATAATAGAAAAGGTAGTTTATGCGTAAATTAGCGTTATCAGATGAGATCCTGATGACCATTGAGAAACCGGCCCGTTACATCGGCGGAGAAGTCAATGCGGTCATGAAGGACAAGGAAAAGGTAGACATCCGGTTCGCCATGTGTTTCCCGGATGTGTATGAGATCGGTATGTCCCACCTGGGCATTCAGATTCTCTACGATATGTTTAATAAGAGAGAGGATACCTGGTGTGAGCGTGTCTATTCTCCGTGGAATGATATGGACAAGGTAATGCGGGAGCAGCAGATTCCGCTTTTCGCACTGGAATCTCAGGATCCGATTAAGGACTTTGACTTCTTAGGTATTACCATCCAGTATGAGATGTGCTACACCAACATCCTGCAGGTGCTGGATCTGGCACAGATCCCGCTGGAGGCATCCCAACGTACAAAGGAGCATCCCTTTGTCATTGGCGGCGGTCCCTGTACCTATAATCCGGAACCGCTGGCAGATTTCTTTGATCTGTTCTATATCGGAGAGGGTGAAGTGCAGTACGATGCCCTTCTGGAACTTTACAAAGAATGGAAATCAAGCGACGCATCCAGAGAAGACTTCTTAAAGAAAGCATCGCAGATTCCGGGAATCTACGTTCCGTCTTTATATAGTGTTTCCTATAAAGAAGATGGGACCATTGATAAAATGATCCCCCTCTGTCCGGAAGCACCGGAGAAGGTGAAGAAACAGCTGGTGCTTGACGTCACCACTTCCAGTTACCCGGAGAAACCGGTGGTTCCGTTTATCAAGGCAACCCAGGACCGCGTGGTGCTGGAGATTCAAAGAGGCTGTATCCGCGGATGTCGTTTCTGCCAGGCCGGTATGCTGTACCGTCCCACCAGAGAGCGGGATCTGGAGATGCTGAAAAAAGCAGCCTATGCCATGCTGAAAAATACAGGCTACGAGGAGATCTCTTTAAGCTCTTTAAGTTCCAGTGATTATTCCCATCTGAAGGAACTGGTCACTTTCCTGATTGATGAGTTCGGAAGCAAGGATATTAATATTTCTCTGCCGTCTCTGCGTATCGATGCGTTCTCTCTGGATGTGATGGGTAAGGTGCAGGATGTGCGGAAGAGCAGTCTGACCTTCGCACCGGAAGCAGGTTCCCAGAGGCTCCGCGATGTGATTAATAAAGGTCTGACAGAGGAAGTGATTTTAAACGGTGCCGGACAGGCCTTCGAGGGCGGCTGGAACCGTGTAAAACTGTATTTCATGCTGGGACATCCGACGGAGACCGAGGAAGATATGAGGGGTATTGCATGGCTGGCAGAGAAGATCGCTGAGCGTTATTATGAGGTGCCGAAGGAAAAGAGAAACGGAAAGTGCCAGATTGTAGTCAGCACTTCCTTCTTCGTGCCGAAGCCCTTTACGCCATTCCAGTGGGCGCAGATGTGTACCAAGGAGGAGTTCCTGCACAGAGCCTATATTGTCAATCATGAGATCAAAGATCAGCTCAACAAGAAGAGCATCAAATACAACTGGCATGAGGCCGATGTCACCATTCTGGAAGGCGTTCTGGCAAGAGGAGATCGAAAGGTAGCAAAGGTCATTAAAAAAGCCTATGAGAAAGGCTGTCTCTTTGACTCCTGGACGGAAGGTTTTAAAAATGAACTCTGGATGGAAGCTTTTGCAGAATGCGGAGTGGATATTGATTTTTATACCATTCGTAAACGAGAGCTTGACGAAGTGTTCCCGTGGGATTTCATTGATATTGGTGTAACCAGAGCATTCCTTGAGAGAGAGTGGAAAAAGGCCCATGAGGAGACCGTAACCCCCAACTGCCGGATGCAATGTTCCGGTTGTGGTGCAGCTGTCTTCGGAGGAGGTGTCTGCCGTGAACATTAGAGTCAGATTTCGTAAATATGGAGTATTAAAATTTATCGGACATCTGGATGTGATGAGATATTTCCAGAAGGCTATCCGCCGGGCAAACATTGATATCTGCTATTCAGAAGGATATAGCCCCCATATGATTATGTCCTTTGCATCTCCCCTTGGATTAGGTCTGGAGAGCGACGGCGAATATATGGATATCCGGATTAACGGTTCCATCTCATCAAAGGAAGCGGTTCGCCGCCTGAATGCGGTGATGGTGGAAGGAATTGACGTTATGAGCTTCCGGGAGCTTCCTGAGAACAGCAAGAATGCCATGGCGAGCGTGGCAGCAGCTGATTATGAAGTGCGTTTCCGGGAAGGCTGCGCGCCGGAAGATGGCTGGAAAGAGCAATTTACAGAATTTCTTGCACAGCCGGAAATGCGGATTGTGAAAGAAACCAAGAAGGGACAGCAGGAGATTGACATCCGCCCGTGGATCTACAGCTGGGAGATCGTGGATGATATGATCAAAATGCAGGTATCCGCAGGAAGCGTTCACAACCTGAAACCGGAAATGGTACTGAAAGCATTTGCGGAACATATTGGCTGGGACATGCCGCAGTTTGCTCTGCTGGTGACCAGACGGGAAATGTACGCGGATCAGGGAACAGAAGAAGAGCGAAAACTCATTTCTCTGGAAGCGCTGGGAGAAGAAATTGGATAATACAAGAATCATTACCTATATAAAAGACGGAGTTCTGGCAGACGCTCTCTATGAAGATGGGCGTATGATGGAATTGTCCCTCATTTCCAAGGAACAGGAATCTATCCTTGGAAATATCTATATAGGAAAAGTAAAGAATATTGTAAAAAATATTCAGGCGGCATTTGTGGAGATTGAGCCAGGATTGCTCTGTTATCTTCCTCTGGAAGATGTGAAGAATCCCGTCTATCTTCATCCGAAAGCAAAACCGACACTGGTGCAGGGAGATGAACTTCTGGTTCAGGTGAGCCGCGAGGCGGTGAAGACCAAAGCTCCTTCGGTGACGACCAAGTTCAGCCTGACCGGAAAATATCTGGTGCTGACCCATGGAAATGAGACCATTGGGTTTTCCGGAAAACTTGACAGCCCCGAGAAGAACCGGCTGAAAGCATGGACGGCCGGACTGAAGCTTCCGGACGAAGTGGGAATCATCGTGAGGACCAATGCTTCCGGCGTGGCAGAAGAGGAACTGAACCGGGAATACCGGCATCTGGAAGAACAGTACAGGTATCTTAGCCAACAGGCCATTCATCGAAGTGTGTATTCCTGTGTATTTCAGAATCGTCCCGCTTATCTGGGATCGGTACTTGGCAGCAGAAGTGAGTCTTTAAAAGAAATCATCACCGATGATGAAAAAATTTATGAAGAGATACGTCAGTTTCTGCAGGAAGAAATGCCTGGTGATGAAGCAAAGCTGCGGCTTTATGAAGACCGGATGCTTCCGCTGAAAGCCCTGTACCGGATGGAAAAGGGCCTGTCAGAAGCGCTGGCAGAACGGGTCTGGCTGAAATCGGGAGGTTATCTTGTGATTGAAGCCACTGAAGCGCTGACGGTCATTGATGTAAATACTGGAAAATGCATTGCAGGGAAAGACAAGCAGGCTACCATCCGGAAAATCAACCAGGAAGCTGCTTTGGAAATTGCAAGACAGCTTCGTCTCCGAAATCTGTCTGGTATCATTCTGGTTGATTTTGTAGATATGACGGAACCGGGTGCAGATGAAGAACTTCTGGCATTTATGCAGAAATTTCTGAAAAAAGACCCGCAAAAATCCGCTGCTGTCGATATGACGGCGTTAGGTCTTATGGAACTGACCCGGAAAAAGCAAAAGAAAACATTAAAAGAACAGGCAAAGGAGTGCGGAATACTATGATAGAAGTACATGCGTTAAAAGAAAAAGGGCATTATAAGAGTTTTCACATCCAGGGTCATGCAGGATATGCGGATGAGGGTGAAGATATTGTCTGCGCGGCTGTGTCCGCATTGGTCATTAATACCATCAATTCTATTGAAGAGTTTACGGAAGATGCCTTTACCTGCGACTGTAAAGACGGGATGATTGAAAGTTGGGAGTTCACTTCCAATGTATCAGCAGGAACGGATCTTCTGATGGATGCACTGATGCTGGGACTTCGGAATATTGTAAAATCCTACGGAACGGATTATCTGCAGGTGGCTGACACCGAAGAAAAATAGAGTGGAAAGTTTTCCAAAAAGTTAAGGTAAATTACTTGACAGGCATAAAACACTATGCTATTATATCAAAGATGCCGCGCAGTGGGGTTGCAAGTTTGTCCAAAGGGACGACACCGAAGCTGGCGAGTAAATATTAGGAGGTGCCATATGTACGCGATTATTGCAACAGGTGGTAAACAGTATAAAGTATCTGAGGGCGATGTGATCAAAGTTGAGAAGCTCGGTGCTGAAGCAGGTTCTAACTATGTATTTGATCAGGTTCTCGCTGTATGTGACGACGCTCTTACCGTAGGTACTCCGGTAGTCGAGGGTGCTACCGTAGAAGCATCTGTAATCGGTGACGGAAAAGCGAAAAAAGTTATCGTTTACAAGTACAAGAGAAAAACTGGATATCATAAAAAGAATGGTCACAGACAGCAGTACACCGCTGTTAAGATCGAAAAGATCAACAAATAATTTTTTTACAGTTAACCAGTTACTTATTCATTAAGAAATTCAGGGAGGTGCAGACCTATGTTGAATATGAACCTTCAGATGTTCGCACATAAGAAGGGAGTCGGTTCTACAAAGAACGGCAGAGATTCCGAGTCCAAGAGACTTGGTGCCAAGAGAGCTGACGGCCAGTTTGTGAAAGCCGGAAACATCCTTTACAGACAGCGCGGAACCAAGATTCACCCGGGTGTGAATGTAGGACGCGGCGGAGATGATACTTTATTCGCTTTAGTGGATGGAGTTGTTCGCTTCGAGAGAAAAGGAAGAGATAAAAAGCAGGTTTCTATCGTTCCGGTAGCAGCTGAATAATCCGCATTCACAAGGGCTTCAAGTCGGTAAGATTTGGAGCCCTTTCTTAATAAAAAACTTTGTTTTTTTAGCCAGATAAAAGGAGACGACACATGTTTGCAGACAGAGCAAAGATTTATATCCGCTCAGGTAAGGGCGGGGACGGCCATGTAAGCTTCCGCAGAGAACTGTTCGTACCGGACGGCGGTCCGGATGGCGGTGACGGCGGAAACGGAGGAGATGTAATCTTCGAAGTGGACGAAGGACTGAATACGCTGACCGACTACCGCCATAAGCGCAAATATGCGGCGCAGGACGGCCAGGAAGGCGGAAAGAGAAACTGCCACGGAAAAAGTGGAGAGAGTATTGTATTAAAGGTTCCGGAAGGAACTGTGATCAAAGACGCAGAGAGCGGCAAAGTCATCGCGGATATGTCCGGTGAGAACCGCCGTCAGGTGATCTTAAAAGGCGGACGCGGAGGTATTGGCAATCAGCATTTTGCCACTTCCACCATGCAGGCCCCGAAATATGCAAAACCGGGACAGCCCTGTCAGGAGCTGGAGGTCATGCTGGAGCTGAAAGTCATCGCAGATGTGGGACTGGTTGGATTCCCGAACGTAGGTAAATCTACTTTGCTTTCCCGTGTAACCAATGCCCAGCCGAAGATTGCCAACTATCATTTCACAACTTTAAGCCCAAACCTGGGTGTGGTAGACCTGGACGGAGACGGATTTGTCATTGCCGATATTCCGGGACTGATCGAGGGCGCATCCGAGGGCGTGGGACTGGGACTGGATTTCCTTCGTCATATTGAGCGTACCAAGGTTATCATTCATATGGTAGATGCAGCATCCGTAGAGGGACGAGATCCCATCGCAGACATTCATGCCATTAACAAAGAGCTGAATGCCTACAATCCGGAGATTGCTGCCAGACCGCAGGTCATCGCTGCCAATAAGATTGATGCTATCTGGGATAAGGAAAATGATCCGGTAGAGAAGATCCGCAAGGAATTTGAGCCGGAAGGAATCAAAGTATTCCCGATTTCCGCAGTCAGCGGCCAGGGACTGAAGGAACTGATGTATCACGTAAAAGGACTGCTTGACAATATGGATCACAAGCCGGTGGTCTTCGAGCAGGAGTTCTTCCCGGAAGATATGTTCGTGCGGGAGAATCTGCCTTATACCGTGGAAAAATCCACCGAAGAGGAAAATACCTACGTGGTGGAAGGACCGAGAATCGAAAAAATGCTTGGCTATACCAATCTGGAATCCGAGAAGGGCTTTGCTTTCTTCCAGCGTTTCCTGAAAGAGACAGGAATTCTGGAGGAACTGGAAGCAGCCGGAATCCAGGAGGGCGATACTGTCCGGATGTATGGATTAAGCTTCACATATTATAAATAAGAGGATAAATTATGACAAGCAAGCAGAGAGCTTATTTAAAAGGACTGGCACAGACCATGGAACCGATTTTCCAGATCGGCAAGAACAGTCTGACGCCGGAGAATACAGCAGCCATTGCAGAAGCACTGGAAGCACGGGAACTGATCAAGATCAGCGTGCTGCAGAACTGTATGGATGATCCGAAGGAGCTGGCAGCCCTGGTGGGAGAGAGAACTCGTTCCCAGGTGGTACAGGTCATCGGAAAGAAGATTGTGCTTTACAAAGAAGGAAAAGAAGAGAAGAAGAAAATCGTGCTTCCTAAGTAGCGCAGAAGAGAGGCTATATGGACGAAGGCTGGAAACAGATCGGAATCATGGGCGGCACGTTCGATCCGGTTCACAAGGCGCATCTGGCACTGGCGGAGCAGGCTTACCGGCAGTTCGCGTTGGATGAAGTATGGATGATGCCCAATGGACGTCCCCCTCACAAGAGAGACCATTCCCAGGCCGATGTTTCTCATCGGATGGAAATGGTGCGCCGCGCCATTGCAGGGATTCCGTATTTACGCTTATGCGGACTGGAGCAGTTTGAAATGAGCTATCACTATACCTTTGAAACGATTCATATTTTAAAAGATCTGTTTCCAAAGGTGCAGTTTTATTTCATTATGGGAGCCGATTCCCTGTTTGATTTTGTAGACTGGAAAAGACCGGATATTATCAGCCGGGAATGTGTCATTCTGGCGGCTACCAGGGATCATTGCCGGAGAGATGAGATTCTTCAGAAAATCGAAGAACTGAAGCAGCTTTTTGGTGCGGATATTCGTATTTTAAATACCCCGAACATGGATATTGCATCGGAAGAGATCCGCAAAAGACTGCAGCAGGGGGAGGATACTTCCGATATGCTTCCGGAAGAAGTGACAGCCTATATTCGTCAGAATCATCTGTACGAATGAGAAAGGAGTCTTGGACATGGACGAAATCTGTATCAGAGATTTGAAAAAAGACCTGAAGAAAAATATGGACGAAAGCCGCTATGAACACACGCTTGGCGTTATGTATACCAGTGCAGCGCTGGCCATGCGCTATGAATGTGATCTTGATAAAGCGCTTCTGGCCGGACTCATGCACGACTGTGCCAAATGCATGCCCAATGCCAAGAAGCTGAAGACAGCAGAAAAGTACGGGCTGGAGATTACCGATCTGGAAAAGAAAAATCCCTTTATGTTACATGCAAAGGTAGGTGCTGTTCTGGCTGAAAAGAAGTACGACATTACCGATGAGGAAGTGCTGGGAGCCATTCGCTGGCACACCACCGGCCGTCCTGATATGACGCTTCTGGAAAAGATCGTTTATGTAGCTGATTATATTGAACCCAAAAGAGACAAGGCGCCGAATCTTGGCGAGATCCGGAAACTGGCTTTCATCGACCTGGACCGTGCGCTTTTAAAGATTTTGCAGGATACTTTGAACTATCTGGGAGATTCTCCTGAGGATGTGGATTCCATGACAAAATCAACCTATGATTTCTATCAACAGCAATTACAACCCTAGAGGAGAAGAACTATGGTATTAAAAAATTCAAAGGAAATGGCAAAACTGGCAATTGCAGGACTGGAAGAGAAGAAAGCAAACGACATCAAAATTCTTGACATTTCTGATGTTTCCGTTCTGGCAGACTACTTTATCATTGCATCCGGAAGCAACCGCAATCAGGTGCAGGCTATGGCAGACGAAGTAGAAGAACGTCTGTATAAAGCCGGATATGAGCAGAAGCAGATTGAAGGTTATCAGACTGCAAACTGGATTCTCATGGATTACCAGGATATTATCGTTCACATTTTTGATGAGGAGAACCGTCTGTTCTACGATCTGGAGAGAATCTGGAGAGATGGAAAAATCGTTTCTGAGGAAGAGTTAGAGGCATAAAAATGGAAAAGCATGACCGCGTTCTTTCTGTTGAGAAAAAGACAGACAACCGTTTTCTCAATATGTATGACATTCAGTATGAAAATAAAGTCGGAGGCCAGGGCATCTATCACATTGCATCCCGTGCGTCTTCTATTGATACACTGAAAATGAATACCCGGGTAAATCGTCCGGATGGCGTAATTATCTATGCATTATATGGTCCGAGAAGAGATAAAGTCGTGATGGTTCGCCAGTACCGGTTCTCCATTAACGATTATGTCTATGAATTTCCAGCGGGGCTGGTAGATGCAGGGGAAACCTATGCAGAAGCCGGAGCCAGAGAACTAAAGGAAGAGACCGGACTTGATTTCACATCGGTAAAAGCCAATGAAATGTTCAGCAAACCGCTGTTCACCACTATCGGTATGACGGATGAGTCCTGTGCAACCGTCTACGGCTACGCATCTGGCAATATTTCCAAAGCCGGACTGGAGGACAATGAAGATCTGGAAGTTGTCCTGGCTGACCGGAAAGAGGTACGCCGGATTTTACAGGAAGAACATGTGTCGATTAACTGCGGATACCTTCTGATGCATTTTCTGTGCCATACAGCAGAAGATCCATTCTATTTCCTGAGGTAACTGCTGATGCTGACGAATTTCAGGATTGCAGTGGAAGCAGTCATGCCGATCTTTTTATTGATTTTACTTGGCATGGCTTCCCGGAATCTTCATATTATGTCGGATACAGAGCTGAATCATGCCAACAAGGCGATTTTTCAGGTGATGTTTCCGATTATGATGTTTTATAATATTTATTCCGTGGATTTTTCCGGCGTCATTCTACCAGGCTACATTGCGTTCTGTATTGGTATGCTGTTAGTAGTCTATGGGCTTGCGCTTGTCGTGGCGTTGCTGACTGAGAAGCAGAATTACAGCCGCGGCGCGCTGATTCAGGCGGTCTACCGTGGAAATTTTGTACTGATGGGAATTCCGATCATGAACAATCTCATGGGAGATGAAGCCATGGGACTGACCACAGTTATGGTGGCGATTATTGTTCCCATCTATAATGTACTGGCGGTGATAACGCTGGAAGTGTTCCGTGGCGGAACCTTAAAGCCAGGGGTGATTGTGAAGAGAATCATGACCAATCCCCTGATTTTCGGAGCGGTGGCAGGAATTATCGCGGCTGTGCTGGGAGTGAAACTTCCTGTGATTTTGTCAAAGCCTATGGGACAGGTCGCTTCCTCCGCATCCGTCGTTGCATTGATGGTCATGGGCGCATCCTTCCGGTTCAGCAGTATCAAAGAGAACCTGAAGAATCTGATCTTAGGGGTAAACGGAAAGCTGATTGTCAGTCCCGGACTGGCATTAGGAGCCGGATATCTGTTAGGGCTTCGGGGACTTCCGTTAGCGCTTCTCATTATTATGTTCGGAGCCCCCTGTGCGGTATCGGGATATACCATGGCGCAGCAGATGGACAGCAACGGGGAACTGGCTGCAGGATGTCTGATCTTTACATCCCTTTTATCCTGCATTACTATATGCGGATGGATTTTCCTGTTTAAACAGCTGGGAGCTTTTTAAGCTTCCAGTTTTTTTGTGCTTTTTATTGTGAAAATTATTCATCTTATATATGAAAAGTATGAGTTTGATTGTAGTATTTCCCTATGATATACTCTGGAAGTAACTGCCATTTATGGCAAACCATACAAAGGGGAAAATTTGGAGGGTACAAACATGAGAGAAAACAAACGAAAACTGGGACTGGTTCCCAAACTGATCATTGCGATCGTGCTCGGTATTCTGATCGGGCAGTTTCTGCCGGAGGGCTTCTGCCGTCTGGTTGTCACATTATCCGGACTTTTCAGTACATTTTTAAAATTCGTCATTCCGCTGATGATTCTTGCCTATGTCACCATGGGAATCGCGGATCTGTCCCAGGGGGCAGGTAAACTTTTGCTGATCACCGTAGCCATTGCTTATGGTTCTACACTGATCGCAGGAACCGCTTCCTTCCTGGTAGCTGACAATCTGTTTCCGAGTTTTATGAGTGCGGGGGCACTGGAGCAGATCGCAGCAACCGCAGATGCTTCTTTAAGTTCTTATTTTTCCATTTCACTGGAACCGGTATTAGATACCCTGTCCGCAGTAGCACTTGCTTTCGTTCTCGGACTCTGCCTGTCTACCATGAGAGGAAAAGAGATGGGAAACAGCCTTTATAACGGTATCAGCGATTTTTCCAAAATCATTGACAAAGTGCTTCATACGGTGATTATTCCACTGCTTCCGTTGTACATCTGCGGTACTTTTGTGGACATGACCAAATCCGGCAAGACCTTCGCTATTTTGAGCATTCTCTGGAAAGTCTTCCTTGTGGTCATCATCATGCATCTGATCTGCATTGCCATCCAGTTCTGCATTGCAGGTGCAGTAAGTAAGAAGAATCCTTTGACATTAATCAAAAATCAGATTCCAGGGTATACTACCGCATTAGGAACCCAATCTTCTGCAGCAACCATTCCGGTCAATCTGCAGTGTGCAGAGGCAGATGGTGTCTGCGAGCAGATCCGTAATTTCGTAGTTCCGCTGTGTGCCAACATTCATATGGCTGGTTCCATGATTACCATTACCGCCTGTGCAACAGCAGTCTGCCTGATGAATCAGCTGCCCATCAGCCTGTCCACTGTGATTCCATTTATTATGACCCTTGGCATTGCCATGGTGGCTTCTCCGGGTGCTCCGGGCGGATCTATCATGACAGCGCTGCCGTTCCTGTACATGATTTTCGGTGCAGAAGCAGGCGATCCCAATGGTCCTATCTGCGCCATCATGGTAGCACTTTACATTACCCAGGATTCCTTTGGAACTGCCTGCAACGTATCCGGTGACAATGCCATCGGTGTGATTGTGGATACGATTTACCATAAATTTATCGTTAAGGAGGCATAAAATGTCTTTTATCAGTGTCTTTGATGTGTTAGGACCGAATATGATCGGACCTTCCAGTTCTCATACTGCCGGAGCGGCAAAGATTGCTTATCTGGCACAAAAGATGATTACCGGACCACTTCTACAGGTGGACTTTACGCTCTATGGTTCTTTTGCCAGAACCTATCGGGGACACGGTACAGACCGGGCATTATTAGGTGGAATCATGGGATTTACCACTGATGATATGCGGATCCGTAATTCCTTTGAAATTGCAGAAAACGAAGGCATTGCATTCCAGTTTCAGCCCAATGAAGAAGAGACAGATGTGCACCCTAACACCGTCGATATTCATATGGTAAATAAGGCAGGGCAGGAGATGACGGTCCGCGGTGAATCACTGGGCGGAGGCAAGGTACGTATTTCACGTATCAACAAGGTTCAGGTGGATTTTACCGGCGAATATAGTGCGGTGATCGTCATTCAAAAAGATCGTCCCGGTGTTGTGGCGCATATTACAAAGGCTTTAAGTGACCGGAACGTCAACATTGCTTTTATGCGTTTATTCCGGGAAGGAAAGGGCGATATTGCCTATACGATTGTAGAATCTGATGGTCATCTTCCTGAAAATATTCGGGAAGAACTTCTGAAGAATGAACATGTCCATGATGTCATGATCGTACAGCCTTAGAGAGGAGAAGAGGTTGATGATGGATTTTAAAAATGCAAAAGAACTGCTTCACCTCTGTGAAGAATCTGGAAATGCCATCTCTGAAGTGATGCTGAAGCGGGAAGTGGAGCTTGGGGAAATTTCAGAGTTGGAAGCGCTGGCCCGTATGGAAAAAGCCTTCCATATTATGAGAGACTCTGCCCGAACCCCCATTCAGACACCTGTAAATTCCATGGGCGGACTCATTGGCGGCGAAGCCAGAAAGCTTTCCGAACACCAGGCAGCCGGAAAAGGCCTGTGTGGACCGATTCTGGAAAAAGCCATTACCTATGCTATGGCCGTATTGGAGACCAATTCTTCCATGGGTCTGATTGTGGCAGCACCTACCGCTGGATCTGCCGGTATCGTACCGGGCCTTCTGTTGGCTTTTCAGGAGACTTATAATCTCTCGGATGACCAGATGGTGAAGGTGCTCTTTAATGCCGGAGCAGTCGGCTATCTGGCTATGCGAAATGCAACGGTAGCCGGAGCCGTCGGCGGATGCCAGGCAGAGGTGGGTGTGGCATCTGCCATGGCAGCGTCTGCAGCAGTAGAGCTCATGGGCGGAACACCAGGACAATGTCTCGATGCGGCTTCCACGGTACTTATGAACATGCTGGGACTGGTCTGCGATCCAGTAGGTGGACTGGTGGAATATCCCTGCCAGAACCGCAATGCAGCCGGTGTGGCCAACAGCCTCATTGCCGCGGAAATGGCTCTTGCAGGAATTCCACAGCGGATTCCCCTGGATGAGATGATTCAGGTCATGTATACCGTAGGAAAACGAATCCCAGCAGAGCTCCGGGAAACAGCACTGGGAGGATGTGCAACCGCACCATCCGTATGCAGTGGCTGCAACGGCTGCGGCTGACGGATATATTTCGTCTTTTATCCCCCGTAATAATTAATAATCATACATTCCGCAGTCTCATTGGTTCGGTTTTCATAGACATGGGGAATGGAAGAGGCGAACAGTAACGCGTCGCCAGGATGCAGGACATGTTCTTCACTGCCTGCCGTAAGCGCCACCGTGCCACGGATTACATAGAGATATTCCTGAGCCTTAGGCGGGTGGCCGATAGACGTATGAGAACATCCCGCATCCAGCTCCATTTGAAAATACTCAAAATTCCGGGAGGAACTGCAGGGAAAATAACAGCGGAGACGATAAGTTCCAAAATCGTACTGCTGAATCTCTGTATCCTCCTTTCGAATCAGATCACATTCCTTTTCCGGCTCTTCCAGAAGAGCCGTATAGGGAGTGCTGAGTCCATCGGCAATCTTCAGAATCGTATTGATGGTAGGATTGCTGTTTCCTTTCTCAATTTCTGACAAAATTCCTTTACTGATTTCTGAAGTTTTGGCCAGCTGCCCCAGGGACAGATTCCGTTCGGTTCGCAATCGCCGCAGGTTTTCACCGATAATTTTTCCAAGATCCATAGAAAAGCTCCTTTTTGGTGGCTGTATTTTCTCTGTTGACAAACAAATCATATCAAGGTAATATGAAAAAGTCATTCAGAATATTGAACGAATGTACAATTTATTTTATTATAAAGTTTACGGAAAGGATCGTCAACATGAAAAAGAAAGCGTTCCGGGCAGCGTTTCCGTATACACTGCCGATCTGTATCGGATTCTTATTTTTAGGAATGTCGTATGGATTTATGATGCGGAGCAAAGGATTTTCTTTTGTCTATCCGCTGTTTATGAGTATGTTTATTTTCGCAGGTTCCATGGAATTTGTAACCTGCAATCTGTTATTGTCTGCCTTTAATCCCATTGCGGCCTTTTTTCTGGCGCTGATGGTCAATGCAAGACATCTGTTCTATGGATTGTCCATGCTGGAAAAATATAAGAACATCGGATGGAAGAAACCATATCTGATCTTTGGCATGTGCGATGAATCCTTCACCATCAATTCTGCAGTCACGCCGCCGGAAGACGTGGACCGGGGCTGGTTCATGTTCTTTGTAAACCTTCTCAATCAGATCTACTGGGTGTTCGGTGCCACCATGGGAGCTTTGCTTGGCTATGTGATTCATTTTAATACAGAAGGCATTGAATTTGTCATGACCGCTCTCTTTGTGGTCATGCTGGTCAATCAGTGGGAAGAGCATAAAGATCACCGCCCGGCCCTCATCGGTCTTATTTGCCCGGTCATCTGCCTGATGATTTTCGGCGGTGACAACTTTATGATTCCCTCCATGATTCTTATGACGGCAAGCTTCCTTGCAGGAAGAAAATATATGGATACGGAGGCGGAAGAGAAATGACAATCGCACAACAGATTATTACCATTGTGGCCGTCGTGCTGGGCACCATGGCGACCCGCTTCCTGCCATTTTTGATTTTCCCGGAAGGAAAGAATCCGCCGGATGTGGTACGATACCTGGGAACCGTGCTTCCCTATGCAGTCATCAGCCTTCTGGTGGTGTACTGTCTGAAAGGTGTGCCGGAGAGCGGTACTCACGGCATTCCGGAGGCTATTGCCATCGTATTTATCATTTTCTTACATAAATGGAAGAAGAATACCCTGCTTTCCATCGCTGGTGGAACCATCCTTTATATGGCACTGGTGCAGCTGGTATTCTAATGTTGCAGTTTATAAGTAATGAATGCCCGGATGGAAGTGACAGACTGTGAGCGGAACCGCTTGCGCTAAGTCCTCGATCCAGCGGTACTAACCTTCGAATATCGCCTATGGCTCATTCTCAGGAAGTACCGGGACTGCGGACGTTCCTTTCACAGGCTGTCACTTCCACCGGAGCGCCCATTGTCTGTGTAAGCCGCAACATTTTCAATATCAACCAAGAGAGTACATGCGAAAATGCGTGTGCTCTTTTGTTATCTATGGTAAAATAAAAGAAAAAGTGCATACGAAGAGGAGGTGTCACCATGAGAAAATCCCCATTATCTATGATCCTGCTGTCTTGCCTGCTGCTGACAGGCTGCAGTGCTGCTCGGACGAATCAACCGGAACATGTCGGTTACCGCTTTGACGACAACATCGGAATTCAGAGTGCGTCAGATGATGCTTGGTATAAGGGAGAGGATCTTCCGATGACACTGGCGACAGAAGAAGGAAAAGTAGAATTCGCAGGCGTTCTCTGGCAAGACAATACCTTGTATACATATATCAATATAATGAATCGTGAAATCGCAGACCGAGACGATTATTCAGAGTACTTGCGTAAACATGTTTATATGGAAAGTCCGGGTATTGCCAGCATGGGCAGTTCCCATGGGATAATTGTCAATGAAGATGCCATACCGGTGAAGCTTCACTGGAAAGTTCCTTATGGCGGAGATGTGAAAGAACAGTATATTTACCATATCTTTGACCAGACCGTCACCGTAAAAATGGTGCCGCTTCCCACCTATGCAGACTTAGAAGACATCGGCACCACCGTGACCCATAACGGCAGAAGTCTGGTATGGGTAGGAGATAAAATTTATCCTTATACAGAGGATCTCTGGGAAATTTCCCAGCTGAATGAAACGAATTTACCGATCGCACTGACGCTAAAACAATATGGAAAAGAAACCTATTTCTGCAGCAGAGATCAGGGAAGTGACACTGTACAAATTGCACGCATTGGTCTGACGGCTGATGTATCAGATCAGAATCTCATTGTGGAAATTCCTATTCCTCAGGATGAGACACCTGTCAGCTGTGAAATTCCATTTTCCGTTGGTGAGGACACTTATCAAATTACCGAAATTCACCGATTGCCGGGAGAAGAAGGGGCGACGAAAGTGGAATTAACGGTAAAACCGGTAGAAATGGAAGAGGGAACTTCTCTCGTTTACATCGAAGCCAGTCGCGGCGTATTCACGGAACGTACTTATGATGTCTATACTCATACCGGGGAGCATCGTACCGAGCCGCTTCCGCCGGCTTTTGGAGTGGATGAAGACTGGATCTTTGGTCATTATGTAAAGGGAATGGCAAATTCTCCGCTGACTATGCATTTTCGTGTTGACACTGAAATTCCGGAGACGGTACAGCTCAGAATTGAAACGGTTTCCAAAAACTGGGACCAGCCCTATGAATTTGGAATAGCAACCCATTGAGCAGACGGGAGATACAAATTTGATGCAAACCTGCCATAGAATGGTCTGATACGAAGAAGGGGAGAAGATGTGCGATGCTGAAAATATTGATTGCCGAGGATGAGGAACCCATTGCAAACCTGATCCGTGTAAACCTGACCAAAGCGGGCTACGAATGTACCTGTGCTTATGATGGAGAGGAAGCGGCAGATCAGATGGAAAATGGCCATTTTGATCTGCTACTTCTGGATATTATGCTTCCGAAGATCAATGGCTATGAGCTGATGGAATATGCCAAAACCTTACAACTTCCAGTCATTTTCATAACCGCCATGGGAACAACCGAACATAAAGTAAAAGGACTGAAGATGGGAGCGGAAGACTACATCTCCAAACCCTTTGAGATTGTGGAATTACTGGCGCGAGTGGAGACGGTTCTTCGCCGCTACAATAAAATCGGAAAGACCATCCGGGTTCTGGATGTGGAGATTGACCTTTCTTCCAGGGTAGTAATCCAGAACGGGCAGCAGGTCTTATTAACACTGAAAGAATATGAGCTATTACTGTTCTTTGCCAGAAATCCCAATATTGCCTTGTATCGGGAAATAATCTATGAACAGGTGTGGGAAAAAGAATACACGGGAGACAGTCGGACCATTGATCTTCATGTCCAGCGCCTAAAAAAGAAACTGGGATGGGACAAACATATCTGCGCCGTCTACAAGATTGGTTATCGTCTGGAAACCTGATGGAGTAACAGTCTATGAAATTTTTCTGGAAAATCTATTTTTCCTTTATGACATTATTTTTACTGGTCTTTGGTCTGTTTGGCACCTGGATGATCCAGATGACCTTTCAGCATTCTTATGAAAAAGCGCTGAAAGACGGAGAGTGGGACAACCGAATGTACCAGTTGGCTTTCGAGACCAGTCTGAACAGTATGGATTCAGAGAATTTGTCCGATAATATGGTGCAGGTGATCGCGGTGACAGTAACCCAGAACCTCTCGGATTCCGGTAATGTCTACCGCATCTACAACAGCAGCAAGGACCTGCTCTATGAAAGAAACAGCTGTAAGATTGACGGAACGGAACCTTTAAGCGTGTTAAATCAAGAGCAGTCCTGCAGTTATCTGGTAAAACGGGCAGGGGATGCCACCTGGCTTCTCTATGCCTGCCGCTCCACCGTGGGAGGAAAGACCTATCTGTTGGAAAGCCTGACGGATATTTCAGATCTTTATCAGGAGCGTGAAAGCTATTATGACTGGTACATGGTAGTGATGATGGGAATGACTGTGTTGGTGACACTTCTGGTATTCCTCATCAGCCATATGTTGACTCGCTCGGTAACAAATCTGTCCCGGATTACCCGGAAATTTACCAGAGGAGATCTGACTGCCAGGGCTCCGGTGCAGGGCAGTGATGAAATTGCAAGACTTTCTGCGGATTTCAACCGAATGGCTGCATCCCTTTCCAATAAAATGGAAGAACTAACCCTGCAGGCAAAGAAGCAGGAAGATTTTACGGCATCCTTTGCCCATGAGCTGAAGACACCCCTGACTTCCATCATCGGATATGCGGATATGCTCCGTTCCTTTGAGTGCAGCAGAGAAGAGACCGTGGACGCTGCCAACTATATTTTCCAGCAGGGAAAACGTCTGGAAAGTTTATCCTTCCGATTACTGGATCTGATTGTCATGGAAAAACAGGAACATGAATTCCGGCTCTTATCAGTGACAGACTTGATGAATCAGGCACTGGCTCTGACAAATCCAGGCCGAAAAGAAAAAAAGATTACCGTGGAAACGAAGTTGGATCCGGCCCGGATTTCAGGCGAACAGGATCTCCTGATCTCGCTTTTTGTAAATGTGCTGGACAATGCCAGAAAAGCACTTCCGGAATGCGGCCAGATCTGGATCAAAGGCCGAAAATACAGCCATTCTTATCTGATCTGTATTGAGGACAACGGCTGTGGCATCCGTCCAGAAGACATTAACCGAATTACGGAAGCTTTCTATATGGCAGATAAATCCCGTTCCCGGAAAGAGGGCGGAGCCGGACTGGGTATGACTCTTTGCAGCCGGATTGTAAAACTCCATCACGCCCACTGGAAAATCTTCAGTAAATCAGGAGAGGGAACAGTCGTTGCTATCTGTTTCCCATACGGGGAGGACGCAATATGATTACACGATCAAATAAAATATTCTGTCTGTGCCTGACAGGCGTCATCTGCTTAGCCGTAGGCGCTGTTATGGGTCCCCGATATTTCAGCCGGATTCTGGATCTAAGAGATTTAAATACCGTATCCATTATCAACCGGGACCAGTTTTCTTTTCTGGCGCAGAGTTCCGATCAGTTGGTCGATCAGGTAAAACTTCTGAACTCCATTGGAAACAGCGGAAATTTGATGCTGTTATCTAATTATTCTGATCAGGAAACCTGGCAGAACAGTACATTGATTGCCCAAATCACAGATCAGGTAGCGCTGGCAGTCGGAGATGGCTATATTCCATGGCTGGAACCCGGAATCTATGAAAATTATCTTATGGAGATAATGAAAAAGCAAGCATCAAAAGAAGCACCGGCTTTTTATGACTGGATGAATGAACTGAAATTTGCAAAATATTACAGCCTGACCTGTGAATCTGACCCGGATAGCCACATGATGCAGATGATGAATCTCTGGTATTTGCGTTTTTCTGATGAACAGACATTTGATTACTATTTTCTTGTGAACGCATCCACCTGCCAGATTTATTATGCAGAGATCTATAATCTGCTTACCGATAGGGAAGCAGATGACAGTTGGACGGAATCACCGCAAAATGCAGCCACTGTTGCAGAAGTTTTTTACGGAGAGGAATATGCGGAACAATTCGCATCAGGAGCCTTTTATTATTATCAGGCTAGTGATTTTCAGACCGTATATGGAGATGAAGGACGGAACTATGACTGTCTGTCAGTGCTGCGTCTGGAAGAGGGCGAAAGCGCCTATATAGAAATGCAAAAGCATGAGCAAAACACCCAATTAAAATACCCAATCTATGGATACAGTGTAGGCATCCGTGGACTGGCTGATAAGATTCAAAAAAATATGAACTGATACAAAAAGAGCGCTTCCTGACGATTCGATCCATCAGAAAGCGCTTTTGCTTTTTTGAATTTAATTAAACATCCGGAACACGCCGAACACTTTGCCAAGAATCTGGACATCCTCCACGATAATCGGATCCATGGAATCATTCTCCGGCTGAAGACGGATATGTCCGTCTTCTTTATAGAAGGTTTTAACAGTAGCAGAGTCCTCTACCAGCGCCACTACCATATCCCCGTTCTCTGCATTACTCTGCTGACGGACCATGATATAGTCGCCGCTGAAAATACCGGCATTGATCATGCTTTCCCCTTTTACCTTCAGCATAAAGCAGTCTGTATTCGGCATATATTCTGCCGGAATGGGGAAGTAACCTTCAATATGTTCCTGTGCCAGAATTGGCTGTCCTGCTGCCACAGTTCCAATCATGGGAACGTTCACCATCTCCCGGCGGGTCAGATTAAACTGATCATCCATAATCTCAATGGCACGGGGCTTGGTAGGATCTCTTCTGATATATCCGTTCTTCTCCAGTGTCTCCAGATGGGAATGGACGGAGGAGGTGGACTTCAGATGAACGGCCTCACAGATATCTCTTACGGCAGGCGGATAACCCTTATTCAGTATCTCGGATTTGATAAAATCCAGAATCTCCTGTTGTTTTGGTGTGATTTTTCCGTAACTCATAAAAGTTCCTCCTGCTAGTCGAACATTCGTTTTTCTCATTATAGCACGCACAATTGAAAAAAGCAAACAAATGTTTTGCTTTTAATACGGCAGGCGGTTCCCCTGCGGATACTCCTCCAGTGATTCCACTTCCGGCTCCCTTTCCTGATGAATCAGCATGTCCAGAAGCGCTTTGGCAGCAGGAGAGAGCGGATGATGAGGATTTTGCACAATACAGATCCCTCGACGCGGAATGGGAATGTCAAGCTCCAATTGAATGAGTCCATAGTTCATCAGAAAAGAACGGGCGAATTTATAAGGAACAAATCCGATTCCCAGGTTATGTAATACGGTAGGCGAGATCAGGTCATTGGAATTTACCTCAATGTTCGGATGAAGCTCGCATCCATGATCTTTAAAAATACTGTCCCAGAATTTTCTTGTGGTAGTACCTTTTTCCATGCAGACTAGCGGATATTTATTCAATTCTTTTAAAGTCAGCGTCCGCCCCTGTAAAAATGTATACTGACTTCCCGCAATCACAATATCCTGAAAGTCCGATACTCTTGTTACCGTAAAATGTTCTGCCCCCTCGATAGGAGTAATGGATACCGTAAAATCAATGGTTCCTGCATTCAAAGCAGACAGGGAAACCGGCGTGGAAAATGCGTGGATCTGCAGATTGACATTGGGGAACTGTTGCCGGAACTGTTCCAGATAAGGCAGAAGATAGTAACGCATGGTCATTTCACTGGCACCAATGTTAATCTTACCGCTCTGACAGTTAACAAACTCCTGCAGCATGCCGCCTGCCCGTTCCATCTGCTGAACTGCACGGCTTACCTGACGGAGCAGCATCTGTCCCTCCGCAGTAAGAGAGACTCCCTTCCTCGACCGGACGAACAATTTACAATGAAGTTCCTGTTCCAGATTCTGTATGTATTTGGTAATGGTTGGCTGGGTCAGGCACAGATGCTGTGCTGCCAGTGAAATGCTTTTTGCCTTTGCAACCTCATAAAAAATTTTATAATAATCAAAACTGATGTCCATTCCATTTACCTCATTTTTTCTGTAAAAAAATCGCTAATCCATTCAAATAATCTATATTAACGCCAAAAAAATACAATTATACATTTCCTTTAGTTGGTATTATAATAGGTAACGAGCTTTGGGGCAAGGCTTTCTTTTTTATCGCCAGAATGTCCGTAAAAGCAAAGAATACTTTAGAAAGGAAGTGCAGTTATGGCTAATTTAGGACCAAAACTGATGGAAGAACTCCAATGCGAGAATGTCTTTTCCATAGGTGGCATCGGCATTTCGGAATCAGTTGTTGTAACATGGATTATCATGGCGGTATTTCTGCTGGCAGCAATTCTGCTGACCAGAAATCTGAAGGTTGAAAATCCTGGCAGAGGTCAGTTGATGTTGGAGTACATCGTGACCTGGCTTCAGGGAATCGGCGAGGGAATTATCGGTGAAGAAGAAAAGGGTTATGCATCATATCTTACATCGATTCTGATTTACCTTGGCGTTGCAAACCTGATCGGTATGCTTGGATTTAAACCGCCTACCAAAGACCTGAATGTGACGGCTGCCCTGGCTCTGATGAGTATCATTCTTATTGAGTATGCAGGCATTCACAAAAAAGGTTTCCGCGGATGGCTGAAAAGCTTTACACAGCCAATTGCAATTGTTACCCCTATTAACATACTGGAAGTGTTTGTAAAACCGCTTTCCCTGTGTATGCGACTGTTCGGTAACGTACTGGGTGCATTTGTTATTATGAAACTGATCGAATGTATCCTCCCCGTCGGTCTTCCGGTCATTTTCAGCGCATATTTTGATGTGTTTGACGGACTGATTCAGGCCTACGTGTTTGTTTTCCTGACGGGACTATTTATTAAAGAAGCTATTGAGTAAAACGAAGGAAAAGGAGATTTATTTATGTCAACATTAATTGCTATCGGAGCTGGTATCGCAGTACTCGCTGGTATCGGAGCTGGAATCGGTATTGGTATCGCTACTTCCAAAGCTGCAGAGGCAGTCGCAAGACAGCCAGAGGCTGAGGGTAAAATTACGAAGATTCTTCTTCTTGGTGCAGCACTTGCAGAGGCAACCGCTATTTATGGTTTCGTTATCGCATTGCTGATCATCATCCTGTTACAGTAAAGAAAGGCGGACTTGTACATGTTAAGATTAGACTTAAATCTGGTCTTTACGATTGTCAATCTGCTGATCTGGTATGTGATTATCCGTAAATTTCTTTTTAAGCCGATCAATGATATCATCACCAAGCGTGAGGATGCCATCAATGCACGTTACGCAGAAGCACAGAAACTTCAGGACGATGCAAAGGCTGAGAAAGAGAAGAGCGCACAGTTCCAGGCTCAGATTGAACGCGAAAAGGCTAAAATCATGGCAGATGCTCAGGCAGATGCCCGTGTAGAGTATGATCAGATCGTATCCGATGCACATAAGAAAGCCGGACAGATCATTGATTCCTCCAAGAAAGAAGCAGCTCTTCAGAAAGAAAAAGTAATGAATAAAGCAGAGCAGGAGATCCGCGGTATGATTCTGGAAGCCGCAGTGAAATCCATGCAGTCCGAAAATAACGACGGAGCTCTTTATGACCAATTTTTGACAAAAGCAGGTGAGACAACTCATGAAGAATCTTAGTTCCTATCTGGATCGGCTTACAGCTGTCCGCATGCGGCCGGAGGTTCTGCAGCATGCCGTAGACATCTTAAAAGCAGTTCCGCAGATTCAGACTGAGCTGGAAAATCCGGCAACCACCCGTATGAAACGGGAAGATATTATTCAGGAAATTTTCCCGACGGAATCCAGAGAGTTCATTCTTTCCCTGGTAGAGGACGGCGCACTTGGTTCCCTGAATGATATTCTGAAAGCATACATGGAAATGTCAGAGGAAGAGAGAACTCCTCTTTCCTGCGTTCTGGAGTATGTAACGGAGCCGGATGATGCTCAGTATGAAGGTATTATTAAATTTTTAAAACATCAGTACCCGGAGCGGGTTCTGAATATTTCCAGAAAGCAGAACAAAGCGCTGGGAAGCGGTTTTATTCTTCATGCCGGAAATGAAGAATTCGACTGGAGTTCATCCGGACGTAAAAAAGCACTGCAGGAAAAACTGCAGTCTTTAGACGTGTCCAGTGATGGTCCACTGGTGGCTCAGAAAGCCATTATCAGCATCTTAAAGGGCAATATGAATGATGTGGATATTGCCAGCCAGGAAGTCGGTGTTGTCAGCCGCGTAGGTGATGGAATCGCCTATATCGACGGTGTGGATCATGCTATGTACGGTGAAATCCTTGTATTTGATAATGGTGAGAAAGCCATGGTACAGGATATCCGTGAGCACGAGATTGGTTGTATCCTTCTTGGAAAAGACACCGAGATTGAGGAAGGCAGCCGTGCAGCACGTACCGGTAAGATGGCAGGTATTCCAGTAGGAGATGGCTATATTGGACGTGTTGTGAATGCCCTCGGAGAGCCTATTGACGGAAAAGGTAAGATAGAATCTACTGATTACCGTGCGGTAGAAGAGCCTGCTCCTGGCATTGTAGACCGTAAGTCTGTTGATACCCCATTGGAGACTGGTATTCTTTCCATCGACTCCATGTTTCCTATTGGACGCGGACAACGTGAGCTGATCATTGGTGATCGCCAGACCGGTAAAACTTCTATTGCTACCGATACCATTCTGAACCAGAAAGGCAAGAATGTAATCTGTATCTATGTAGCTATCGGTCAGAAAGCATCTACTGTGTCCAAACTGGTACACAATTTTGAAAAACATGGTGCTATGGATTACACCATCGTGGTATCTTCCACTGCAAGTGATCCGGCTCCGCTTCAGTATCTGGCTCCTTATTCAGGAACCGCACTGGCAGAGTTTTTCATGCACAGAGGCCAGGATGTATTGATCGTTTATGATGACCTGTCTAAACACGCAGTAGCATATCGTTCTCTGTCCCTGTTGTTGGAGCGTTCTCCGGGCCGTGAGGCATATCCGGGTGATGTTTTCTATCTGCATTCCCGTCTGTTGGAGCGTTCCAGCCGTTTAAGCGATGAAAAGGGAGGCGGTTCCATTACTGCACTTCCGATCATTGAGACCCAGGCAGGTGACGTATCCGCTTACATTCCGACCAACGTTATTTCTATTACAGATGGTCAGATTTTCCTGGAGAGTGACCTGTTCAATGCAGGTATGCGTCCGGCAGTTAATGTTGGTTTGTCCGTATCCCGTGTAGGTGGTGCTGCACAGACAAAAGCCATGAAAAAAGCGGCCGGAAGTATCCGTATTGACTTGGCTCAGTATCGTGAGATGGAAGTATTTACTCAGTTCAGTTCTGATCTGGATGCCATTACGAAAGAGCAGTTGGAATATGGTAAACGACTGATGGAGCTGTTAAAACAGCCTCTTGGTTCTCCACTTTCCCTGCACGAGCAGGTTGTTACCTTGTGTGCAGCCACCCACAAGCTATTTTTGGATATTCCGGTTAAAGGACTGAAGGCGTTCCAGAGAGATATGCTTAACTGGATGGATCAGAAGCATCCTGAGATCGGTGAAGAAATCGAAGAACTGCACAGTTTAAGTGATACACTGATCAACAAGATTGTAGATGCAGTAAAGGAATATAAGAGTCAGGTGGTGAAGTAGTATGGCAGGACTGCATGAGATCCAGAACCGGATCAAAAGTATCCAGGATACGAGAAAAATCACCAATGCCATGTACATGATTTCATCCACCAAGATGAGAAAAGCCAAACAGGATCTGGAAAATACAGAGCCCTATTTCTACACGCTGCAGTCCATGATGGATCGTATGCTCCGGCATCTTCCGGATGTCAGCCATATGTATTTTGAAAACGAAGGGGTGGGCGGTGAAGCGACCGATACATCTGATAAAAAGAATATCGGACTTCTGGTCATCACTGGCGATAAAGGACTTGCCGGCGCTTACAACCATAATGTGTTAAAACTGGCGCAGGAATATCTGGATGATCAGGACAATGAAATCCAGTTGTTTGTTGTTGGAGAATTGGGACGACAGTACTTTATGGGGCAGCATATTCCCATTCAGGAAAATTTCCAGTATACGGCCCAGAATCCTACCTTCAGCCGTGCCCGCTGGATTGCTGAGATCCTTCTTGACAAGTTCCTGTCTGGAGAACTGGACGAGATTGATGTTATCTTCACCCGTATGGAAAATAGCATGACGAGTAATGCCGAGGTAAAACGTATGCTTCCGCTGAAACGTCCGCCCATGCCGAAGATTCCTATTGATGTCCAGCAGGAAGAGTTCCGTACCGTTCCTGACGATAAATCCGTTGCCGACAGTATTGTGCCGAACTATGTGACCGGTTTTATTTACTGTGCACTGGTAGAATCCTTCTGCAGTGAGCAAAGTGCCCGTATGCAGGCTATGGAATCGGCTACAAACAATGCGGATGAACTTCTTCATGATTTAAGCATCATGTACAACCGGGCAAGACAGGCTGCCATTACCCAGGAAATTACTGAGGTATGCAGCGGTGCCAGAGCCCAGAAGCAGAAAAAATAAAGCAAAGGAGATACATGTGTGATGGAAAAAGGTAAAATCATACAGGTTTCAGGCCCGGTTATCGACGTATTGTTCGAAAAGGGCAATCTCCCCAAGATAAAAGACGCCCTGACAGTTGACAACCATGGAAAACAATGTGTCATGGAAGTTGCCAAGCATATGGGACACAATGTGGTCCGTTGCATTATGCTGGCCGCCAGTGAAGGGCTTTGCCGTGACATGGAAGTCACTCAGACCGGTGCCGGCATTACGGTTCCGGTAGGTGAACAGACCCTTGGCCGTCTCTTCAACGTGTTGGGACAGCCAGTTGACGGCGGGGGAGAAATTACAGATTCAGAAAAATGGTGTATCCATCAGGATCCGCCTTCATTTGAAGATCAGAGTCCGGTTGTTGAGATTCTGGAGACAGGTATCAAAGTTATCGACCTCTTGGCGCCTTATGCAAAGGGTGGTAAAATTGGTCTGTTCGGCGGTGCCGGTGTGGGTAAAACCGTCCTCATTCAGGAGCTGATCCGAAATATTGCTACCGAGCACGGCGGATATTCCATCTTCACTGGTGTTGGAGAGCGTTCCCGTGAAGGAAATGACCTCTGGAGTGAGATGAAAGCATCCGGCGTTCTGAACAAAACCGCTTTGGTATTTGGTCAGATGAACGAGCCCCCTGGAGCGCGTATGCGTGTAGCCGAGACCGGACTTACTATGGCAGAATATTTCCGTGATGAGATGCATCAGAATGTGCTTCTCTTCATCGATAACATTTTCCGTTTCGTACAGGCAGGATCAGAGGTATCTGCACTGCTTGGACGTATGCCGTCCGCAGTAGGTTATCAGCCGACTCTGGCTACAGAGATGGGTGAGCTGCAGGAGCGTATTGCTTCCACAAAGAATGGTTCTGTTACTTCTGTACAGGCTGTTTACGTGCCTGCCGATGACTTAACTGACCCGGCTCCGGCAACTACCTTTGCACATTTGGATGCAACTACCGTTCTTTCCAGAAAGATCGTAGAACAGGGTATTTATCCGGCTGTTGATCCGCTGGAGTCTTCTTCCCGTATTCTGGAAGCAGACGTGGTCGGAGAGGAGCATTATGAGACAGCAAGACGCGTGCAGGAGATGCTTCAAAAGTATAAAGAACTGCAGGATATTATTGCTATTCTTGGTATGGAAGAATTGTCAGAGGAAGATAAACTGACGGTTGCCCGTGCAAGAAAGGTACAGCGTTTCCTGTCCCAGCCGTTCCATGTAGCTGAGAATTTCACAGGAATTCCAGGTAAATATGTGCCGCTGAAAGATACCATCAAAGGCTTCCAGGCCATCATCAATGGTGAAATGGATGAGTATCCGGAAGCTGCATTCTTCAATGTAGGAACCATCGAGGAAGTTGTCCAGAAGGCAAAAACTCTGACTACAACCGTATAGAGGTGATGGATCATGTCAAAGTTTTATGTGAAAATCATATCCAGTGACCGAATCTTTTATGAAGGATTCTGCCATTGCCTGATTGTCCCGGCTGTTGATGGAGAGCAGGCTATCATGGCACACCATGAGGAAACTATTATTGCCGTGCAAAACGGCGAGATGCGCATACAGAAGGAAGAAGGCGGCGAGTGGACCTATGCAGTCCTTGGAAAAGGATTCTGTATGGCAGCCAACAACCGTGTTACAGTCCTTGCTGACACGGTAGAGCGTCCGGAAGAAGTGGATGCCAATCGTGCAAAAGAGGCATTGGAACGTGCACAGGAACGTCTTCGTCAGAAGCAGAGTATCCAGGAGTATCATATGACACAGGCTGCAATGGCCCGTGCTTTGACACGACTGAAGGAAACTGAAAAATTTGTTCGTTAAAACTGCTTGGTAAAGCAGTTGCCGTCCATGAGGGGCGGGTCGGAGGAATCCCGTATTCCAAAGACCCGCCTCCTTGGTGTTAAAATACTTTTATCATTGTTTATATGAAATTTACATAATATTGTTATGTTGATATATAGTTTTTAAGTGAGGTACAAAAGATTGAAAGAGGAACGATATAATGGACAAGTATTACTGACCGGTATTGATGTAGGATCTACCACAACAAAAATTGTGGCAGTTCAACCAGATAACGGAAAGATTGTCTATTCCGAATACCGGAGACATAACGCAGCCCAGGTAAAAAGTGTTTATGATGCACTGAAGCGACTGGAAAAAGCATTTCCGCACGCCAGAATCCGGTTGAGCCTGACCGGATCCGGTGCAAAACTCATGGCTGATCGCCTGGGAGTTCCCTATATTCAGGAAGTAGTCGCAAATTCTCTGGCACTGCGGGAACAATATGGCCAGGTACGGACCGCCATTGAACTGGGCGGTCAGGATGCCAAAATGATTTTTTTTAAAGAGGATGAAAATACCGGTCTTCTGACGGTTTCCGACATGCGGATGAATGGAAGCTGTGCCGGTGGTACCGGAGCCTTTATTGATGAGATTGCCTCTATTTTACAGGTCCCGGTGGAAGAATTTAACGCACTGGCAGCAAAAGGCACCTGTGTCTATGACATTTCCGGACGATGTGGCGTCTATGCCAAGACAGATATCCAGCCCCTTCTGAACCAGGGAATTGCCAAGGAAGATCTGGCTCTTTCCGCCTTCCATGCCATTGCCAAACAGACCATCGGTGGTCTGGCCCAGGGACTGGATATTGAAAAACCGGTGATTTTTGAGGGTGGTCCTCTGACCTTTAACCCGACTTTGATCCGTGTGTTTGCAGAGCGGCTTTCGCTTACGGAAGAAGAGACCATTATTCCGTCACATCCGGAACTGATGGTTGCTTTTGGCGCTGCCATGTCTCTCGAACAGATGTTTGCAGAGCAGGAGGATGTCTATGAGATTCCGAAACTGACCCGCCAGCTTGCCAAAGAGCAGAATGAGGAGACCGGACATACCGTTTCCACTGCCAAACCTTTCTTTGCATCCGAAAAAGAGCGGGCTGCCTTTGAGGAACGCCATCACCATGAGGCACCTCAGTGGAAGAAACCGCATCCTGGAGAAGTGGTGGAAGCTTATCTGGGTATTGATTCCGGGAGTACCACTACCAAATTTGTCCTGATCAATGCGCAGGAAGAGATTCTGGATTCCTTCTATGCTCCCAATGAGGGAGATCCTTTAACGGTAGCGAAAAATGCCCTTCTTTCCATGCGGAACCGTTACCGGGAGGCGGGAGCAGAACTTCATATTCTGGCGGCAGGTACCACCGGGTACGGTGAGATGCTCTTTGCCAAAGCTTTCAGTACAGAGAGTCATACTGTAGAGACGGTTGCTCACGCAAGAGCAGCAGAAAAATATGTAAAAGATGCCACCTTCCTTCTGGATATTGGCGGACAGGACATGAAGGCCATCTGGCTGGACCACGGCATCATTACCAACATTCTGGTCAATGAAGCATGTTCCTCCGGATGTGGTTCCTTTCTTGGAAACTTTGCGTCCTCCTTACATATTCCTATGCAGGAAATTGCCGACGCTGCCTTTTCTTCCAAACATCCGGCCGCTTTGGGAAGCCGTTGTACCGTGTTCATGAACAGCAGCATCATTACCGAACAACGAAATGGATGTCAGTCGGAAGATATTATGGCGGGACTGTGCCGCTCTATCATTGAAAATGTATTTACCAAGGTCATCCGCATTTCCAATACGGATCTCTTAGGCGACCGCATTGTAGTACAGGGCGGGACCTTTGAAAATGACGCCGTCCTCTGCGCGCTAGAGCAGTATCTGGGCCGTGAAGTCATCCGTGCTCCTTACCCGGGCATTATGGGTGCCATCGGCATGGCCCTGATTACCAAAGAGCAGTATCATGCAGAGCAGAAGCAGACCTTCATCGGACTGGATGCACTAGACAGCTTCTCCTATAAAAGAGAGTCCAACCTTCCCTGCCCATTCTGCACCAACCACTGCCAGCGCACCATTGTAACCTTCTCCAACGGAAATTCCTGGATTACCAATAACCGCTGTGAACGGGGTGAGATTCTGGGCGATCCGAAGGATGCAAAAGTACGGGAAAGAATCAAAGAAGTGAACAAAGAGAGCAGTGCAGTTCCGAACTTATTTGAAGTCCGTGAAAAACTGTTGTTTGAAGATTATCCTTATCCACAGTTACTGCCGGAAAAAGAGACTGTTATCGGTATTCCGCGGGTATTATCCTACTGGGAAACCATGCCATTCTGGAATACCTTCTTCCGGGCTCTTGGCTATCAGGTACGTATTTCCGATAAGAGTACCCGGAAAATCTATGAGAGCGGACTTTCCGCCGTTACCTCTGATACGGTCTGCTTCCCGGCAAAACTGGTGCATGGCCATATCCGGAATCTGGCAGAACATCACGTAGACCGGATTTTCATGCCGACCATTACCACGGTCTCTTCCGAGAATCCAGCCAGTACCAGCGAATCCATGTGTGCCATTGTAAAAGGGTACCCAATCGTCATCCGGAACTCCGATAATCCGGAAAAGCGCTGGAACATTCCTTATGATGCGCCCCTGTTCCACTGGTACCGGACCGAAGACCGAAACCGGCAGCTGACCGCTTATATGAAAGATACCTTTGAAATCGATTCTTCCATCTGTCTGAAGGCCATTGAAGCTGCTGACCAGGCACAGGCTTCCTTTGAGCAGGCGCTGAAAAAAGCCGGACAGAAGGTCATGGAGCAGGTAGAAGCCAACAATACCTACGCGGTAGTACTGGCATCCCGTCCTTATCAGAATGATGCACTGGTCAATCATGATCTACCGAAAATGTTTACCAGCATGGGTATTCCGGTTCTGACCGCTGACGCTGTTCCTGGTGTCAATGACGTAGATCTTCGTAACAGCCGTCTGGATATTGTCAATAATTATCATGCAAGGATGCTTTCATCAGCAGTACTGGCAGCGGAAAATGACCATCTGGAATATGTCCAGATGGTAAGCTTTGGCTGTGGCCATGATGCTTATCTTTCTGATGAGATTATCCGTCTGATGAAAGAGATTTCAGGAAAGACACCTCTTATCCTGAAACTGGATGAAAGTGATGTGCAGGGGCCTCTTCGCATCCGTGTCCGTTCTTTTCTGGAAACCGTTGCCATGACTCACAAACGCTGTGCACACCAGGAAATCCGTGTACTGACCGATCCTTATCCGGTAAAATTTACAAAAGAATGTCGGAAAGAAAAAATTGTACTGGTTCCCAATACTTCCCATGCTTTCTGCCGGGTGATGTCCGCAGCCCTTTCTACCCAGGGAATTCGCGCTGTTCCATTGGAAGTTGGTAGAGAAGAAGCCATCCGTCTCGGAAAAAAGTATGTACATAATGACATTTGTTTTCCGGCACAAATTGTCATCGGAGAAGCCCTTGCCGCTCTCCGAAGCGGAAAATATGATGTGGAGCATGCGGCAGTTGGTATGGGGAAATACATAGGTGATTGCCGTCTAACCCATTATGGAGCTCTGCTGCGGAAGGCTCTCGATGATGCAGGATATGCCAATGTTCCAATATTGACGAATGACGATATAGATTCCCATCAGATGCATCCGGGATTCCGGATGAATATGTTATCCGCCGTCCGCATTGCCTTTGCCCTTCCCATGATTGATGCACTGGAAGAGCTGCTGAGAAAGATCCGTCCTTATGAAAAAACGGCTGGAAGTGCCGATACTGCCTTTGAGCGGGCACTTGATCAGGTGATAGATGGTCTGACTCATTCCGGCGTCACTGGGGCTAAAAAAGGCTTTAAAAAAGCCATTGAGATTATGAATCAGGTAGACTATGATCGAAGTAACCCCAAACCGCAGGTTCTGATTGTAGGCGAATATCTCCTGAATTTCCATCCGGGCGCCAACCATGAGGTCGAGCGGTATCTGGAACAGAACGGTTTTGAGATCATTGAAGCCAAAATGACCGATGTCATCCGGAAAACGTATTTCTATCAGGGATCTCAGATCAAAGAATACCATCTAAAGAAACCATTAAATAAAAAAGCATGGTTTGCTATCGTTGATAGAGTCTTTAATATGGCTCATAATATGACCGATTCTATTGCATCTGCCCATCCTCTCTATGAACCAGCTTGTCGGATGCAGGATCTGGTGAAAGAAAGTGATCCGATTATCCACCATACGTTTGATGCAGGAGAGGGAGTGCTCATTCCAGGGGAAATTCTTCACCATGCAGCCCACGGATGCAAAGCCTTTATCATTCTCCAGCCTTTCGGATGTCTGCCAAACCATGTAGTAGGACGCGGTATTTCCAAACGGCTGAAAGAACTCTATCCCAATGTGCAGATTCTGCCGCTGGATTATGACCCGGATGTGAGCTTTGCTAATATTGAGAACCGTCTGCAGATGCTCATTATGAACAGCCGTGCGGCAGCAGAAGAAGAGAGACAGCAGCAGGACCTGAAGAAAACCCAGAAAAGAGGCGCCTGATGAAGACATTTTTCTGGAAAGATTATACGGTACAAATCACGAAAAAGAAGGTTAAGAATACCAATGTCCGGATTAAGAGAGAGGCACCGAAGGTTATCTGCATGTCCATTCCCTTATCTGCCAGTTATGAATCCGGATTGCAGGCATTGGAATCTCCTCATATCCGTCACTGGTTGAAAAATTATGAACGAAAATTAAAAATGAAATCTGTTCCGACATTGGAAGAACAACGACAAAAAGAACTGGAAAAAGAGCAGATGGCTCCTGCATACCGGGATCGGCTTCTTGCTCTGCTGCCCGATATGTTCCGAAAGTGGGAACCCATTCTTGGTGTCCGCAGCAGCAAAGTAACCATACGGAAAACACGTTCCCAATGGGGCAGCTGCAACACCAGGAATGGAAATATTTCTATCAGCCTGTGGCTGGGTGCCTATCCGGAAGAATGCATTGAATACGTGGTAGTACACGAACTGGTCCATCTTCTGGAACGCGGTCACAATGCATATTTTTATGGAATTCTTGACCAATATTACCCTGACTGGAAAGTCTGCAGGGAACGGTTAAAAAAAGAACCATGACCTGATTGCAAGAAAACCTTTTAAAAAATCTGGTGTTCAGCGTGCCCTTGTCTTCCTGCAAACAAGAACACCAGTACAGCACCTGCAGCGGCCATTGCAAAGCATACAGTATTCATGGCTCCAACTCCTGCATGGTCAATGAGAAAGCCTCCAAGAAGGCTTCCAAAGACGCCTCCCAGGGTATTGGTGGCTGTCATGACTGCCTGTCCTTTGAATTTGTCCTGATCCAGCATAGTCTCGTTCACATAGTAGACAGAAGAGGGAATATAAAGAGCAAAAGAGCCAATCTGCAGCGTGGCTGCCAGATACATAATCATCATATTTCCTGCCAGCATAAATCCGGCTGCACGCATGGCAAAAAAGATGCCGGAAACGATAAGCAGGGTGCTGCTCTTAAAATGTTTTGAAATTCTGGAAAACAAGAACATGACCGGAAGCTCCGTTACCGCTGCAATGGAAAGCATACGTCCCATATCTGCAGAGGTTCCGCCTACGTTTTCAATCACCTTGATTAAATAAGCATTATTCATATTATGGAAGATAAATAGGAATGTAACGCCTGCTAAAGTTAACATAAAATATTTATATCTATTCGCAAATTCAAGAAGACCTACATCACTCTGCTTCAGCTGTATTTGTTTTGACTGCAAAGCGGCAGAAGAGGAGAGGACTGGCATGGAGAGAACCGTCATCAGCATAATCAAAACTACCAGCATTCCCGCCATCAGAATACTTTTCGTTCCAAATCTTTCAACCGCAATGCCAAGAATATAGGAAGCCGCTGCATAGGAGAGGGAACCAATTCCTCTGGCTGCTCCAAAATCAACGGATACACCCTGATTTACATAGTAAACACTGACGGAATTAATGAGCGGCTGGATGACCTGCAAAAATGTATCCGTCAGTAAAAACAGAACGGCGACTGCAAGCAGGATATTGGGAATCATATACAGGAACGCGATCAACACAATCATGATAACAGATAAGAGTGCCGTTAATTTATGGAGAGAAATTTTTTCAGAACGGTCCGCAATGGATGCCACAACTGGCTGCAAAATAACTCCTAAAATATTTCCGGCTGCAATAATCACGCCGATCATGGAACTTTCAAATCCACGGCTTAATAAAAAGACCGTGGCAAATGCATAGAGCACACAGAATGATGCCCAGTATGAGCCCTGCAGAACACAATACTGCAGCATCAATTTTGTCCTATTCAGTTTCATACACTTTTACTCCTTTTCCCGCAGCTGTACAATATTGGCTGCCTTTCGTTTATTTTCTTCTTTCATAGCCGCATAATGCTTCCGGGTCGTATTGACGTTTTTATGACCCAGCACATCAGCTACCAGATAGATGTCGCCGGTTTCCTGGTAAAGGGCAGTACCATAGGTACTCCGCAGCTTGTGAGGCGTGATTTTCTTTACTGTTGCCGTGGAAGCATATTTCTTTACCAGACGCTCCACAGAACGCACTGTAATCCGCGTATTATTCTGGGAGATAAACAGTGCATTTTCATGTCCCGGTGCGGGCGTCATTTTCATTCGTTCATCCAGATAATTCCGCAGCATTTCTTCAGTTTCTTCGCCAAAATAGACAATATCCTCATTACCGCCTTTTCGGATCACCCGCATAGCTCCATTATCAAAATCCAGATCCGAAAGATCCAGTCCCACCAACTCTGTTACTCGAACACCCGTTCCTAGAAGAGTGACCACAATGGCAAGGTCCCGCGCCTTATTCCGTTCATGCCAGACTTTCTGCTGTTTGGTCAGCTTTTCTCCCGATTCAATATTATCAATGAGCTGGGCTACCTCATTGGCATCCAGACGGATGATGTTTTTTTCCTTGACCCTTGGTACATCCACCACAGAAGGTGCATTTTTCTGAATCATTTCCTTTTTATGAAAATAGCCGAAAAAAGTGTTCAATGTGGCTAACTTTCTGGCTTTGCCTTCCTCATGGTTTTGATAAATCTGGCCATCCTTTTCATAGTAGGTCAGGAAGGAGAGATATTCCTCAATATCCACCGGCTGAAGATCATCCAGGATGGATACCGGAAGTGTTCGAAGATCCTTGTCACGGAAGTAAGAATTGGTTGTCCGCAGGAAATAAAAAAAGGTACTCAAGTCGTAAGCATAATTGCGGCGGGTGTTGGTTGCCTTCTTAATTTCCATGGCACGAAAGAAATCATCTGCGAAAGCGGGGAGTTCTTTCTGTAATTCCCGGAGTTTCATGGTGTTTTTATAATCAATTTGTTCATGATAAGTTTGGGACATAAATAATGTCATCTCCTTATTTTGGATACAACGCGTCGTAAAACTGCCATTTTGCGACTAGTTATAGATC
>NZ_DBLYVB010000013.1:0-79233 GCF_057604405.1 Hominiventricola sp.
GTTAAGCACGCCGCCAGCGTTCATCCTGAGCCAGGATCAAACTCTCGATTAAAGTTTGTTCCGTTCAGAACAACACTTGGCTGTTCTATCCGTTACTGTTTCTAGGTTGCTTTGACTTATATAAGTTAAAGCTGTTCGTTTAAAAATTTTCAAAAGAATTTTCGAAGATTTTCAAAGCACTATTTAATTATCAAGGTTCATGTTCTATCTCGTTGCCTCAGCAGCAACTCTGATATATTATCAAATCTCTTTCAGTTTGTCAATAACTTTTTTATCTTTTTTGAAGATTTTCAAGCAATCAACTTTTCATGAAAGAGAGCGGAGAAAGAGGGATTTGAACCCTCGCGCCGCTACTAACGACCTACTCCCTTTCCAGGGGAGCCCCTTCAGCCACTTGGGTATTTCTCCAAAATGCCTGTCCATGACAGTTTATAAAATTGTTGTTCTCACACACTCTCTCGTGTGAAACGGAGAGAGTGGGATTCGAACCCACGCGCCCTTGCGGACAAACGGTTTTCAAGACCGCCTCGTTATGACCACTTCGATATCTCTCCATGAGCGCTCTCCACAAGCGACTTTGTTATTCTAGCAGTATACGCCCATTTTGTCAACTATGTTTTTCAAATTTTTTCGATTTTTTTCATTTTTATTTTACACAGTTTCAAAAAGCCTGTATTTCCAGGCTTTTCTATCTGTCTAAAAATGCTTCTGCCACTTTCAGATCTTCCGGAGTGGTCAGTTTCATATTCTCATAAGAACCCTGCACCAGTTTTACCGGATGCGCGCACATGGTCTCCACTACCATGGCATCATCTGTAATCTGTACCCCTTTGTCCAGCAGTTCCTGTTCCCGTTCGATCACCTGACGATACGCCGGCACAATCAGTTCTGCATCAAACACCTGCGGGGTCTGGATCTGCCATACCAGGCTCCGCTTTGGAGTTTCCCTGATAAATCCATTCTCATCCGCAATCTTAATCGTATCTTTTACAGGCATGCCAACTACACAGGCACCATGATCCAGTGTCTCTTTATATACCCGTTCAATCATATCTTCCGTCAGGAACGGTCTTGCCCCATCATGGATAAAGACAATCCGCTGTTCCACATCTGAGATTGCCTGCAGTCCCCGATAGACAGAATGATAACGTTCCGCTCCGCCTGCCACCACTGCATGCACTTTCTGAAAACCGTATCTCTCTACAATTTCTTCTTTGCAATAGGAAATCAGATCTTCTCCGGTTACCAGAATAATTTCATCGATCCATTCTGACATTTCAAATGCATGAAGGGAATACCAGAGAACCGGTTTTCCCTTCAGATCCAGAAACTGCTTCTGAATCTTTGTTCCCATCCGTTTTCCCTGGCCTGCTGCCAGCACAATTGCCGTGCTCTTCTTTTCTTTGGACATGCTGTTACCTCTCGCCCAGTTTCAGATTCGGAACTGCATTCAGATCAAGACCTGATCTGGTTCCTGCCATATACTCATAATATGCCGCTGCTCCAATCATAGCCGCATTATCCGTACAGAGAATCGGTGACGGATAGTACAGCGGAATTCCCTGCTTATCGCATGCCTCTTTCATAGCTGCGCGAAGCGCGGAATTGGATGCCACACCGCCTGCCATGGCAAGCTTCGGAATCTTGTAGTCTTTTACTGCCTGAATGGCATGTCCTACCAGCACGTCGCATACTGCTTTCTGGAAGGATGCTGCAATATCTGCCTCCACAATAGGTTCCCCTTTCATTTTACAGCCATTCAGGTGATTGAGTACCGCAGATTTCACACCACTAAAGCTGAAATCATACGGAGAATCTTCCACTTTCGCACGCGGGAAATGGATAGCATCCGGATTTCCCTCTTTTGCCAGTTTGTCAATCTTTGGTCCGCCTGGATAACCAAGTCCAATAGCACGGGCTACTTTATCAAAAGCCTCTCCTGCCGCATCATCTCTGGTGTGTCCGATGATCTCATATTTTCCATAATCCTTTACCACTACCAGATGGGTATGTCCTCCTGATACCACCAGACAGATAAACGGCGGCTCCAGTTCTTTATTTTCTATGTAATTGGCAGAAATATGACCTTCGATATGATGGACTCCTACCAACGGTACGCCAGATGCGTAGCTGATCGCTTTCGCCTCTGCCACTCCTACTAACAGCGCACCTACCAGTCCCGGACCATAGGTCACGCCGATGGCATCCATATCTTTTAAGCCCATGCCGGCTTCGGCAAGCGCTTCTTTAATCACGTAATTGATCTTTTCAATATGCTTCCGTGATGCAATCTCCGGCACAACGCCTCCATACAGGGTATGCAAGGCAATCTGAGAAGAAATAATATTGGACAGCACTTCCCGTCCATTCTTAACAACTGCAGCGGCGGTCTCGTCACAGGAGCTTTCGATGGCAAGAATATAAACGTCTTTCTTTTCTTCCATGTTCTACTCCTCCTTATCAAAATCCAGTTCCACGGATTTTTTATCTTTTCCGGCTTTTGCCGCCGGGAATATTTTTCTCACTTCATCCATATATTCTTCCGGTCTGGTCAGAGACGGACTGTAATGGGTCAGCCACATTTCTTTTACCTGTGCGGTCTTCGCAAGCCTGGCCGCCTCATAAAATGTCATGTGTTTATATTCTCTTGCTTTCGCCTCTTTGTCCTTCTCTCCGTACATACCTTCGCAGATAAACAGATCTGAGTGGTCTGCATGATCGACAATGGACTGGGTCGGCCTGGTGTCCGTGCAATACGTAAGTTTAATTCCTTTTCGCTGTGCTCCCATGACCATCTCCGGGACATAGGTTTTTCCATCTTCCTCTATGGTCTCGCCTTTCTGGAGACGATTCCAGTACTGCTTTGGAATATTTAATGCCAGCGCCCTCTCCAGCTGAAATTTACCTGCCCGGTCAAGTTCCAACGTATATCCATAACAGGTTACATTGTGATTCACACGAAACGCTGTCAACCGATATCCGTTAATTTCGAAAGTCTCTTCCGGTCCATTGATTTCTCTGTAAATAATCGGAAACGGCAGCTCCGGTGCAATAACACGCAGAGCATTCACCACCCTCTCCAAGCCTTTCGGTCCGATCAGGGTCAACGGTTCCTTTCTGTCCGCATTTCCCATAGTCAGCAAAAGTCCAGGAAGGCCACTGATATGGTCCCCATGGTAATGAGTAAAACAAATTACGTCAATGGGTTTAAAGCTCCAGCCCTTTTCCTTGATCGCAATCTGGGTTCCTTCTCCGCAGTCAATAAGAAGACTGCTTCCATTATAACGTACCATCAGCGAAGTCAACCAACGGTAGGGAAGCGGCATCATTCCGCCGCTTCCAAGCAAACACACATCTAACATCATTTCTCCTATAAAAGTTCTGTCTGCTCCTCTGTCTCCACCGGAATGGAAAATCCGGATATCAATCGGTCATAACACTTTTCGCACAGATCGAAAGAGTGAATTTCTCCATCCTTTTCTGAGAAAAATCCCCAATCCGCCATTCCTCGGAACACTCCTTCCTGAAGTATTCCATTCTGGATTTTCAATATTCTTCCACACTGGTTACAGACAATTTTCGTCAACTGTTTTCTTTCCCTGCCTGTATATTGACGCATGCTGTCCTCCTCCTTTTCTCTGGTATGGTTCCATTATAATTTTCTGAAACCTGATCGAAAATAGGAGATTACTGGTCAGACATCCCGCCGCCACATGATCAGGGCATCTTCTTTCGGTTTTTCATAAAAACCTTTCCGGACTCCTTCTGACCGGAATCCAAGTTTTTCATAGATATGAATTGCTGCCTGGTTGCCAACACGAACTTCCAGGGTAAACGCATTCATGCCTCTTTTTCTGCCCTCCACAAGCAATGCTTTTGTAAGGGCTGCCCCAATTCCCCGGCCTCTATATTCTGGAAATACGGCAATATTGGTCACATCACCTTCTCCCGCAATCATGAGAAGTCCCGCATATCCTGTAATCTTTCCTTCATCCTCTGACACAAGAAAAAGATATTCCGGTCGCAAAAGACTTTCATGCAGATTACATTCTGACCACGGCACAGAAAAAACGGTCTGCTCCAGCTGTACCACCGCTCCCAGATCTTCTTCTTTCATCAGACGGATCATGCCTGCTTTTCTCCGTCTTTTTTTGCAGCTGCTTCCGCTTCTGCACGTTCTTTTTCCATACGTTCTCTTTCTGCCTGTGCCATACGCAGATACTCCGGCTGATGCTTGTCTGCTGATTCCATTTTACCTTCCCAAAGATACGTAAGTGCCAAAGCTCCAACTGCTCCTGCACGCTGTTTGTTCACATGTGCCGGCGCAAAAGAAAACTTTTTTCCTGCGCTCGTCAGCTCTTCCAGAAGTCCGCCTTCCAATCGTTCCCGGAATACCGGAACCCCATCTCCCAGAAAAACCACATCTTGTTTCCGTTCACAAAGTTTCTGTGCAATCACCTGAATATCCACTGCCATCTGCGGTTCCAGCACCTTTAGTCTGTCTCCGTCAAATTCATAAATTCCTGTATAAACCTGATTCCGGCGGGCATCCATTAATGGGCAGATCAGGCGCTCCGTTCCGAACAGATTATAAGCCAGTCCATCCACCGTAGGAATGGCAACCAGCGGTTTATCAAGTGCCAAACCCAGTCCTTTTGCAGTGGCAGATCCTATACGCAATCCAGTAAAAGATCCCGGTCCTGCTGCCACAGCAATGGCATCAATACTCTCCAGGTCTAAATCAATCATTTTCACAATGGCGTCCAGCATAGGAAGCAGAGTCTGAGAATGCGTCTTCTTATAATTAATTGTATATTCTGCCAGAAGGTTGCTGCCTGAAGCATCTCCTTCCACCACAGCCACACTGGCTACCAGTCCGGAACTGTCCAGCGCCAGTACTTTTTTATAAGCTTTTTCCATTCTTATGCCTCCCATCCTTCAATTCCGTCGATCTGAATTTTCCGGTAATCAAATCCTTTTTCCAAGTCTTTTTCAATGGTGATGCGGCCAGTCTCCTCCGGAAGAAGTTCCCGAATCAGATCTGCCCATTCAATCAGGCATACCCCATTGCCATAGAAATAATCCTCATAACCAATCTCATCCATCTCTTCAATATCACCGATGCGGTATACATCAAAATGATAAAATGGCAGACGTCCGCCCTCATATACCTGAACAATGGTAAAGGTCGGACTATTTACCGGTTCCATAATTCCTAGTCCTTTTGCCAGTCCCTGGGTAAACACGGTCTTTCCAACCCCCAGATCTCCGGTCAAGGAAATGATCGTGCCCGGTTTGACCCGCTCTCCGATCTTTTGTCCCAGTGCAAAGGTTTCCTCTGCACTGTTGCTTTCTATCGTTATGTTCATGTCATCTCTCCAACTGCGGATTTCCCGCATAAAAAATGTGCTGCAACCATACGTAGTACGATTGTAGCACAATTTTTTTCCAAACACAAATAATTATCTTACTCCCTTAAGAATCGGGCTGATATGTTTGTACAGCAGTACTGTAATCACAGAAACCAGAATTCCCTTGATCAAATTAAACGGTGCAACTGCCAGAAGTACAAAAGTCCAGATTCCGTTGATCGCCGGATTGATAGCCGCTCCCATCTGCACGAAGGCATCAATGGGCATTCCGAATGCCTTTGCATAAGCAGGAAGCAGTACCAGTGCATTGATAAATACAGCTGCTGCAGACATAATCAGGGTTCCTGCCACCAATCCCACGATGGCATGTTTCCGGCTTTTCTTTTTCTTATAAATCAAAGCCGCCGGAATTACAAAGGCACATCCCATGACAAAATTAGCAAACTCACCTACAAACGCTGTATCTGTTCCATTAATCACCAGATTCAGAAGTATCTTGATAAGTTCGGTCATCACACCTGCCACTGGTCCGAGAGCAAATGCTCCTACCAGAATCGGCACTTCACTGAAGTCAAGCTTATAAAATCCCGGTGCGATAAAGGGCAGCGGAAATTCCACGAGCATAAGAACTACGGAAATAGCTCCCAGCATTCCTACGCTTACCATCGTTCTGGTAGCGGATGTTGTGTTCGTTTTTGTTACGGTTGTCGTTGTTGCTTTCATCTTAATGTTCTCCTTCCAATTCTCAAGAGATCCAGCCGGAGAAAACAAACCCCCGGATTACTTCTAATCCGGGGGTACTGATACGCGTGTGCATATGCTATATTTTCTTCTCTCATCCAGACTTTAACTGTCGGTACCGGAATCACACCGGTTCAGCCGCATCACTGCGGGTCGCGGACTTCTGTGCAGAATCTTGTTCTGCTCTACACCGCCGGTGGGGAATTACGCCCCGCCCCGAAGAATCTCTCTTTATTTGTCTTATACAGTATAACGCCATCTGCGCTCTTATGCAACTTCTTTTTATTCGCCTGTGCTAAGAGAAGATACATAATCATTCAGCGCATCAATATCAGCTGATACGGCACCACTGTTCTGTTTCTGCTCATATTTATATACAACAGAATATCCAAGCCATCCTACCAGTGCCAGCACCAACAGTCCTGCACAGAGCTTTGTAAGCAGTACCTCGCGTTTTTTCTTTGCCTCAATAGCCTTTCTGTTTCTTTTTCTCTCTTTATAGCGATCAACTTTTTCCTGACTCATTGATTGCGTCTCCTTTACTGCATATTATCAGTATTATACCATACCTGAAGGAAAATACCATGTTTTTTTTCAGTTCATCTGGGCATCCAGTTCAATCTCGATATAATCCCCCAGTGCGTGGGGTACTTCCATACAGATCCAGACCTTTCCATCCGCCAGATAGGAATATCCATAGGGTGCGCTTCCATCTTCTGCGTAATCATAACCCTCTAACGATCTTGCAAGACTATCCGGCGTCTCATAAATGCTTTCCAGGCGTTCCTGAAAGTAGGGAGCCAGGGATTCTTCCACATAATATCCGGTCCCTGCAAACAGATTTTCTGCCAGCTTTTCCACATTTACGTGATCCTTCAGCCGGATGCTGTCCCCTGTATTCAGATCAATATTATAAGTGTACTTAAAGCTGTATGGATGTGCTGCATCCTCTTCCTCAATCCGCCCATTCATCAGGATAGACAAGGTATCCGGCGTCATAGTCTTCACCATATAGGAAACTTCGTAGGAACTGCCCTGGCTCTCTTCCACTGACAGCCATCCTTCTACTGCCCGCTCTTCTGTTCCACGGATAATGGCATTCCATTTTTCCTGAATTGCCGGATCTCCCAGATTTTCAATCTGTGGATAAGTAATATGAAGCCCCGGTTCTTCTTCCAGCACTACATCTGTCACCTGATAGGAAGATTCCACAAAGGGATAGGTTTCCAGATATTCCTCATAAATATTCCTTCCCGTATCCAGCACTTTTCCTTCCACTGTCACTAGAAGCAGTTCACTTTGATATGCCTCAAGGAAAGTGTTGGTAATACTTCCCATCACAATCATTTCACCCTGCTGACTTAATTTTTTCAGATAATCTGCGAATGCCTGATTAAAATCCAGCATCACCACTTTGTCCCCGCCATAGGTTCCAAAGGAAATGTCTTTCAAGCCTGCCTGCGGATCCAGATTCAGCGCACTTCCCAGTTCTTCCATAATGCTCTGTTCTGTCACTTCTTCTACGTATACGGTTTTCTGTACAATATTTTCAGCCTGCTCATCTCCGCAATAAACATGAAGCGCAATGCCCTCCGGAGTTTCTTCCACTGCCGGTACCACCACTTCCTTTACCGGCACAATTGCTTCTTTTGTATCCGTGAGCAAATCTGATCCCGTCTCTTTCCTTCCGCATCCGGTCATACAAATGCCGAGCAAAAATACCAGTACCAGCCACTTTCTTCTCTCTGTCATGATCATCACTTCCCCTGCTGTTAGTATATGTACTTCTGTAGTTTATTATTATAACAGGGAAATATTGAATATCTGTTACAAAGTTCTTACGTTTTACGCTCTTATCCTCCGAAATGGTTTTTCCAGCCAGCGTTTAATGACAATCTGAATCTCATCCGTAGACTTATCAACCGGTTCCATGAGTACCGTATCCATGCCTGCCCGATTAGCTCCCCAAATATCTGTGAAAATCTGATCTCCCACAAACAGGGTGTGCTTCGGATCTGTATTCATCACCTGCATGGCCTTCTTATATCCGCCCGTCCTTGGTTTTCCCGCTTTGGAGATAAATCCGCTGTTTACCTGTTCTGCAAAAGGCCGTACCCGTTCTTCTCCATTATTGGATACCAACATGGTCTTCATACCCAGAGCATGAATTTTTTCAAATAACTTTATAATTTTCTCATCTGCCGGCGCCCCATGGGGTACCAGTGTATTGTCAATATCAAAAATAACGCCCTGGTAATGTTTTGCCAGGGCATCCCAGTCCATATCCAGAACAGACATTTCCAGTCTGTCCGGATATAACTCTATCATATGCATACTAATTCAAAGCTCCTTTGATGGCTGCGAGGAAATCATCATATTCTTCAAATGCCTGAAATTTCGGATAATCCTTCTTGATCTGATCGGTGGTTCGGAACAAAAATCCTGCTTTACTAGCTTTGATCATGCCGAGGTCATTAAAGCTGTCACCTGCAGCAATCGTCTCAAATCCTGCAGATTGCAGCGCTTTTACCGTTGTCAGCTTAGAATTTTCAATTCTCATTTTAAATCCGGTAATTTCTCCATTCTCTGCCACTTCCAGACTATTGCAAAACAGCGTTGGCCATCCCAGCTTCTCCATCAATGGTTTTGCAAACTGCGTAAAAGTATCACTGATAATGATCACCTGGGTAATACTGCGAAGCTCATCCAGAAATTTTTTTGCACCTGGAAGTGGATCGATCTTTGCGATGGTTTCCTGAATTTCTTTCAGTCCCAGTCCATGTTCCTTCAAAATTCCCAGACGCCAGTTCATGAGTTTATCATAATCCGGCTCATCACGAGTGGTTCTCTTCAGTTCCGGAATACCGCTTGCTTCTGCAAATGCGATCCAGATTTCCGGTACTAATACGCCTTCCAGATCCAAACACACAATATCCATGATACTTCTCCTCCTGTCTTATGCATCCATCCGGATCATGCTGATTATATCCAGATTTTTTGCCTTTTCTGCATATTCGCCTTCCGTCATAATCGGAGTAATGAATCCGATCTCTCCTCTGATTCCGGCATCTATCATCTCTACATCGCCAAACGCCTTTGCTGCATCCGCATCTGCTGCCGCACGTACAAAGAACCGATGAGTCATCTCACTTACCGGAACTAACTCCAATTTCTCCGGATTCCAGAAAATGGTCACTACTTTGCCCAAATGTCTGGCCGCATCTACCATATCTCCTGCTACCGCACTGGCAGTCGGAAGCTTTCCTGCTCCGCTTCCATAAAACATAGATGCTCCCAGCATATTTCCTTCCACACATACCGCATTGAAAACATCATTCACCATATAAAGTGGATGCTCTTTGCGAACCAGGGATGGGCTGACCATAGCACAGTAGCTATCGCCCACCTTTTTGCTTACTGCCAGCAGTTTAATGGCACACTTCATTTTTTTTGCATACAAAAAATCTTCTTTGGTAAGTTTCGTGATACCTTCCGTATAAATATCATGAAAATCCACCTGATTACCACTGGCCAGAGAAGTCAGAATGGCAATCTTGCGGCAGGCATCCCAGCCTTCTACATCCGCTTCCGGATGAAGTTCTGCATAGCCTTTTGCCTGTGCCTCTTTTAACACATCATCGTAATTCAGTCCTTCACGGGACATCTTGGTCAGCATGTAGTTCGTAGTTCCATTTAAAATGCCTGAAATCTCCAGAATCACATCTGCAGTCAGAGAAGAATTCAGCGGGCGGATAATCGGAATACCGCCTCCTACACTCGCCTCAAACAAATAGTTTACCTGATGGTCTTTTGCAATCTGAATCAATTCCGCACCATGCTCTGCTACCAGCTCCTTGTTGGAGGTACACACGCTCTTTCCCGCCTCAAGACAGCGTCTGGTAAACTCATAAGCCGGATGCAGTCCACCCATAACCTCTGCAACGATCTTTACTTCATCATCATTGATAATATCTTCAAAATCATGCGTCAGGACTTCCATCACCGGATCACCCGGGAATTCTCTTAAATCCAGGACATACTGCACCCTCAGTTCCTGTCCTATTTTGTTATCAATGCTTTTCTGATTGGTTCTGAATACTTCATATACACCTGATCCAACGGTGCCGTATCCCATAATTGCGACTTTAATCATTCGTTCTTTACTCCCTGCCTAATATTTTCAGATAACGGATCCCCTGCTGTTCTTCGATTTTCTCGATCATAGCAGATGCATCACCTGCTGTTGGCAGGACCTCCACGCTCAGCGTCAGTGATGCCACACCATTAATCGGAATTGTCTGATGAATGGTCAAAATATTCGCACCAAACTCTGCGATCGTATTCAGTACCGTGGACAACAGTCCGGGTTCATCCTCCATCTGCAATACAAATGTAACTGTTTTGCCTTTGGCCTCGTCATGAAATGGGAAAATATCATCTTTGTATTTATAGAAAGAGCTTCTGCTGATTCCTAACTGATCCGTTGCCTCCTGTACAGTCATAGATGGATCACTGTCCAACATTCTCTTTGCTTCTACTACTTTCAAGAGTACTTCCGGCACTGCTTTTTGCTTTAATACAAAATATTTGCCTTTTTCTTTCATCCCTGTTCCTCCGGGGTCAGGTTGATCCATTTTAAATATGCATTAATAAATGGGTCAATTTTTCCATCCATCACCGCATCCACATTGCTTACCTCTGCACCGGTCCGATGGTCTTTTACCATGGTATATGGCTGCATGACATAAGAACGAATCTGATTTCCCCAGGCAATATCGCTGACTTCACCACGAATACCGGAAAGCTTTTCTGCCTGTTTCTGCTGTTCCAGAAGATACAGTTTTGCCTTCAGCATCTGCATGGCTTTATCCTTGTTCTGATGCTGGGAACGTTCATTCTGACACTGTACCACAATACCGGTCGGCAAGTGAGTAATACGAATGGCAGATGATGTTTTGTTAATGTGCTGTCCACCGGCACCACTGGAACGGTAGGTATCTACCCTCAGATCTTCCGGATTAATCTCGATATCGATCTCATCCTCAATATCCGGCATGACATCGCAGGATACAAAAGAAGTCTGACGTTTTCCCTGTGCATTAAACGGGGAAATCCGTACCAGACGGTGTACACCCTTCTCGGATTTGAGATAGCCGTAAGCATTTTCTCCATTTACCTGGAATGTAACGGATTTGATGCCGGCTTCATCTCCCTCCAGATAATCAAGAACTTCTACAGAAAATCCTTTTCTCTCTGCCCATCGGGTATACATTCGGTACAGCATACCTGCCCAGTCACAACTCTCGGTACCGCCTGCTCCCGCATTGAGTTTCAAAATGGCATTACTGCTGTCATACTCACCGGACAGAAGTGTCTTAATCCGCATGGCCTCAAACCGCTCGGTAAACTGATCCAGTTCTTCCTGAATCTCCGGAATCAGTGACTCGTCATTTTCTTCATATCCCATCTCCAGCAAGGTCTCGATATCCTCATACTGTTCCTGGAGACTTTCAAATTTTTCTTTTTCTTCTTTCAGAGTATTCAGCTCTCTCATTCCTGCCTGAGATTGTTCTACCTGATCCCAGTAGCCTGGAGCCTCCATTTCTCTTTCTAATTCTTCGATCCTGAGCGTCTTTGAAGCCAGGTCAAAGTGAATCCCTCAGTTCTGTCATTGGTTTTGCGTAGCTGTTCAGCGTATATTTAAACTGATCAAGTTCTACCATAACCACACCTTCTTTCTTTTTTCATATTCATATTTCTTATTTTGCACGTCCGCAGCACTGTTTATATTTCTTGCCGCTGCCGCACGGACAAGGATCGTTCGGATAGACTTTCTGAGCAGCTCTCTGTACCGGTTTCTTTCCAAGGGAATCATCCTTATTAGTTCCCGTTACCTGAGCCACTTCCTCACGTTCTGCTTTTTCTTCAATCTTTACATGCATAAGCAGTCGAACGGTATCTTCCTGAATGCCTGCTGTCATAGCCTCAAACATCTCATAACCGCTCATCTTATATTCTACCAACGGATCTCTCTGTCCATACGCCTGCAGACCAATACCCTGTCTTAACTGTTCCATATCATCGATATGATTCATCCATTTCCGGTCAATTACTTTCAAGAGGAAGACACGCTCCAGCTCACGAATCATCTCCGGGTTGGGGAATTCCGCCTCTTTTGCTTCATACAGACGGGTTCCTTCCTGTTTCAATGCATGTTTCAGTTCTGCTTTATTTTTACATTCCAGGCGTTCTGCGCTGATCGGCTCAAAAGGAATAATCGGAAGCAGAGTCTCATTAAGTCCTGACAGATCCCACTCTTCCGGTTCCTGATCATCTCCGATAAAAGTATCAACTGCATTTTCTACAACATCTGCAATCATCTTGTAGATAGAATCTCTCATACTCTCGCCATCCAGAACCCGGCGGCGCTCTGCATAGATAATCTCTCTCTGCTCATTCATGACCTGGTCATATTCCAGAAGATTTTTACGAATACCAAAGTTGTTGTTCTCGATCTTCATCTGGGCTTTCTCGATGGCACTGGTCAGCATCTTATGCTCAATCTGCTCATTTTCCGGAACACCCAGTGCATTAAATGCACTCATCAGCCGTTCGGAACCAAACAGTCTCATCAGATCATCTTCCAACGAAATATAGAAGCGGGACTCACCCGGGTCTCCCTGACGTCCGGAACGTCCACGCAGCTGATTATCAATACGTCTGGACTCATGGCGTTCCGTACCGATGATCTTTAAACCACCTGCTGCCTTTGCCTCATCATCCAGTTTAATGTCGGTACCACGACCTGCCATATTGGTTGCAATGGTAACTGCTCCATGCTGTCCTGCCAAAGCAACAATTTCTGCCTCACGCTCATGGAATTTTGCATTCAGCACTTCATGTTTAATGCCGCGTTTCTGCAGCATTCTGCTCAGTTCTTCGGAAGTCTCAATGGTAATGGTACCTACCAGTACCGGCTGACCGGTTGCATGGGCTTTCTCAATTTCTTCACAGACTGCATGAAATTTTTCTTTTTTGGTCTTGTAGACAGCATCCTGTAAATCTTTACGAATCACTGGCTTGTTCGTCGGAATCTCTACAACATCCATACCGTAGATCGCGCGGAACTCTTTTTCCTCAGTCTGAGCAGTACCGGTCATACCGGATTTCTTATCATATTTGTTAAAGAAGTTCTGGAACGTAATATTTGCAAGCGTCTTACTCTCGCGTTTTACTTTTACATGCTCTTTTGCTTCTATAGCCTGATGAAGACCATCAGAATAACGCCGGCCCGGCATGATACGTCCGGTAAACTCATCGACAATAAAGATCTGATCGTCTTTTACTACGTAGTCCTGATCACGGAACATGAGATTATTGGCACGCAGCGCCAACTCCATGTTATGCTGGATCTCCAGATTTTCCGGATCAGCCAGGTTCTCGATCTTGAAGAACTGTTCTACTTTCTTAATTCCATCAGATGTCAGATGAACAATCTTATCTTTCTCATTGACGATGAAATCTCCGGTTTCCTCAATTTCCTCACCCATGATAGCATCCATCTTGGAAAATTCCTTACTTGCCTCTCCTCTTTTCAGCGTATGTGCCACATAATCACACAGCTCATAGAGCTTTGTGGATTTTCCACTCTGTCCGGAAATAATCAACGGTGTTCTCGCCTCATCAATCAAAATAGAGTCAATCTCATCGATGATGGCGTAATGCAATTCTCTCTGTACCAACTGCTCTTTATAAATCACCATATTATCACGCAGATAATCGAAACCTAGCTCGTTATTGGTAACATAGGTAATATCGCAGTTATATGCGGCACGGCGTTCCTCTTTGGTAGAAGCATTCAGTACCACACCAACGGTCAGTCCCAGGAATTCATGTACCTTTCCCATCCAGCCGGCATCACGGCTTGCCAGATAGTCATTAACAGTTACGACATGAACACCCTTTCCATCCAGTGCATTTAAATATGCCGGGAGGGTGGATACAAGGGTTTTACCTTCACCGGTTTTCATCTCTGCAATACGTCCCTGATGAAGAATTAATCCACCAATCAGCTGTACCCTGTAGTGTTCCATTCCAAGCACACGCTTTGCAGCCTCACGGACAGTGGCAAATGCCTCCGGAAGAATGTCATCCAGTGTCTCCCCCTCTGCCAGTCTTTGCTTGTATTCTTTTGTCTTGTCCCTCAGCTCTTCATCGCTCAAAGCTTGCATGGTAGGGCGCAGAGCCTCAATTTTGTCGATGGTAGGCATAATCAGCTTAAGCTCACGCTCGCTGTGAGTTCCAAACAATTTGTCAATAATATTCATACTGCTCTCCTATTCACATGTCCGTACTTGCCGGACATTCTACTTACACAAAGGACATTATAGCATAGCTTTGTGAATATTCAAAGTAAATAATTGTGAACTACGTCGACAAAACAGGACCGGCGGGGAAATTCCTGCCGGTCCTGCATCTTTACGTTTCTTTTTCTTTTATCTGTCCGGTTCCATAATGCCGTAGGTACCGCCTTTCCGCTTGTACACAACACTAATGTCATCGGTTTCTGCATTGACAAATGCAAAGAAATTATGTCCCAGAAGTTCCATCTGCACACATGCATCTTCCGGATACATAGGCTTAATATCAAACTTTTTGGTACGGATGATCTTTACTTCCTGATCGTCTACTTCCTTCTCCAGGAACTCTTTCTGGAAATTTCCGCCACCCTGCTGTCTTGCCACAAGTTTATTCTTATACTTGCGAAGCTGACGCTCAATGACTTCCTCTACCAGATCAATCGATACATACATGTCCGTACTGGACTGTTCCGAACGAATAATATTGCCTTTTACCGGGATGGTGACCTCGATCTTCTGGCGTTCCTTCTCAACGCTTAAAGTTACATGGACTTCGGTATCAGGAGTAAAATACCGTTCCAGCTTTCCCAGCTTCTCCATCACTGCTGAGCGAAGCCCCTCAGTAATATCCAGATTTTTGCCGCTAATGATATAACGCATAAAATCACTCCTTTTCTTTTTGATGTTGCTTATATTATAGCATTTTTCGTCCTATTGCGCAATGAATTTCACAGTCTCTTCATAATTCATAAGACCGCCGAACAGGTCCAGTGCACTGCCGATAGTCACGTTCAAATGGTTTCTTCCAAGCATCTTTAATTCCCGCAGATCCTCAAAGCTTCCGATGCCTCCCGCATAAGTAACAGGAATGCCGTTCCAGTCTCCCAGCATCTCAGCCAACGGTTTTTCAATCCCTCTTGCTTTCCCTTCCACATCTACCGCATGAATCAGAAACTCCGCACAGAATTCGGACAATTCATCAAGTACCGCAGTATTCAGTACCACCTCCGTAAACTTCTGCCATCGATCCGTGACAATATAATAATCATTTTCTTTTTTCCTGCAGCTCAAATCCAGCACCAGATGCTCCGCTCCCACGGCATCTATCATTTGTTTCAGATGGTCCCGATCCATCTTTCCATCACGAAATACATAGGAAGTCACGATCACATGGCTGGCTCCTGCATCCAGATACTCCGCTGCATTTTCCGGATGAATGCCGCCTCCGATCTGCAGGCCTCCCGGGTAGGTCCGAAGGGCTCCAAGGGCCTGCTGTCTGGTGGCCTCATAATACTCACTGCCTTCTTTATTGAGCAGAATCACATGTCCGCCACGGATCCCCTGCTTCTGATACAGTCTGGCATAAAATGCCGCATCCTGCTCCGACACATAATTCTCGCTGGCCTGATTTCCTTCATCTTTCAGGCTGCCACCCACAATTTGTTTTACCTGTCCATTATGTATGTCAATACAGGGTCGAAATTCCATCTTTTCTCTTATACCTGTTCCTTTCCGGATATAACTTCCGCCGGTCAGAAACTCTGCCGGCGGATTTTTATCTGCATATGCACTTGTTTATTCTGTATCAGTCATATTTTTGTCGGTTCCGCTACTGTTTTCCACATCATCTGATCCATCCATCAATGTATCTCCAGCCTCTGTCACGCCATTTACTAAATCATCCACCACGTCATCGGCATCTCTTCCGATCTCTTCCAGAAGCCCGTCCCCGTCCACATCCGTATGGTCGTAAATGCCATCTCCATCCGTGTCAAAAATAATCTCATCAAAAGGTCTTCCATCAATACTCTCATTACCGTTGCCGGTCTCTGCTTCACCAGCCTCTTCCATGCCGGCGCCGCTGTTGGCATTATCGTTGCTGTCATTGGTTGCACCATTGTCTCTGCCACAGGCTGCGGTCATCCAGAGCGTTGCCAGTAACAGCATCATCAGGCAGTGTCTCTTTAACTGTTTCATAAAAAGTCTCTCCTTTTCCTTAACATTGCTGTTACTAATATGGACAACTATTTTGTTTTTATGCACGTTTTCCCATAAAATCAGGAGTTATGCCTGTGCATCAATCACATCGCTCATGTTGTAATATCCTGCTGGTTTGCCTGCCAGGAATTTGGCTGCCTGGATTGCTCCTTTTCCAAAAATGGCACGGGAATAAGCAGTGTGGCTGAATGTCACAACTTCGTCAGTTCCTGCAAAAATCACATCATGATCTCCCACGATGGTGCCTCCGCGAACTGCGGAAATCCCAATCTCTTTCTTTTCCCGTTTCTTATGATCCTGACTGCGGTCATATTTATATGCATACTCACTGTTCAAAACTCCATCATTTATGGCATCTGCCAGTGCCAGTGCAGTTCCGCTCGGTGCATCCAGCTTTCTGTTGTGATGTTTTTCCACAATCTCAATATCAAATCCAGCCGGAACAAGAATCTTTGCCGCATCCTGCAGAATCTTCATAAGCATGTTGATTCCCAGGGACATATTAGCAGATTTCAGTACCGCTACCTGTTTGCTTGCTTCTTCCACTGCTGTCAGCTGTTCTTCTGAAAGTCCTGTAGAACAAAGCACCACCGGTATCTTCTTTTCTACACAGTATTTAAGCAGCCCATCTGCTGCCTTTGCGGAAGTGAAATCAATAATCACATCCGCATCCACTGTACAGGCCTCAAGATTCGGAAACACCGGATATCCGTTATCACGGCAGTCCACCGGATCAATCCCCGCTACAATGTCAATCTCCGGATCGTCTTTGATCAGACCAGTGATCACCTGTCCCATATGGCCATTACAGCCATGCATAATTGCCTTTACCATTAGTTCTCTCCTTTTGCCTTTACACCGAATGCATCCATTGCTGCCTTCAGTTCTTTCTGATGTTCCTCTTCCATCTCAGACAAAGGCATACGAAGAGGACCCACTTCCCATCCCAACATGTTCAAAGCTGCTTTTACCGGAATCGGATTTACTTCGCAAAACAGCTTCTCGACAAGCGGAATAGCGCGAAGCTGAAGTTCCAAGCTGCCTGCCACATCGCCATCCAGGAATTTTGCAACAATATCATGAGTCTCTTTCGGAGCCACATTAGAAAGTACGGAAATAACACCTTTTCCGCCCAGGGACAGAATCGGTACGATCTGGTCATCATTTCCGGAATAAATATCAATAGAATCTCCGCAAAGCTGTGCTACTTTTGCAATCTGGGAGATATTTCCGCTTGCCTCTTTAACAGCCACGATATTCTCCACATTCTTTGCCAGATATGCAATCGTCTCCGGGGTCATATTCACGCCGGTACGGCTCTGGATATTGTAAAGGACTACCGGAATCTTAATAGAATTTGCGATCTTTGTAAAATGTGCAATCAGACCTTTCTGGGTTGCCTTATTGTAATATGGACTCACCAGAAGTACACCATCCACACCATATTTTTCTGCTTCCTGTGAAAGATATACCGCTGTCTCCGTACAATTAGAACCGGTACCTGCTACGACCGGAATTCTTCCTGCTACTTTCTCCGCCGTAAAACGAATTGCCTCCAGATGCTCCTCATGGGTCAGCGTGGATGACTCGCCCGTGGTTCCGCAGATAATAATCGCATCGGTTCCATTGGCAATCTGATATTCAATAAGTTCCTCCAGCTTCGGATAGTTTACCGCTCCTGTCTCTGTCATAGGTGTAACAATTGCAACACCTGCACCTGTAAAAATTGACATTTTCTTCCCCTCCTGCTCTTTGGTTATAATTAGATTATGATAAAAAAAGAGGCGTACCAGTGGACGCCTCTGCAGAATACTAGTTCGGGAAATTCTCCCTTCTCTTTTATATCTGTCCGGATAGCGCTTCATCTGTGCACGATGACAGTCATAGGATTCTTTACCCTATGCCCAAGAACCAGATTTACAGGCTTACCGGCCTTTCGGCGCTCGTCCCTTTCCGCCGCATTCGCCTGTGCCTGCACACATCCAACGACATACTCTTGATTCGCGCGACCTCTATCTCTTTATTCATTGACTTCAATATAGCATCTATCTATTTCTTTGTCAACACGCGGAATCGGTTTCCTTCAACGCAGTAATTTGATATACCTCATCCGCCCACTCAAGCATCTCCGGACACAATTTGATTCCAGTAAAAATCAGTTCCGTATCCTCTGCGCTGTCCAGCAATCCATGAATCTCATCCAGTGTAGCAATTCCCTGTTCTACCAGTCCCAGAACTTCATCCAGAATCAGCACATCGCATTCTCCGGTTGCCAGAACTTTCTTGGCAAAATTTAATCCATTACGCAGATTCGGAATCTCTTCTTCTTTTTCCTGTGGAGTCAGATCTTCAAAAGAATCTTCTCTTTTCTGAAAACGGAACATCTTAATCTCCGGCTCAAGACGCTGAATAAAGCTGATCTCCTCCGGATACTTTCCCTTCAGAAACTGTACAACAAATACGGAACGGCCTCTGCTTGCTTCTCTGATTGCCAGTCCAATGGCTGCAGTTGTCTTTCCCTTGCCGCTTCCGCAATAAATTTGCAGTTTTCCCTCTTCCATAGCATCCTCACATTTCTGAACGTGAAATAGAATTCGTATATTTTTTTATCTTACACTAGCCAGCCTGCAAATGCAAGGCGAAAAAAGAGCTTCCATGTCTGGCTTATCTCCTTCAGCCAGACAGGAAGCTTCTCTTCTACGCATGAAACAATGCTGCTACTGCTACATCATATTCCGGTACTCCATTGGAACTCCAGAGAAGTTCCATTCCAAGATTGTCCTTCACCATTCTGGAAAAATCAAATCCAAATGCGGTAATAGAATAGCGCCTCAACTGCGGATAGCGGCATGCTTTCCCCTCTGCTCGCGCGCATTTCCTGCAAAGGATACACCTTCCTGCTCCAATACAGGTTCCTTCCGGGAATTCTTTTTCCAACTCCAGCAGTATAAGAAGAAGATTTCGTTTCACCCTCTCATATGTCTGATTTCTCAGCTGCTGTGCCTCCTCCGGAGTGCTGACATTTTTTCTGATTTCTTCTGGATATTTTACTTTTACTCCAATCAGAAATCCTTCTGAAAATTTTTTCAAATATGCATCTGCTTCCGGAACCCCTGGAGGGCAGGACCACACCTTTCCATAATCAGGACAAAGTTTGCAGGCCTCCCTCACTGGCTCCGGATTCCAATACTGGGTAAGCAGCCGTTCAACACTGATTTTTCTGACCTGAACTTCCAGATCATATGGGATCTGTTCCACGGCAGCCACCTCTTTTCTCTCTCTTATGCCAGATCTGCCCAGTTTGCCGGATATACAAAATATGCATATCTGGTCTTATCCGGGGTCTGGAAGTGGATATGGCTGTTCTTCGGGATGTAGATGATCTGTCCCGGTCCTGCCGTTACCACGCGTCCGTCAATCTCGATCTCCAGAGTACCTTCCAGCACGAGATCATATTCATCATAGGTCAGTGTCCACTCAAAGCTGGTGTGGTCAAGCTCCATGATTCCGCAGCCCATTCTCGGCGCTTCCTCAAGGGTTACCACATCTTTCAGTGCCACACCGTCCTGCTCAAAACGCTCGCATTTGACAGTCTCTGTCGCGATCTTGATAATACCACTTGGATCTTTTTCTTTTACAAAATCCTCTCCGCTCTCCTGCTGTTTGGCTTCCGCCAGAACTTTCTGCACGATCTCGCGGATCAGTTCTTCACTTACGTTCATACGGTGTCCATCCTTTCATTTTCATGAAGCGGAATTTTACTGTTCAGCTTCCTCTTCTGCTTTTGCTTTTGCAACAGAAGCTTCTACTTTAGAAAGAAGCATCGGAGCCAGTGCATTGGCAAGAATCAGGGCAGTGATACCTGCAACCAGCTTACCAACGATAACCGGGAAAATCATATCGGAGTTTACACCAGCGGTAAATCCAAGATGATCGCCGAATACGAATGCTGCGGATACTGCAAATGCAACGTTTAAGAGTTTGCCCTTCGGGTTCATCTTATCCATGATATTGAACATTGCAATATTGTTAGCCAGAGTAGCTACCAGTCCTGCAGAACCATTCTCGTCCATACCCAGTTTCTCTCCGATAGCACTCAGTGCTTTACCAAAGGTACGGGTAATCCACAGAACCATCGGGAATGCACCGATTAATACAACTGCAATCTGTCCACAAACCAGAAGTCCGGACTCCAGGGGAATCACGCCATCAGCATCCGGCTCAACCATGATATTCATGAGCGGGAATTTGATACCGGTCTGATACTCAAATACTGCAACTGCGGTAAAGAAGGTAATAACTACGGTAACAGCGGTTCCGAATTTGTTGAATCCGTTGATCATCTTATCCGGCATGAACCACAGACCTGCTACGATGAGACCTGCGATAATGATAACCGGAATCAGGTTTCTTACGATCGTAATAATGTCGATCTTATACTGGGTCATGTTCATAACAAGACCACCTACGATACAGCCAATCGGTACGGTAATGAGACCTGCCAGGATACCTGCTCCCAGATACGGACGGTCAGATTTTTTAATAATGGACAGTGCAACCGGGATGGTAAATACGATGGTCGGTCCCATCATGGTTCCCAGGATCAGACCTGAGAAGTTACCAACAGCTTCGCTTCCTGCCATCTGCATTGCCAGTGGATATCCACCCATATCGCATGCCAGAAGCGTGGTCGCAAACATGGACGGGTCGGCGCCCAGCAAGGTGTAGATCGGAACAATAATCGGTTTCAAAATGATTGCAAGTACCGGAGCCGCTGCTACAACACCTGCCATGGCTGCTGCCAGAGGACCCATTGCGTTAAATCCCTCATCAAACTGCTCGCCATATCCTAATTTGTTACCGCGGATCTTGTCAATCGCACCAACGATCATGAAAATCATCATGATAAAGATGATCACCTTGTTGATGGAAAGAGTGCTGACCCATTCCTGTACGCTGCTTGTAAATACCCCTACATTTGTAAGGTTGTCAAGTAACTCCTGAAACATACCCGTTCCTCCTTTTTTTGTGTTTCTTTAAAGCTTATGCTCTGCTCCCCCAGACTTATGCCGAAACGCAGCCTATAACAGAGATTCCAAAAGCTGCGGTGCGGGACGCGGAATAACCGTGCTCTCCACATACAGCTCGCTTACCTGTTTTGCTGCATCAATAGCTGCACGGACAGCTCCTACATCTCCGGTCAGGACTACAAATCCCTTTCCGCCGATGGCATAGCCGGTCCGAACTTCGATTAAAGTAATCTGAGCTGCTTTCGCTGCTGCATCCGCTGCTTCAATGGCTGAAGCAATGGAATAGTACTCAATCACGCCAACAGCCTGAGGATCCGTCACTTCTACTGTGCCGGAAATTGCCGGAAAGACCTGTTCATGTACGCTTGGAATCAGCAAAGTGTCCACTACAAATTCTCCACCTGCTGCTTTTCCTGCTTCCAAAGATGCTCTGACAGCACCGGTATCACCGCCCACAATCACCATATATTTTCCCGGACAGACAGTGACAGAACGTAAAAGTTCCACTTGCGCGGCTTTTAACATAGAATCACTGGTCTCAATGCCTCTGGCAATACTGGACAGTTCTACCATGCCGATCGCTCTTCCCATCTCTTACGCCTCCCTTCTACTGATCCGAATGCCTTTCGGAGTCACTTCTTTTACAACTCCATCAAAGCCTGTATGAATGTTTGCGGATAATCCCTCTGCACTGCCTGCAACCAGGTCATCCTTTTTTACAGCATCCCCTGCAGTCACTACCGGAACTGCCGGTTTGCCAATATGCTGTGATAATGGAATGAATACCTCTTCCGGTTCTACTTCAAAAAGCTCCGGCAAACCGTGGAATACATATTCGTCCAGTCCAAGACGGACGATCAGGCGTCCGGTAGGAATTCTCCTGTGCTCCAGCATGTCGCTCGCCTGCGGATGCTGGTTCTTCTCCGGCTGAATTCCTCTTTCTCTCAAAAGTCCTTTCGCATAATCGTTCATCTTCCTCGGTGACAGTCCCATCGGACAGGAGAACATCTCACAGGTACCGCAGCTGCTGCAGTTTGCCGCACTGCCGAAAGCCCGCTCAAATTCTGCCGGATCCGTAATAGATTTCTGTCTCCAAATGGTTCTCATAATCATATGGGGCTGCACATTGTGTCCCAACAGATGTCTCGGACACAGATCTGTACAGGCTCTGCACTGAAGACAGGCTGTTGCCGCCTGACGTGCCATACGTTCCACACTCATGGCAGCACGTTTTACAAGATAATGATTCTTCGGAAGCACCAGAAGATTGCCTGTGGTCTTGGTAACAACCGCATTTTCAATCTCTTCTCTGGTCTTCTGCATTTTTCCCATCATGGGACCTCCCAGAATCACCACATAATCATTTACCAGAAGTTTTGCTTTTTTCAGGACTTCCGTAATCGGCGTACCGATTGGTGCGTGACACATCACCGGAGTCTCCACCGCACCTGTAATGGAGAGAAACTTCTCGTCCACAGGTTTTCCTTCCAGTGCATCGGCAATATTGAGGACTGTGCCGACATTCTCTACCACGCATCCTACATTCAGAGGAAGTCCCCTTTCCGGAACCACCCGTCCGGTTACCTGATTGACCAGCACCTGCTCGTCACCGGCCGGATAGTAGGTCCGCATGGTAAAGATCTCTACATTGGCTCCCAGTGCTTTTACTGCGTTCTGAAGAGCTTCTGTCTCTCTTACATATTTTGCTTTTAATGCAATCACTGCATGCGCTGCTTCCAGATGTGCGGCAATCTTCTCTACTGTCGCTACAATTCTTTCTGCATAGGTACGGCACAGATATTTGTCTGTCTCGATCAGCGGTTCACATTCCGCTGCATTGACGATAAAATACTCTGCCTTCGCATTCAGTTTTACGTGGGTCGGGAAGCCGGCTCCTCCGGCTCCCACTACTCCCGCTTTCTGAATGGCTTCCACCATTTCCATACTTGATCACCGCCTGTCTTATATCAGCGCTTCGTCAACTTCCTGGTCATCCACGATTCCGACGATCGTTGCATCCACCGGAATATGGGGACCTCCTGCTGCACCACGCGCTGAGCTTCCGCCTACATAGAGAACCTTCTCTCCCACACCAGCACCGATAATATCTGCCGCTACAATGGGCGTATCAATGGGCTGATCGTTCAGAAGATTCAGTGGCTGCACCACCAGGAGCTTTAATCCGGAGAGATTCTCATCTTTCCGTGTTGCCCAGATGTTTCCAATTACACGTCCTATTTTCATACTCGGCTTCCTTTCCCGCCAGTCTCGCCTTCGTCACGAGCAATGCTGATTCCATATTTCTTCGCATACTCTTTGGCAAGATCTGACAGAATTGCCTTCTTTCCTACCAGAATGCAGGCAGCCTTTCCTTCCCGTGCACTGATCACATCTCTCTCTGTAATGATGCGTTTCTCCAGCCGTAGGGTTACTCCGGAGACTGGCTGTTCTTTTTCTCCGGTGGATTCTTCTTTCTTCGGAGCAGCCTCTGTTTCTTCCGGAACGTTTTCTCCCAGAACAACCGCTTCCAGTTGATCTAAAGGAACAATGGTCACTCCGTTCTGCTGAAGGAATTTTAAGTTTTCCTCCAGACGGCTGTAGTAGCCGGCCGGCGCGGTATCCTTATAGCGATACAGTTCCACTTCTTCCTCCGCAATAAATATCCTTTTTCCAAGGAGAAGTGCGGTTCCGAATCTTCTGGTGTAATCGGTATCGAAGATTCCGTTGGCAATCTTTCCAAGGGCTTCATTGGTCAGTGTAAATGCGATCACGCCTTCATAGGAAGCCACATCGCAGTCTTCTTCTTTCAGCAAAGCACATTCTACCCGGTAGCATTCTGCAAGTTTTTTGCTTTCCAGCACCGGATGACATCGCATTCCATGGTCTTCCGCCAGAACCAGAAGTGCCGGCCTGTTATCTTCAGACGGCACTGCCGCCGGTTCTGCCGATGCTTCTTCTTTTTCCAGCTCTGCCACACGCTCCTGTACTTTTCTGCAGATCTCACTGATCATAGCATCCAGTTCCACGCGCTCCCCTCCTTTCCATTTTTTATACTCATTACACTTTACAGTTCATGGCAATGCCTGTCGGTGTGACAAGGAACGGATCTGCCGGCTTGATCGTCGGGATTCCCGTCTCCTTTTCAATAATCTTTTCCATACCGGTCAGACAGCAGGTACCTCCACACAGATAAATGGTATCCACATTTTTTGAAACGATGTTTTTCTTTACGATCGTTGCCATTTTCTCAATAACCGGTTTCAGAATCGGAAGGATCTCCCGATGTCTGGAATAATCCTGTTTGATGGCTTCTGCTTCTGCAAACGGAATATGGTAATTTCCGGAAAGCACCAAAGTCAGGTGCGTACCACCTGTCGGTTCGTCTGCAATCTCCACAACCTTGCCATCTTTTAAGAGCGCAAGTCCTGTAGTACCGCCTCCGATATCCACAATCACGCCGTCCGATATCTGGTAAATAGCATTGGCTGCACTCGGCTCATCCAGAACTGCAGTCACTTCCAGCTCCGCGCCTTCCGCCACATAGGTATGTGTCTTGACGCTGTCGTCGGTTCCTGCCGGCATGGCAATGGCACAGTTTACCAGTTCTTTTCCAATTCGCTGCTCCAGTTTTGCCTTCAGAGCTTTTACAATGTTCAGTGCTCCGAGATAATCGACGACTACGCCGTCCCGAAGTACATCTGCCGCCTGTTTCTCACAGGCAATGGGATTGTTTTCCTCATCCAGCACCACCATTACGATGTATGCGGTACCCAGATCCAGACCGACTTTCAGTTTGTCTCCTACCGGAGTGAAGGTCTTTGTCTCGGATTCGGCTACCCGTTTCATGTATGTCTCTACCCGTTGAATATCCATCTGTGTTCCTTTACTGCTTTAATATTTTTCCGAGAGTAAATCCACTGACCTGCGCCGCATTTGCCTCATCGAAATCAATGTGCATTTTGTAACGGAACTGATCGCTGACACGAATGACAACGTTATCAAAAGTCACTGGTCTCTCAGTCATAATCTGTACGCTGACACGTTCCTTATCCTGAAGGTCAAGCTTTGCGGCTACCTGCGGCGGAACATGTACGTGGGCTCTTGCCACGATTACAGCAGAAGATGCGTCAAGTGTACCCTTCGGTCCTTCAATGACCACCGGTCCTGCATCTCTTAAATCTCCGGATTCTCTTACCGGAGCTTTTATTCCCAGTGCCACGCAGTCACTGATGGAAAGTTCCACCTGTGTTGCTTTCCGCACCGGTCCTAATACTGCCACGCGTTCCTTCTTCCCTTTCGGTCCGATGAGCGTCACGCGTTCTTCACTTAAAAACTGTCCCGGCTGAGACAGCGGACGTTTCGGATGAAGCACTGCCCCTTTTCCGAATAACAGTTCCACATCCTCCTGCGTCAAATGCACATGTCTGGCAGATACTTCTACTTCTACCAGTCCACTCTGTACGATAGAATCCACTACCGATTCAATAAACTGCTTCATGACGTCTCCTGATTCTGGATCTTTGCCAGATATTTACACATGATGATGTGTACGGCACTGGACATTCGGTTCAGTTCTTCTATGATATCTGCCCTGTCATAACTCTTTCCATTATGGAACGCGGCTGCGGCCGCTACTTCGGTTTCGCGGACTGCCGTTCTGAGCTGATTCAGAAGTGCATAGGTCTTTCCAAGCTTATAACTCGGCAGAACCATCTGCTTTACTTTATAATATTTCATAGGATTGTGGGAATGTGCCCGCAGCTCCTCATGAGTCAGTCCGATAATCGTCTCTCTGGTAAATGGTTCATCCAGTACATCACAACGCATCATCTCACGCAGACTTACCAGAATATCCTCCAGATCATCGATAAATTCCTGATCTTCCTGCATTTCCAGCAGAATCGTCTGATTCAGCACAAAAAGAGCTTCCAGACTGTCCAGTTTTCCACGGAATACAATCCGTTTGTCATCCTTGTTCACCAGAACATTTCTGACAAGCTGGGTCATATGCTCCGGCTTCTCATAATAGAAAGCACCTGTCGCGTCATCCACATATTTGGGTTTCGGCGGTGCCGGAGTGACGACTGCACTTTCCGGGATTCCCGGAACCTCTGTAGCCGTGATCTCCACTTTTTCTTTCGGGAGCGGCTTATCTTTTTCTTTGATAATCTTGATCTTTAACTGCTGCAGATATTCTCTTGCTGCCGGTGAGAGGATCTGTCCCTCCGGTATGACATAAGTCTCCGGCTTGGATGCCCGTAACTCATCCCGCAGAATTGCTTCTGTAATTACCTTCATCGCAGTCAAGCCACCTCCTTATCTCCTATACTGTCCGGCCGTCCGAATACACGGGCGGCCGGTACTTACTCACTTATGATAAGGAGGGTAAAATAGCCTCAACTTCCTCATGCGGTCTCGGAATTACATGAATAGAGATCAGTTCGCCAACACGCTCAGCTGCCGCTGCGCCTGCATCTGTTGCTGCCTTCACAGCTCCCACATCGCCGCGTACCATAACAGTTACCAGTCCGCCGCCTACATGCACTTTACCGATCAGAGTTACGTTTGCTGCCTTTACCATTGCATCTGCTGCCTCGATAGAAGCTACAAGTCCTTTTGTTTCAATCATTCCTAATGCCTGTGTTACTGCCATTTCTCATTCCTCCTTGATCTGTATGTTCTGTCTGTGACAGCGAATCTCTTAGCCGAGATGCGGAAGAATTGCCTCTACTTCCTCATGCGGTCTCGGGATTACATGGATGGAAATCAGTTCGCCAACACGCTCAGCTGCTGCTGCGCCTGCATCTGTTGCTGCTTTTACAGCTCCTACATCGCCGCGTACCATAACGGTTACCAGTCCGCCGCCTACATGCTCCTTACCGATCAGAGTTACGTTTGCTGCCTTTACCATTGCATCTGCTGCCTCGATAGAAGCTACAAGTCCTTTTGTTTCAATCATTCCTAATGCCTGTGTTACTGCCATTTTTCATTCTCCTTTTCTTATCTACATAGAACGAAGTCTTTTTACGATCTCATTCACTACTGCATCAATATCAACATCTTCTGCCTTCGGTCCGCTGCACATGCCATCCGTACAGGTCGGGAGTCCTGCTTTGATCTCATCAAGCTCCAGAAGTCCTTCTGCCACATGACGTTTGTTCAGCAGATTCATCGGTCCTACATTTTCTGAGGTAGCACTTCCGCCGATTGCTCCGCAGCCAAGTGTCAGGGACGGCATCAATCCGGTAGTGCCGCCGATACCTCCAAGGGCACTCGGTGTATTGACAATAATACGGGATGCCGGAACTCTCATGGCAAAATAGTTTACCATTTCCGGATCCTTGGTATGCATACTAAACGTATGTCCTGCTCCCTCATAATGCAGAATATCCTGCACCAGTCTGCAGATCTCTTTATAATCATCTGCGGTATAGAATGCCAGAATCGGTGCCAGTTTCTCATTGGAATATGGATGACCACGTCCGATACCGGTTTCTTTTGCTACCAGTACTTTAGTTCCTGCCGGAATATCAATACCTGCCAGATCTGCAATGACCTGTGCACTCTTTCCTACAATCATAGGATTCATAGTGCCGTTTGCTCTTAAGATGAATTTTCCGAGTTTTGCAATCTGCTCGTCTGTCAGGAAATAGGCTCCCTGTTTCTCCATCTCTGCCCTTACAGCATCTTCCATATCCTTATCACATACAACGGACTGTTCAGATGCGCAGATCGTGCCGTTATCAAAGGTTTTGGAGTCCATAATCCGTTTTACTGCCAGCGGCAGATCTGCGGTCTTTTCAATGTATGCCGGTCCGTTTCCGGGACCTACTCCAATCGCCGGTGTTCCGGATGAATAAGCGGCTCTTACCATGGCACTTCCGCCAGTAGCAAGGATCAGTGCCACATCCGGATGTTTCATCAGGTTATCTGTTGCCTGAATAGTCGGAATGGTGATGCAGGATACAAGATTTTCATTGCCTCCTGCTTCAGCAATTGCCTGACGAATTACTTTTACTGCCTCCAGAATACAGTTTCTTGCATTCGGATGCGGTGAAAATACAATCGCATTTCCTGCTTTTATGGAAATCTCAGATTTATAAAATGCAGTAGAAGTCGGGTTCGTGGATGGAATCAGTCCGGCAATCACACCTACCGGAACTGCTATCGTGCGGACTTTCTTCTCTTCATCATATCCAAGTTCTCCAATGGTTTTCATATCCTTGATATGCTCATACACATCACGGCTACCAAATATATTCTTAATTACCTTGTCAGCCTCAATACCAAAACCGGTTTCCTCATGAGCCAGTTTTGCCAGACGCTTTGCATTGCGCACACCTGCATAAGCGATAGATTTTACGATGGCATCTACCTCTGCCTGCGACTTCTGGCTTAATTCCTCCTGAGCCGCTTTGGCTTTCTCTACCAGCTCACGCACTTCCTGCACTGACAACAGGTCTTTATCATATAACTGCATAAGCAACTTCTCCTATATACTATGATTCTTTAAACTCTGTTATCTTCTGAATCAGCTCCTGTTTCTTCGCGAAACGGATCTCAGCGCGGGTCATGTTCTTGATCTCAAGTGCCCTTGCCAGTCTTCGGAGCGCATCCACCCCCATGGTCTGCATCTCTTCCACCGTCACATCCTGAGGAGCTTTCTCCCCTTCTTCCGCTTTCACGGCTTCAGATTCAGGTTCTGACAGTGTATCCGGTTCTGACGATATTTCCGGTTCAGATGGCTTTTCCGGCTCTGGAGGAGTTGGCTCTTCCGGTTCTTTTCCACCTTTGAGCATTCTGGTCACATCATCCGCCGGACGCGGAATGACATGAACACTGATGACGGTGCCGACTCTCTCAGCCGCTGCTGCGGAAGCATCCATAGCTGCCTTTACAGCACCCACATCACCTTCCACAAGAACAGTTACCAGTCCGCCTCTTACTTTTTCCACACCCAGCCGGGAAACATTCGCTGCTTTCAGTGCGCTGTCCAGAGCTTCGACTGCTGTAAGGTAACCATATACTTCAATCATTCCCAATGCCTGCATATATTCGTACCTCTTGTCTTTCCCGCGGCTGTTGCTCCGCGGGAACTAAGTCTTATGCTCTGATTTTATGCGATAGGATTGTCTGCTACAAACTCTACAGCTGCTGCAAATGCATCACATGCTGCCTTGCATGCAGACTGGCTTCCGGTCAGCAGTGCGCCACCGAAGTTGGTCTCTGAAGGCGGAGCATACAGAACACACATTTTTACGTCTGCTGCTTTCAGAGCTGCATCCACACCATACATAGCCTCAAGAGGCGGTGCGATCAGATATGCAATAGCCTCGCCCTCTTTGATACCTGCGCCCTCAGAAAGGTAAGAACCTGTTCTGGAAATGCAGTGTGCATAGTAGCAGATGGTATCGTCATCGTTTGCAGATACGAAATGAGCCTGGTTCTCAATGACATCAACAGCTGCTTCAAGACCACTCTTTACTTCTGCCGGGTTCGGTCCTGCCAGAATACCAATAATTTCTCCTGCCAGCTTGGTGTTTGCGTTAGCAGCACCACCGTAGAAGCTCTTTGCGTATACAACCTGAACATCCGCTTTTTTGGTAGCCTCATCCAGTGCAGTATACGTAACATCATCACAGTCTGCAGTGAGCAGTGCAAGGGATCTCTGCTCCGGTGTCAGATTTAATTCTTTTGCCATTCCCGGACTTACATTCGGGATGAGTTTGGTTGCAAGCACTGATGCTTTCAATGGATCGCGTTTCATTTTATTCCCTCCGTTCGACTTAAAGTTTCAGATCTGTACCACTTGCTTTTGCATCAAGGATCTTCTTGATGATATCAGCAATATGTGCTCCGGCCTCTGCCGGAATGGTTCCGTCTTTATGGATGTTGGATACAACGGTTCTTCTTGCCTCCGGCATTCCAACAGTTGCTTTGTAGGCAATATATGCGGACATGGACTCTGCGGTAATCAGTCCAGGTCTCTCACCGATCAGTACACAGGTAACATCCGCACCTGTAATCTCAGAGATCTGGTCCATTGCTCCTACACGACCATATTTTACGAAGAACGGAGTACCGTAATCAATGCCGTAGCTCTTAAGTCCCTGCTCAATAGCCGGCAGTACATCACCTACATTGGCTGCGATTGCTGCGGAGCTTAAGCCGTCAGATACATAGATCTGTACGGTCGGATGCATCTTGCATTTTTCTTTGATTGTGGCAACTGCCTCATCGCTTAACGCACGTCCCAGATCCGGACGGGTCAGATAAGTATCTTTGCTGTCACATTTGGTCTGCACGGTAAACAGACCCATTTTATCAATAAAGTCCTGATCTACATCATTAAATACAGCGTCCTGTGCTGCAGAATGTGCTGCACGGAATTCCAGTACCGGAAGTGTCTTATAACGAGCACCAGCTTTGCCAATACCCAGACGGCAGGGAGCGTACTGTTTCAGATCATAGTATGCTTCCTTTGCTACCGGGTTTTCTACCAGATACTGTGTTCTCAGATCGACAGCTGCTACATCGTCCCAACAGCCGTCCTCAATTTCAGTGCCATTCTGTGGGGAGGCTTTTCCTGCCACAGCAGCTTCCACTGCAGAAGCAGTTGCGCCATCGCTCACATTCATCTCTGTAAGCACCTGTGCAATGATATCTCTTAAATCTTTCTCGCTCACCAAAGTTTTTCACCTCCTGCTTATTTTAAGAAAACGGATGCATCACCTGCAAGCGGTGTCAGTTTTCCGTTCTCTGAGAATCCCATCTTCTCCAGCCACTGATCGAATTCCTTGATCGGACGGAGACCGAAGACCTCTCTTAAGCTTGCTGCTTCATGATATCCGGTACACTGATACATCAGCATACAGTCATCACCCTGCGGTACACCCATGATGTAGTTGCAGCCTGCGGCTACCAGAAGGGTTGCCAGGTTCTCGATATCGTTCTGGTCAGCTTTCATATGGTTGGTGTAGCATGCGTCACATCCCATCGGGATACCGGTCAGTTTGCCCATGAAGTGATCCTCAAGACCTGCACGGGTAACCTGCTTGGAATCATACAGATACTCTGGTCCGATGAAACCAACTACAGTATTTACAAGGAACGGACTGTATTTCTTAGCAAATCCATAACAACGAGCCTCCATGGTTACCTGATCCCATCCATGATGTGCATCGGAGGAAAGCTCGGAACCCTGTCCAGTCTCGAAATACATAACGTTCGGACCGGTACTGGTTGCTTCGTGAAGCATCATATCATGTCCTTCATCAAGCATAGAGCCATTCAGGCCAAATGCTTCATTACCCTTCTGAGAACCTGCAATAGACTGGAACATCAGGTCAATCGGTGCTCCTAATTTATCCATAGCTTCCATCTGGGTGGTTACATGTGCAAGTACGCAGATCTGAGTCGGAACTTCCCATTTGTTCTTAAACTCATCAAAGCTTCTTAAAATTCTCGCAACACTCTCTACAGAATCATCTACCGGGTTCAGACCGATAACTGCGTCACCGCAGCCAAGGCTTAAGCCTTCCATTACGGATGCCATGATACCCTTCGGATCATCTGTGGTGTGGTTCGGCTGCAGACGGGATGAGAATGTTCCCGGAAGGCCGATGGTGGTGTTGCAATGTGCGGATACACGGATCTTCTTTGCCGCATAGATCAGATCCAGGTTGGTCATCAGCTTACATACAGCGGCTACCATCTCACTGGTAAGACCTCTGGATGCACGTTTGATCATGTCCGTTGTGGTGGTCTCGCTCAAGATCCACTCACGGAATTCAGCAACCGTCATACCCTTAATCTCTTTGTAGATTGCCTCGTTGACACCGTCCTGAATGATTCTGGTTACTTCGTCTTCCTCGTAAGGAACTGCCGGATTGTTGCGAAGGTCTTCCAGGGTGATATGGGAAAGTACTACTTTCGCAGCTACTCTTTCCTCTGCGGACTCTGCTGCGATACCTGCCAGTTTGTCACCGGACTTCTCTTCATTGGCTTTCGCCATGACTTCGCGAAGAGATTTGAATTCGTACACTTTGCCGAATAATTTTGTTTTTAAAATCAACCTGTTCACTCTCCTTTATCATGTATTGAAGATTAGAGTTTTTGTGACAACGGGAACGACGCGCCCCTGCGCTACCGGTTCTCCGATGTCGATGTAGTCACCATCATTTGCAAAGATCCCATCAATGCAGATAAATTTTTTCTGGCGCTTCAGGAGTACATTAATGGCGTTTCCAAGCACCTTGGCAATATCATTTTCGATGACCAGGATGAGGGGGTGTGGTCCGGCAATTACCTCTTCCGCCCCATCGACAACCATCTGTGCCAGTTCCTGAATCTCCAGAAAACTGGTATGATATCTGCCTGAAAAAACAATGGCAACCTGTTCAAGCGCACCTTCCGTTTCGTAAAGCTTCAGCTTCCGACGTAAGGATTCCTTGAACATAACCGGGTTCTGTTCCTCATCCTCCGTAAGTTTCAGAACCGGAATGTTTTTTATGGGCAGTTGTCCATCACTGTAGCTGATGGTGCTGCCACTAACATTTGTAGTATGGGTTCCCGCTCCGACTACCGTTGCACGGATCGTCTCAGCCGCGGGATATGTAAGAACCTGTTTCAGAGCCGCATTATTTTTCACTGCTCTGGCAAGAAGTACTCCAACATCTCCATATTCGAACACATTGGCAGGTTCTCCGTTATAATAACAGCTCGCCACTCCGCCTGAATAAGTAATGGCGTCAATTTTAGGCTCACTGGTCAGTGGTTTTCCGTCATTTGTATAAAGCCCTGCGTGAAGACTGTCTGCTTCTCTGGCATGAATTGCCATGGCCAGCTGATCTGCCATATATTCGCAGATCTTATAGAGAACGGTTTCCTCTGCCCGGTCACCCACTGCGATGTGAATGCCATGGGCTTCTGCAAGTTTCTGAATCTTCGGGAAAATATAACTGATCCGACCATTTTCAATCTTGATCAGTCTTCCTCCGATATCGAGACAACTCGTTCCCTTCAGGTTTCCCTTCTGGAACAATGCAATATTACTGGTTCCGCCTCCGATATCAATATTCGCTACTGCCTGCCGGTGTTCTTCGGAAAATGCATCTGCCCCTGCTCCTTTTGCAGAAAGAACAGATTCCAGATCCGGTCCTGCAGTTGCTACTACAAAATCACCTGCCATGCTGCTTAAAGAAGCAAGTACCGTATTGGCATTGTGCTTTCTGGCAGTCTCTCCGGTAATGATCACCGCTCCGGTCTGCAGGTCTTCCGGTTTCATTCCGGCGGCCTTATATTCCGCTTCGATGATCTTTTTCACCTTTTCCGCATCGATCTCGGTCTGGGAAAGAAGCGGTGTAAAATAAATCTTGCTCCGGTAGGTAACTTCCTTATCCACGATATTGATCCGGGGCACCACATAGCTGCTGGCTTCATTCTCGATCGTCAGTTTACTGAAAATCAGCTGCGTCGTGGATGTCCCAATATCAATTCCAACACTTAATATGGTTTCTTTCATGGGGATCTCCTTCCATCACAAATCACTTGTCTTCAAAATATTTCAGGAATGGTTCAAATCCGGTACCTTCATAACTGCTGGTGACAAAGATCTCTTTTGCTCCTGCAATCTTCAGATACTTCTGTGCATCCTCCAGCTGTTTTTCAGTTGCCTTGTCACTTTTGGTAACCACCCCGATGCAGGGCTTTGCAAAACTGCTGGAATATCCAGGTGGAAACATGGTACCGTTTTCCGTCGCATCCTGCACAAGGACAATGGTGTCTGCATCCGCTGCTGATACCATCAGTGCACCACGCATATAGGTACGTTCCAGATATTCTCCCGGTGTGTCAATCATATTTTTATTAATGATCTCAACTGCCTGCGTTTTCTTGTATTTCAGCTGTTGGTCGCTTAAATATTGACAAAGAGTTGTCTTCCCTGCCATGGAACGGCCAATCATAATAATTCGTCTTTTCATCTTCTGATCCATCGCAGAGCCTGTCTTTCTACGATCTTGTGATCGTTGTTCCTGCAAATCCCATCTTGTCACACAGCACATGCATAACATCGTGAAGTGCTGCCTCCACATCTGCCACATCACCTGTGATGATCAGGGATCCATTAAACCGATCCACAAATCCAATCTGGATGCCGGCTGCCTTGCTGGCTACATCTGCCGCAATAATAGCTGCCTCACTGGGAGTAATGGTAAAGATTCCGATTGCTCCTTCTGCATCAATCAGACCCATTTTCGCATACAGGGCTTCTACCGGATGGGGAATCACATGAGCCAGTGTTACCTGTTTGCCAGGAACAAACTCCTGTATGATTCGTTCTTTATGGGATTCCTCAAACATAGGATTTCCTCCTTTGCCTGTCTCTAAATTCTTCTGCCTTCATAGGCAGCCAGGAACAGGTCTCTGACCTCCTCTGGCGTGCAGTCTCTTGGATTCGTTGCGGTGCATGCATCGTTCATGGCCGCATTCACCATCTCATCCAGTGCTGCCATAAAATCTTCCCTGGAGACCCCTGCCTCAGCAATGCTGGTCGGAATATTCAGCTGTTTAATAAGCTGTTTGGTAGAACGGATGACATTAAATGCACTCTGTCGGATACTGCTGCCCTCGAGCCGTGCCAGTCTTGCGATTCTCGCATAGCGCTCTGCATGTACAGTCAGCTTATCGTGACATCCACAGTTATAGGCCATTACATATGGAAGAAGAATTGCATTGGCACGTCCGTGAGGGATGTGGAAATGTCCTCCCAGTGTATGTGCCATGCCATGATTCAGTCCAAGTCCTGCGTTGCTGAATGCCATTCCTGCCAGACAGGAGGCATGATGCATATGCTGTCTTGCATTCAGGTCATCCGGAGTCTTATAGGCTTTTAACAGATTACTACGAACCAGCTTGATGGCTTTTTCTGCTGCTGCATCCGTAAAATCGTTTGCATTCTTTGATACAAATGCCTCTATTGCATGTGTCAGGACATCAATTCCTGTATCCGCTGTAATAGATGGCGGTACCGTCTTCGTAAGCTCCGCATCCAGAATTGCATCATCCGGAAGAAGTTCATCTGCAACCAACGGATATTTTGCGGACTTTTCCGGGTCACTGATGACTGAAAAGCGGCTTACTTCCGTTCCGGTTCCACTGGTAGTCGGAATTGCCACAAACTTGCATTTTTCAGAAAATCCTTCTCTGGCTGACAGATAGTTGATGGCTTTTGCACAATCAATCGGTGATCCTCCGCCCAGTGCCAGAAGTGCCTGTGGCTTGAAATCCGTCATAAGACCGATTCCTTTCGTAACCGTGGCAATATCCGGATCCGGTTTTACTTCTGAAAAGATCTCATAAGCAATCCCCATCTGATCCAGTACGTCGGTCAGGTAACTGACTTTTCCGCTCTCATGCATGAATTTGTCAGTTACAATAAAGGCCCGCGTCACACCCTTAAGGATTTCACGCAGACCTTCTCTCTCCATGTAGATTCTTGGCTTCACATAATAATTTCCCATTGCTTTTTCCTCCTGTTTCCGCCATCTTCATCATATGAGAAAAAACATCTCATTTTCGCTTCCTCCAATAACGATCCTGATCTGTTCTCGTTATTCAGTTTTCATCATAAATCAAAGTTCGCTCTGAATTCTCTTTACTGCTTCATCTACAGCAGCTGCCGTACCTAAAATTGCCAGGCAGGTCAGATGCTGCGGACAATTTCCATTGATCTCAAATACCTCTACATCGGAAGCCTTCTGTGCCAGATCGCTGGCATAAATCAGGTCACAGACATTTCCATTGCACAATGCAAGCGCAGCATTCTCATGGAACAGAATATCTAACCCTTCCATTCTCGCCCTGCGCATGATAATTTTCTTTGTCCCCTCAGAGACTGTTTTCATTACTCTGATTTTCAAACCAGCCATAATGTGTAGTTCCTCTTTATTTCTTTATAAACATTAAATGAGCAAGCCCCATGGCATAGGGCTCTGCTCACATGTTGCTCGTCTTCGTTATTTTATTTTCGATCTTGCTCATATTATACTCGACATTTTGTCACAAAGCAAGGTGTATTTGTCATATCTGCATAAAAACTTTTTATTTTCTGTCTTTTTTTCAAAATTTTCACCACAGATTTTCTCCGGCGGACATCTGTATCTGCGAGCCGGAGGAAATATTATACAATACTATGAATCAAGATACTCGAGTTTGCTCACAGATATTTCATAGGCAATTCTTTTCTCACTTTCCTCCTCATCAATCTTCTTCATATATTCTCTGCTTTGAATCCGTCCCCAGATCTGTGTATGTCCCCCTACTTCAAAACCGGATGCAAAACGGGCATTTCTTCCCCAGCAGATACATGGAATATAATCAGACTTTCCATAGGGCCGGTTGACAGCCAGTAAAATATCTGCAATCTCCCTTCCAAGGGGAGTCTTCCGGTAAACAGGCGGTTTGCAGATGTAACCGTCCAGAAAGATCTGGTTGGTCTTAGAATTTTCCAGTTCTTCTTCTGTAAATTCCAGTTCCCGCACAAAGACAGATAATACCAGCCGGTTCTTCTTTTCTTCATGACGGTTATAGGAACGGAACTGTCCTGTTGCACGAATGTACGTTCCCCGATAATCCTCATTTACATCAATGAGTCTTTCGGAAATCATAAGCGGTATCACATCGCAGGACTCACTGAGTCTTTTTACGGATACGTTCAGCATATAAAAGCCTTCCCCAAAGACTTCATGGCTGAATGTGAACGTGGATACGACTTCTCCCATAATAGATACCTGGTTGTTTTCGATGATCTTATCTGACATCATTTTGTTCTCCCTTCTTTTTGACGAAGTGTCTCTTCTTGTATTTTATCTGTAAAATATATTCCGTTCTTCTTCCAAATATTCCAAAAATGCAAAAAAAATATTCCTCTCACGCGAAAAAAGCTTGTATTCCGGGCAAAATATGATACACTATTAAATTTGTAGGATATTTTGAGAGTCACAAAGAAGAGGATTAAATTATGAAACGTGAAGATGTAAGAAATATAGCAATCATTGCTCATGTAGACCACGGCAAAACCACCCTGGTCGATGAGCTTCTGAAACAGAGCGGTGTGTTCCGTGCCAATCAGGAAGTGGCAGAACGTGTCATGGATTCCAATGACATCGAAAGAGAACGTGGTATTACCATTCTTTCCAAAAATACAGCTGTTTTTTATAAAGATGTAAAAATCAATATTATTGATACTCCCGGACATGCAGACTTCGGCGGCGAGGTAGAACGTGTCCTTAAGATGGTAAACGGTGTTATCCTTGTGGTAGATGCTTTCGAAGGTTCCATGCCCCAGACCAAATTCGTTCTGAAGAAAGCACTGGAGCTGAATCTTCCGGTAATCGTCTGCATCAACAAAATCGACCGTCCGGAAGCAAGACCGGAAGAAGTCGTAGACGAGGTTCTGGAGCTTCTGATGGATCTGGACGCTACTGATGAGCAGCTGGACTGCCCGTTTGTCTATGCTTCCGCAAAGGGCGGCTACGCCTCCCTGGATCCGAACGAACAGGGCAAGGATATGACTCCGCTGTTCGATACCATTCTGAATTATATTCCGGCTCCGGAAGGTGATCCGGAAGCACCGACCCAGGTACTGATCAGTACCATCGACTACAACGAATATGTAGGCCGTATCGGCGTTGGAAAAGTAGACCGCGGTACCATCTCCGTGAACCAGGATGTGGTTATCGTAAACCATCATGATCCGGATAAGATGCGGAAAGTAAAAGTCAGCCGTCTCTATGAATTCGACGGTCTGAATAAGGTAGAAGTACAGAACGCAACCATCGGTTCCATTGTTGCCATTTCCGGTATTTCAGATCTGCATATCGGAGATACTCTGTGTGCACCGGAAGCGCCGGAAGCAATTCCGTTCCAGAAGATTTCTGAGCCGACCATCTCCATGCAGTTTAATGTCAATGACAGCCCGCTCGCCGGTACGGAAGGAAAATTCGTCACTTCCCGTCATCTGCGCGACCGTCTGTTCCGTGAGCTGAACACCGATGTCAGCCTTCGTGTGGAGGAGACTGACAGTACTGACAGTTTTAAAGTATCCGGACGTGGTGAGCTTCATCTGTCCGTCCTGATCGAAAACATGCGTCGTGAAGGTTATGAGTTCTCTGTCAGCAAAGCCGAAGTACTTTATCACTATGACGAGAATGGCAAGAAGTTGGAGCCGATGGAGCTGGCTTACATTGATGTAGATGACGAGTTCTCCGGAAGCGTTATTCAGAAGCTGGGTGAGCGTAAAGGGGAACTCCGCAACATGCATACCAACAGCAACGGTTCCACCCGTCTGGAGTTTTCCATCCCGGCAAGAGGCCTGATCGGATACCGTGGTGAGTTCATGACCGACACCAAAGGTACCGGTGTTCTGAATACCATCTTCAATGGTTATGAACCCTACAAGGGCGACATCCAGTATCGCAAGCAGGGATCTCTGATTGCATTCGAGTCCGGTGAATCCATCACCTACGGTCTCTTCAATGCCCAGGAGCGTGGTGCCCTGTTCATTGGACCTGGCGTAAAAGTATATGCCGGCATGGTCATCGGACAGACAGGAAAGGCAGAGGATATCGAGATCAACGTCTGCAAGACCAAGAAACTGACTAATACCCGTTCTTCCAGCGCTGATGAGGCTCTGAAGCTGACTCCGCCGAGAGTATTAAGTCTGGAACAGGCTCTGGAGTTCATCGACACCGACGAGCTTCTGGAGATCACCCCGAAATCTTTAAGAATCCGTAAAAAGATTCTGGATCCAACCATGAGAAAGAGAGCTGCTATCCGCAAATAATCGGATACGGTTCTATGTAAAAAGGGCATGCCTTTCATCACCCGATGAACGGCATGCCCTTTTGTTATATATCATATTCCTTCTTATTCTTCAATCACCAGCTTGGCTGCGCCATACATACCGGCATCATTTCCAAGGCTTGCCAGAATAAACTCTGCATCCCTGCATCCGCGGAATACATATTTCATATAATATTTCTGAATGTAATCAATGACGATCTGTCCGGCTCTGGACATACCTCCGCCGATGACAAATACTTCCGGATCTGCGGTTCCTGCCACTGCAGACAGTGCCAGTCCCAGATATTTTCCGAAACGCTCTGCCACTTCACAGGCAAATGGATCCCCTGCTTTTACTGCATCCCAGATCTCCCGCGCCGACATGGTCTCCGGATCCAGAACCGTTTTCACAGCGTTCTGTTCCAGCATCCATTTTGCCAGACGGACAATACCGTTGGCGGAAGCCACATGTTCCAGACAGCCATGATTTCCACAGCCGCAGGCGCCAGGCACTTCATCGTCCACATGAATGTGTCCAATTTCACCACCTGCTCCGTGGGCACCAGTAACAATTTTTCCATTAATAATCACACCGCCGCCAACTCCTGTTCCAAGAGTTACCATAACACCGCTCTTATGGCCTGCTGCCGCGCCTTTCCACATCTCGCCTAATGCTGCTACATTCGCGTCATTGCCGCCCTTGCTGGGCAGTCCAGTCAATTCAGTGAGCTCTTTGGTTACTTCTTTATAACCCCATCCAAGATTAGCTGTATGGGGAACCACACCATTGGCATCAATAGGACCCGGCACACCAATACCGATACCCGCTACATCCTTTTTATCAATTCCTCGTTCCTCCAGCTTGCCAAGTGCCGCTTTCGCAATATCCGGCAGAATCGCAGCTCCCTCATTTTCCGTATGGCTTGGAATCTCCCATTTTTCCAGAAGTTCTCCATCTGCGCGGAACAATCCCATCTTTACCGTGGTTCCTCCCACGTCAATTCCAAAACAGTATTCCTGCATATTCCTTTTCCCCCTGATTCTTTCTTTATTTCTTATTGCGGTTAATACTCTCCTGTACACGGCGGTACAGTTCCTGAGCCGCATTGTAACCCATCTTCTTCTGCCTGTGGTTAACTGCCGCAGACTCTACAATAATGGCAAGATTCCGGCCCGGACGGATCGGAATGGAATGACATACCACTTTATTTCCAAGAAATTCTGTGTATTCTTCATTCAGACCCAGACGATCATACTCTTTTTCCTTGTCCCACTCTTCCAGTTTGATCACAAGGTCGATATTCTGGGTCTCTTTGACACTCTCTACACCATACAGGGTCTTTACATCAATAATACCAATGCCGCGAAGTTCAATGAAATGACGGGTAATCTCAGGGGAAGTGCCCACCAGCGTATCGTCGCTGACTTTGTGAATCTCCACCACATCATCGGTAATCAGTCGGTGACCACGTTTAATCAGTTCCAGAGCCGCCTCACTCTTGCCAATGCCGCTCTCGCCCATGATCAGAATACCCTCACCATAAACATCCACCAATACACCGTGAATAGAAATGCAGGGAGCCAATTCCACATTCAGCCAACGGATAACTTCTGCCATCAATGGGGAAGTCATACGGTTGCTGAACAACAATGGCTTATTATATTTGCGTGCCATCTCATACATGTCTTCATCCGGTTCCGTACGCGATGCATAAATAACGCAGGGAATCTTACTGGACATAAACCGTTCGTAGTTTTTCAGTTTTTCTTCTCTGTTCTGACTTTTTAGATATGTATATTCGACATATCCGATAATCTGTACACGCTCACATGCAAAGTGCTCAAAATATCCTGCCAGCTGAAGTGCCGGACGGTTAATGTCCGGACTGCTGATCTCAATTCCTTCTGTTGACACTTCCGGCGTCAGGTTTTTCAGCTCCAGCTTTTCAATCATCTTATTTAATGATACTGTCGGCATTATCTTGTCTCCTGTTCTCTTTTATTTGCTTTCTGCAGCCTTCTCATTGTTATCAGTATAGCGTCTTTATTCATTCTTCGCAATATGAAAGAATTCAAAAACCTGTCGCGCAGCCCGGCTGTTCATACCTTCCACTTCCGACAGTTCCTCCTCCGTGGCAGACTTGATATCTTCCAGCGTCCGGAAGGATTTCATCAGTGCCTTTCTCCGTGCCGGTCCTATGCCCGGAATATCATCCAGTACCGAATGCACCTGTTCCCTGCTCCGAAGTGACCGGTGATACTCAATAGCAAACCGGTGGGCCTCATCCTGAATTCTTGTCACCAGACGGAATCCTTCACTGTCCCTGTCAATAGGCAGTTCTACATTATGAAAATAGATTCCTCTTGTCCGGTGCTTGTCATCCTTTACCATACCGCAGACTGGCACCTCGATATTCAGCTGCTGCATGACTTTCAGCGCAATATTTACCTGACCGCGGCCACCATCCATCATGATAAGATCCGGATAATTTTCATAGTGAGATAGCCGTCTGGTCAGCACTTCCTCCATACTGGCATAGTCATCCGCCCCCTGCACGCCGCGAATCCTGAATTTCCGGTAATCGGACCGTTTAGGCCGGCCTTTTTCAAAAACTACCATGGAGCCAACCGTCTGGAAACCGCTGATGTTGGAAATATCATAGGCCTCTACCCGTTCCAGCTTCGGAAGATCCAGAAGATTTGCAATCTCTTTCATAGCACCGATGGTACGGCCTTCTTCCCTGCGGATGCGCTCGCGATCCTGCATGAGCACCATATCCGCATTCTTTTTCGCCAACTCCACCAGCTTTTCCTTCTGACCTTTCTTCGGTACCTGAATATGCACCTTTTGGCCTTTTCTGCCGCTCAGCCACTCTTCAATGAGGGCCGCATCCTCAATCTCATACTGCAGCATGATTTCTCTGGGAATGTACGGGGTCCCCGCGTAGAACTGCTTGATAAAAGCAGACAGCACATCCGGCCGGCTGTCCCCGTTGGCTATCCGCAGACAAAAATGATCCCTTCCAATGAGGCGTCCGTCCCGGATAAAAAACACCTGCACCACCGCATCATGCTGATCCACAGACATGGCAATGACATCCTTATCCTCCATGTCGCTGCTGGTAATCTTCTGCTTCTGGGCAATCTTGGTCACACTGTTCAAAAGTTCCCGGTACTCGATGGCTTTTTCAAACTCCATCTCCTCTGACGCTGCCAGCATCTTTTCTTCCAGTTCCTTCAGGATCGGTGTATAATCACCATTCAGAAAAGTCAGTACTTTTTTGACAGACTTTGCGTATTCTTCCTTTGAAATATATCCCTGGCAGGGTGCCGGACATTGATGGATATGGTAATTCAGGCACGGCCGCTCCTTTCCCTGCATCTTCGGCAGCTGCTTGTTGCAGGTCCGGATGCCATACAGTTTATGAATAAGATCTATGGTGTCCTTCACCGCCCCTGCGGATGTATAGGGTCCATAGTATTTCGCCTTATCTTTGTACATCTGCCGGGCAAACAATACCCTCGGAAAATCTTCCTGTACTGTCACCTTAATAAACGGATAAGTCTTGTCATCCATCAGCATGGTATTGTATTTAGGACGATGTTCCTTAATAAGATTACACTCCAGCACCAACGCTTCCAGTTCCGAATCCGTGATAATATACTCAAACCTGGCAATATGAGTCACCATCTGTTCAATTTTCACACCCTTATTCCGGCTGGACTGGAAATACTGCCGTACCCGGTTTTTCAGTGAAATGGCCTTTCCCACATAGATAATGGCATCCTTGTCGTCGTGCATGAGATAGACGCCCGGTTTGGACGGAAGCTTTTTCAGTTCTTCTTCGATATTAAATATTGCCATTTGCTTCTCCTTTTTCCGGATAATGAAAACCGCCAAAGCACAGGATATTCACTGCGTTCTGACGGCTTTTCCTCAGATTCTTATTTTCTTATTCCGCAAAAATCAGTTCTTCCTGATGATAGTCTTCCTTGTCACTGCCGTCGCGGACTTTGTGGTAAATCTCCATAAATTCCTTACCTGTGATAGTCTCCTTCTCAATCAGGAACTCTGCAATTTTATCCAGGCATTCCCGGTTCTCGGTGAGTAACCGTTTTGCCTCTTCATACGCTTCTTTCAGAATCCGCATAACTTCTTCATCCACATGGGATGCAGTCTCATCACTGCAATTCAGGACACTTCCATTATCAAGATACATACTCTCTCTGGATTCCAGCCCCATAAGACCAAACTTTTCAGACATTCCATACTGAGTTACCATCGCTCTTGCCAGATTCGTCGCCTGCTGAATATCGTTGGATGCACCGGTAGTAACGGAGTCAAATACCACTTCCTCCGCTGCACGGCCTCCCATACACACTACCAGACGGGCCAGAATCTCTTTCTTGGAAAGAAGGAATTTTTCCTCTTCCGGCGTCTGCAGTACATAACCAAGGGCACCATTGGTACGGGGGATAATCGTAATCTTCTGTACCGGCTCTGCATCTTTCTGCAATGCACTGGTCAGCGCATGACCAACCTCATGGTAAGAAACGACTTTTCGTTCTTCCTCACTTAGGATCTTGTTCTTCTTCTCTTTACCCATGAGTACAACTTCCATGGCGTCAAAAAGATCTTTCTGGCAGATAGCCTTGCGTCCGTGTTTTACCGCAAGAATTGCTGCCTCATTGATCATATTTGCCAGGTCGGCACCTACAGCTCCGCTGGTAGCCAACGCCACTGCTGCCAGATCCACTGTCTCATCCATCTTTACATTTTTCGCATGTACTTTCAGAATATCCTCACGGCCTTTCAGATCCGGACGCTCCACGATGATCCTGCGGTCAAAACGGCCCGGTCGAAGCAGGGCCTGATCAAGCACTTCCGGACGGTTGGTTGCCGCCAGAATAATGCATGCCTGATTACTCTCGAATCCATCCATCTCTGCCAAAAGCTGATTCAATGTCTGCTCACGTTCATCATTTCCTCCGAGACGGGAATCACGGCTTTTTCCAATGGCATCAATCTCATCGATAAACACGATACAGGGAGCATTTTTCTTTGCTTCTTCAAAAAGATCACGAACACGGGATGCACCCACACCTACGAACATCTCTACAAAATCAGAACCTGCCAGAGAGAAGAAGGGCACATGGGCCTCTCCTGCCACGGCTTTTGCAAGAAGTGTCTTGCCAGTTCCCGGAGGACCTACAAGCAAAGCTCCTTTCGGCAGTTTCGCACCAATCTCAGTGTACTTTGCAGGATTATGAAGGAAATCCACCACCTCTACAAGGGATTCCTTCGCCTCTTCCTCACCTGCCACATCCTTAAATGTAACACCTGTCTCTTTTTCAATATAAACCTTGGCTTTGCTCTTGCCGACACCCATCATGCCGCCTCCACCGCCCATACGGCGCATAAGCAGGCCGAATGCCAGCCACAACAGAAGGATTGGCGCCAGAATGGAAATAATATTCCATATTATCATAGACCAGGTATCCTGAATATAAGGTTTGATCTCCACACCTTTCTCTTTCATGAGCGGAAGCAGGTCGTCATCACTCATCTTACCGGTATAATAGCTCTGAGTCAGTCCGGTCTGAGACTGCTCCTTCGGCGTAATCTTCCAGGTCGTTCCTGTATCTTCCACACTGGCAATCTCATCCGATTCCAGCATATCTACAAACGTATCATATGTAATTTCCTGTGTGGTTGCTTCCTTGTACTGATCACGCACCAGTCCCCAAAGAAGGAATCCTATCATAAGAAACACCAGAAACATCATCATGTTCTGGGTGTTTTTAGGAAATTTTCCATTATTTTTCTTGTCTCCATTTCCGTTTGGAGTGTTGTTGTCGTTCATCTCTTTCCTCCTTGCGCGTAGCACTTCTTATTATAGTGAACCTTCTTTTATAAATCAATACACCTTCGACGAAAATTTAGTGTCTATTTATTAAATTAGTATAAAGCTAAAAACCATAAAATTTTTAGTCTGTTTTTATGGATTTTTAAGGCTAGCGGAGATATAATAAATAATGTTTTTTTAAATTTGGTAAATTTTTTAAATAGATACATTCAGGAGGAATCAGTCATATGCCAGTAAAGTATGTATTTGTCACTGGAGGCGTTGTATCAGGACTTGGCAAAGGAATTACCGCCGCATCCCTGGGACGTCTTCTGAAAGCGCGTGGATACAAAGTAACCATGCAGAAATTCGATCCTTACATCAATATCGACCCCGGTACTATGAACCCGGTACAGCACGGAGAGGTTTTTGTTACCGATGACGGTACCGAGACCGACCTTGATCTGGGACATTATGAGCGCTTCATCGACGAGAGCCTGGATAAAAACTCCAATGTAACAACTGGTAAGGTTTACTGGTCTGTTCTTCAGAAGGAACGCCGCGGTGACTATGGCGGAGGGACTGTACAGGTTATTCCGCATATCACCAATGAAATCAAGAGCCGTTTCTATCGGAATTTTACTTCCGATGATACGCACATTGCCATCATTGAAATTGGCGGAACTGTCGGTGACATTGAGAGCCAGCCATTTCTGGAGGCAATTCGTCAGTTCCAGCATGAAGTAGGACATGAGAATGCCATCCTTCTCCATGTAACTCTGATTCCTTATTTGAAAGCATCCGGTGAAATGAAAACCAAACCAACCCAGGCTTCTGTCAAAGAGCTGCAGGGAATGGGAATTCAGCCGGACATCATTGTATGCCGTACAGAGCTTCCACTGGAAAAGGGAATCAAGGATAAGATTGCTCTGTTCTGTAATGTGCCGAAAGATCATGTACTGCAGAATCTTGATGTAGAATACCTTTATGAAGCACCCCTTGCCATGGAGCAGGAGCATCTTGCCCAGGTAGCCTGCGAGTGCCTGAATCTGCCGTGTCCGGAGCCGGATCTGACCGACTGGACCGAGATGGTGAATAAGCTTCGCCACCCGACGACGGAAGTTACGGTTGCACTGGTTGGAAAATACATCCAGCTTCACGACGCTTATATTTCCGTAGTGGAGGCGTTGAAACACGGCGGTATCGACAATCATGCCGTTGTCAATATTAAATGGATCGACTCCGAGACCGTAACTCCGGAGAATGTGAATGAACTGCTCTCTGATGTGAGCGGTATCCTGGTTCCTGGTGGTTTTGGCTATCGTGGAATCGAAGGAAAAATTACTGCAATCCAGTATGCCCGTGAACACAATATTCCATTCCTGGGACTGTGTCTTGGCATGCAGCTTTCTATCGTAGAGTTCGCCCGCCACGTCATTGGTCTGGAGGGCGCCCACAGTATTGAGCTGGATCCCAATACCCCTTATCCGGTCATTGCACTGATGCCTGATCAGAACGGTGTGGAAGATATCGGCGGAACCTTACGTCTTGGCTCCTGCCCATGCGTACTGGACAAAACCTCCAAAGCTTATGAGCTGTATGGTGAGGAGCTGATCCACGAACGTCATCGTCATCGCTATGAAGTAAACAACGATTTCCGTTCCACCCTTGTTGATCATGGAATGACACTTTCCGGGCTGTCACCGGATGGAAGAATTGTAGAAATCATCGAGCTGCCAAACCATCCGTTTTTCATTGCTACCCAGGCTCATCCGGAGCTGAAATCCAGACCGAACCGTCCGCATCCGCTGTTCAAAGGATTTGTGGCAGCTGCACTGGAAGCAAACAACAAATAAGTCATATTTATTTTAGGAAAGGATTCATACGCCATGCCAAAATTAAATGAAAATTATCTGAATCTGAAAGCAAGTTATCTCTTCTCCGAAATCGCCCATCGTACCGCCGCTTACAAAGAAGCCAACCCGGAAAAAGGAGCACAGATTATCCGTCTTGGAATCGGTGATGTAACACTTCCCCTGGGAAAAGTGGTAATTGATGCGCTCCATGAAGGAGTCGAGGCTATGGCAAGTGCCGAAACCTTTAAAGGCTACGGTCCGGAACAGGGTTATGAAGAGACCAGAAATGCCATTGCTGCTTACTATAAGAAAAATGGAGTTGAAGTAGATCCGGGCGACATCTTCGTATCTGATGGCGCAAAGAGTGATACCGGAAACATCACCGATCTGTTTGGTCATGACAACATCGTCCTCGTTCCTGATCCGGTTTATCCGGTTTATGTGGATACCAATATCATGGCTGGAAACAGTGTCACCTACATGGCTGGAAATGCAGAAAACGGCTTTCTCCCCATGCCAAATAAAGATCAGCATGCGGACGTCATTTATCTGTGTTCTCCAAACAATCCGACCGGTGCCTGCTACAATAAAGCGCAGTTGAAAGAATGGGTGGATTATGCGCTGGCTAACGACGCTGTTATCTTGTTTGATTCCGCCTATGAGGCATTTATCTCTGACCCGGAGCTTCCGAGAAGCATCTTCGCTATCGAGGGAGCAAAGAAATGTGCCATTGAATTCTGTTCTCTGTCCAAAACCGCAGGATTTACCGGAACCCGTTGTGGTTACACCGTTGTTCCGAAGGAACTGACCTTCAAAGCTTCCAATGGTGAGGAAATGTCCCTGAACGCTATGTGGAACCGCCGTCAGTGCACTAAATTCAACGGCACCTCCTATATAGTGCAGAAAGGTGCCGAAGTTGTCTTCTCCGAGGAAGGCATCAAGGAATGCCAGGAAAATATTAACTATTATAAGAGAAATGCCAAAGTCATTGCTGATACCATGACAAAACTTGGCATCCGCTTCTTTGGCGGCATTAACTCTCCCTACATCTGGTTCGAGTGTCCGAAGGGTATGGAGTCCTGGGAATGCTTCGACTACCTGCTTCAGAACATCCAGGTAGTAGGAACCCCGGGCGCAGGCTTCGGTGAGAATGGTAAGAACTTCTTCCGTCTGACTTCCTTTGGTAACTACGAGAAAACCGTAGAAGCTATGAAGCGGTTTGAAAAACTGTTTGGTTAAATATACAAAAAATGCCACAGAATCATCCAAATGATGAGACTGTGGCATTTTTTATGAATCGTAATTTTTATACAAAATTGCCAGATAAACCAAATATGCTGCAAATCCTGCCAGACCAAGAAGAGATACTGCTGCATTTAGCAGATCATCTTTCAACAATGGCAATATACGCGGCAGAAAAACAAGCAGGAATATCAGTACCGGAATCATCAGTTTGGAAATCATCCTCAGTATCTGATATCGTTTCTCCGGGATATTTTCCGGCTTATATAACTCCGGATGAAGCAGTTCTCCGTGGATTACCATTCCCATTCTGCCGCATACACGGTATGCCCGGTACGCTCTTCCGTCAATGGTAAATTCCGGATACATGCCTTCTTTTGTAATTACCAGATTCAAATGATGCTGTTCCGCATACAGGAAGAGCTGTTCCGTCATCTGCCGGGGTGTTGTACAAAAATCCTCCGGAGAAAAACTGAACTCACGAAGACTTTCACTTTGCAATACTTTTTTATAATCCTGAAGAATATCTGCAAAATAATGTCCGTTTTTCTCCTCGGTTTTTATTTTACTCAGATACCCGTCCACATCCAGCTGTGTAAGCTCCTTCTCTTCGATCTGTCCGCAGAAAGAAATTGCCGCCTGCAGCTTCTGCTGTCTTTCCACAAGCATCTCTTTCTGCATCTGAAGTGCATCCTGCAATTCTATGGTTCCCGCAAGGAGCTGCCGGATTTCCTCCAGCGGCATATCAAGCTTCCGAAAGAGAAAGATCAGCTTCAGTCTTCTGATATCTTCCTCACTGTAATTCCGGTACTTATTTTCCTGTTTCCTCGACGGCTGCAGTAAACCTATCTTTTCATAATACCGTATATTCTGCTTTGTAATCCCTGTCTGCATCTCCGCTTCCTTAATCGTTGCCATAATAGCCTCCATTTATTTTTTCTTTGATACTAAGGGATATAGTAACTATAAGGTCAAGTATTTTTTGCTGTCTGCAGCCGTTTATTGAATTCCTCATAGAAATTTCCATCCGGAGTATAGGGTGTCAGGTAAAATTTCTGCAGCACGCCCATACTGATCTGCTTCATCTGATCCGGTGCTTTCTTCACCTGGGTTTCCAGATCTTTCAGGTAATAGTGCCAGTCCCTGACAAATGCTTCGTACTGCTTCAGATCCGGCGTATCCAGCCATTTCTTCACCTTTACTTTTGATTTGTCCGGCTTGGGACATTCATGAACCTGAAGAAAGTATTTAAAAGAACCATCTTCGTAGATTCTCCCCAGCGGAAATAATCTGCAGATACCCGGGCGGAATCCGTGAATCGAGCAGCGCCCATCCTTATTTAAAAAGGAACAGGCTTCCTTCTCCCCTGCCATCTTAAGATTTGGCAGAATCAGGCAGTCCACAATGTTTAATTCGATCTTATCCACCATGAGTCCGTTAAAATCGGTCCCTAATCCACAACATAAACGGTGGATATCCAGAGGGTCCAGCACAATGGATTCTCCCATTCCACGGCAGCAGGCAGAACAGCCCTCACAGCCGCCGCAGTCTGCCTTTACCATGTCGTTGGAGGTATATAATTTTCCGTCTGACACTTCCTTCATGTCAATATTTCGTTCCATAGTTATTCCTCTTGCTTCTTCTGATGACTTCCAAACTCTGCATTTCCCATCCGTACATCCTGCAGATGTTTCTGCAGATCTTCCGGCAGGTAATCAAAGAGATAGTTTTTGCTGCCCGGGAATTGTTCTACGTAGTCCCGGCGGATTTCCTGATTGATCCGGTTGATCTCTTCTTTCAGTTCCCGCGCTGACATCATGGCACAGCCCTGTCCACGGATAATGATCTGTTCCAGACCGTCGGAGGTTGCCACCGTCACCTGATATTTCCGTCCAATCTGGTGAGCTGTTCTTTCTATATAACTGTCTGCCGTCTCTGCTTCTTTGGTGTAGACAACGTGGATATTGTGATAAGGAACGATCTCCTCCTCATGCCCTTCTACCCGGTAGGCATCAAAGACAAGAATGAGATTGCACTTTCGGAAGCCCTGATAATTGCACATGATATCCTGCAGCTTTTCTCTGGCTCCCGCAATGCTCACTTTTGCCAGATCACTTAATTCTTCCCAGGCAAAGATGACATTGTAACCATCCACCAGAAAATATTCCGGCAATTTTTCTTTTGGTTTGTAGGGTTTTGCTTTCTCCGGCTTTTCCGTTCCATAAGTTCTGGAAGCAGGATGATCGTTATAACGGCGGAGCTTTTCTTCTCCAAAAGTCCGTTGCATAATAGCCTGCAGTTCTTCTTCGTCCTCCACGCTTCCCAAAGGCACAGCCGGGCGGCGTCTCTCTTCCGGCTCATTCAAATTTCCCAACGGATTTTCCCGGATCGCAGATGCTCTCAGGCTGCCATTTTTCTGCAGCACACTTTCCAGATGCATATGCTGCGGCACTTCATACCAGGGTACAATGGTTCCTGCTCCATGATAGCAGAATACCGAAGACGACGGATTCCGAAGGTCTGCTTCCGGATCATACCAGGTCTCTTCCAGTACTTCCTCCGGGTTATGGCAGCGTCCATAGCCACGGAAAATGCAGGTCAATCTGCCTCTTCCTTTTGTATAAGAATTAATCTCTTTCTGATAATTCTTAATACAGGCTACTGCCACACCTCCAGTGAGCACAAACATATCACCTTCCTGCTCCGGAAGTCCCATCTCCGCACCCATACGTTCCAGATCCATCATGGCATGTCCCAGTGTCTCAGAGGGCACTTCCAGACGAAAATCATACCAGGGTTCCAACAATACACTTTCTGCCTGCATCAGTCCCTGCCGGACAGCCCGGTAGGTTGCCTGCCGGAAGTCGCCGCCCTCCGTATGCTTCTGGTGGGCACGGCCTGCCACCAGAGTAATCCGCATATCTGTAATATCCGAGCCTGTAAGCACGCCTTTATGCTGCCGTTCTTCCAGATGCGTTAATACCAGTCGCTGCCAGTTGCGGTCCAGCAGATCTTCACTGCAGTCCGCCGCAAACTGAAGTCCGCTTCCCTGCTCCCCCGGTTCCATGAGTAGATGCACTTCCGCATAGTGGCGCAGCGGTTCGAAGTGTCCCACCCCTTCTACCGTATTGGCAATGGTTTCCTTATATACAATATTTCCTTCATCAAAATCCACGGATACTCCAAAACGGTCCAGAATCAGTTTTTTCAGAATCTCAATCTGCACCTCGCCCATGAGCTGCACTTCAATCTCCCGCAGTTTCTCATTCCATCGAATATGAAGTTCCGGTTCCTCATCTTCCAGAAGACGCAGTTTTCCAAGAAGCTGCACCGGATCACAGTCTCTTGGCAGCGTCAGTTTATAATTCAGTACCGGCTCCAGCACCGGGAGGTTGGTGTGATGCTCGGTTCCAAGCCCTTCTCCGGCCCGCGTCTTCGTAAGTCCTGTTACCGCGCAGACCATTCCCGCTTCTGCCTCATTCACCGTCTCATATTTAGTTCCGGAATAGACACGGATCTGATTTACTTTTTCCTGCCACTCTTCTTCCTCCGCCGTTCCACTCAAGGTATCTTTTACTTTGAGCATTCCTCCGGTCACCCGAAGCCAGGTCAGTCTTCCTCCCTGCTCATCCCGGCTGATCTTAAAAACCCGCGCGCCGAATTCCTGCTCAGGCTCTTCTACATAAGAATACTTCTCCAGACCTCTCAGAAATTCATCCACCCGGTCGAGCTTCAGCGCTGATCCGAAATAGCACGGAAATACATGACGGTCACGAATCAGTTCCCGGATCATCTGCTCAGAAACTGTTCCCTGCTCAAGATAATGTTCCAGTGCCTGTTCCTCGCAGACCGCCACATTTTCCAGAAATTCTCCAGATGTCTGATCGCAGTCAAAATCCACGCATCGATCATCCAGTTCCTTCTTCAGTTGCACCATGAGCAGTTCTTTATCGGTCCCATTCTGGTCCATCTTATTCACAAACAGGAACACCGGAACACCATAGCGTTTGAGCAGCCGCCAGAGTGTTCTCGTATGTCCCTGTACTCCATCTGCTCCGCTGATGACCAGTACGGCATAGTCCAGCACCTGCAGTGTCCGCTCCATCTCTGCGGAAAAATCCGCATGGCCCGGTGTGTCCAGCAATGTTACTTTCCAGTCTCCAAGGGTGAATTCTGCCTGTTTTGAAAATATGGTAATTCCTCTCGCCCGCTCCAGCTCGTGGGTGTCCAGAAATGCGTCTTTATTATCTACTCTTCCCAGCTTCCGGATGGTGCCGCTTTCATACAGCATCGCTTCCGATAACGTTGTCTTTCCCGCATCCACATGTGCCAGAACTGCTATACAAAGATGTTTCAATGCAAAATGCCCCCTCGTGTCATAATTTAATTATTATAACACGAAAGAGGGCATTTCGTCGAGGAGAGGGTGTTATACTGTCGGATACATGGTCCGATACAGCCGTTTTCCGCTTTCCGTCCGGAATATTTTGTGGTATGCATTTCTGCATCCCTCCGGGGACACTTTATCTTCAAAAAGGTTGACCAGAAAATCCGCTTCCACCAGAATCTGATAATCCATGCCGTCCATATCATGATAGGTATGGTGATGTCCCACCAGATAGCAGACCCGCTCTGTCACATCTGCCGGCCATTCTAATCCATCCAGCAGTTTTTTCGCCTCCGCCGGGCCTTCCAGCTCCTGATATTTTCCGCTGCTGCTTCCATATTTCTGCTCAGAAATATGGATTCCAATATCATGAACCACTGCCGCACTCTCCAGCGTAAACTGGGTCCTCGCATCCAGCCCTTCCATGAGTCCGATCATTCTGGCAAATTCATATACTTTCACAAAGTGTTGGATTCGCGGCACATCTCCATGATCATATTCCATCATAGCAGTTAACAATTTTTCTATTCTCATCTTAGCGGCACTCCTGTTCTTTTTTTCAATTTTATCACAGGTGATTATTCCCTGGAATAGTGCTTTTTTTCAGAAATACAAAAAGTCCGGAAAGCTTTACGCCTCCCGGACCTTCTGTTATTTATTCGCAAACACTCTACAAATATAGGTTAAATTCACATTAAGCGCATACAGCGGAAAAGCTGTTGTAATACTCCTTAAAGAATTCATTCAGCATACTTAAAATTTTTCTCATAACAGACACCTTGCCTTTCTTGTGCACTGTGTTTTCTTCCACAGCATGTTCAGTTACGATTGGATTTTCAGATCTGATTTCCTTTTGTTGAGTATAATGTACCACAGCTGTGCATAAATGTGAAATACATATAGTAATCGTGTTGCGATACTTTTTAAGTATTCCTTTATGCCGCCTGTTTCACGGCCTCTTTCTTCTTATTAAATAACTCTTTTCCGGAGTTTACCACGATAACCACGCCAAGCACCATCAGCAGTATAGCAATGATCAGCTGCAGGCCCTCTACCATGAAGACTGCGGTTCCTGCGTTGAATGCTTTGACCAGGCCGATGGTTCTCTGAACCAGTGCGGTGAAGGTGACGCAAAGCATAATGATCAGAGGCGGGAACAGGGTCTTATTCTCACGGCCGGTGACTTTCAGGAATACGCACAGGGTAATGAGTACCAGTGCGCTCAACAGCTGATTGGCACTTCCGAACAGCGGCCAGATGTTGGAGTATCCAACCTGTGTCAGGATATAGCCGAATGCCAGTGTCACAATGGTGGAGAAGTAGGTATTACAGAACAGTTTTCTCCAGCCCTCTGCATGTTCCATATCATCCACACTGAACAGTTCCTGGAAGGACATACGCCCGATTCTTGCAACCGCATCCAGACTGGTCAGCGCCAGAGCGGATACACACATGGTCATGAAGCAAGATGCCACATAGACCGGAACACCGAACATTTCCAGAAGCCCTGCAACTCCGCCGGAAAAGACCTGGAACGGAGTTCCTGCTGCGGCAGTTCCGTCTGCTGCGGCGGCTGCACCTGCCACGCAGAGTGCCAGCACTGCCAGAAGACTTTCCAGAACCATGGCTCCATATCCGACTTTCAGCATATCTTTCTCATTTGCTACAGTCTTGGAAGAAGTACCGGAAGATACCAGGCTGTGGAATCCGGAAACAGCTCCGCATGCAACGGTAACAAACAAAATCGGGAACAGATTTCCAAGATTGTCATTATGGAATCCGGTGTATACCGGCAGATTCATGTTCGGATGTGCAACCACAAGTCCAAGAGTTGCTCCGATGATCATGCCTGCAAACATGAAGGTAGTCATATAATCACGAGGCTGTTTCATCAGCCACATCGGAAGAACCGATGCCAGGAAAATATAAGCAAATGTGATGTAGGACCAGGTTGCTTTATCTGCCACCATCGGAAGGTTCATACCGATTCCAAGAGCAGCTACGGTGCATACCAGACCAAGTACTACTTCTTTCCAGCCGCTTACTTTGCATTGTTTCTGGATCAGTCCGAAGATAACTGCAAATACCATGAACAGAATGGAAATGGTTCCGGCTGCTCCGTTGACCTGTGCATTTTCGGCAAGGGAAGCAACTCCGTCTGTAACAGTATAGGCATTAAAAGTACCGGCTACCATATCGGCAAATGCGGCAATCACAATCAGGGTAAACAGCCAACAGAACAGAAGGAATAATTTTCTTCCGGTCTTGCCAATGTATTTCTCGATCAAAAGTCCCATGGATTTTCCTTCATTCTTTACACTGGCATACAGTGCTCCGAAATCGGTAACAGCTCCGAAGAAAATGCCTCCCAGGAGAATCCAGAGCAGTACCGGCAGCCAGCCAAATGCTGCCGCCTGAATAGCTCCCGTCACAGGGCCTGCACCTGCGATGGAAGAAAACTGATGGGCAAATACCACCCATCCATCTGTCGGTACATAATCTTTTCCATCTTCTTTTGTGTAAGCCGGCGTCTTTGCCTTCGGGTCGATGCCCCATTTGTTCGCCAGCCAGCGTCCGTATAAGGTATAGCCTGCCAGCAGGCAGACAGCTGCGATTGCTACGATCACTAACGTATTCATTTCTTTTCTCTCCTCATCTTATTGTTTTTATGTTTCAGATCAAAAAAACCTTCGTCTCCTCCAGATGGATTCTGAAGAAGACGAAGGTCTGTAAATTCCTCCGCGTTACCACTTCTCTTGCCGGAAACTTCCGGCCTCTCTGCCACATCCTCGACAGTCTTTTCTGTCAATGAATATGCGTCCTCATAACGGTGGACTGCCCGTTCTGAATTACTTGCATTTCCTTTCACTCAGACTGCTGGCAGGGGATGAATTCTTTCCATGCCTGTTTTCTCACACCAGCCGAAAACTCTCTGATAAGCATTACGGAAACAATCCGTATCCTGTTCACTGCATTTGATCTATGAAACGATTATGATTATAGTCCGCTTTTTTCAAATGTCAACATTTTTTGAAAATGAGAAAATATTTTTTGTTTATGAAATAAAACATGAATTTTTTTCATTAATATATTTCCTTTTATTCATCGAAAAAGGCGCCCAGAAGGACGCCTCATTTCATGCCGTATTTCAATATGTTTGCTAAATCCCTGTTGATTAAGCGTTTGCTTTTTTCGGGTTTTTCAGAGTCTGAACACCCTCAATAACAAGGACAATAGCAAGGGCGATCAGCAGAACTCCAAGAATGGACTGTGCCCAGGGACCCCAGTCTGCTCCGCCAGCCATGATCATACCAACCTGATTCTTTACCGTCAGACACAGGGAAGCGATGGTAACGATGATCATGAATCCCATCGGAAACAGGAACATCTTATTGTTCTTTCCAAGGTTGCCAAGCCAGGTAGCAACAGCCAAAAGACCGATACCTGCAAGCAGCTGGTTTGCAGCTCCGAACAGACCCCAGATCTTACCGTATCCGTTCATACCAAGCAGGATACCAAGAACAACCGTCAGGATGGTAGCAAAGTACGGATTAACCATCACTTTCTTCCAGCCTTCTTTTACATCTGCAGCAGTTTCGCCCGGCTCCAGCCAGAACTCCTGGAACATGAAACGTGCAAGACGGGTTGCAGTATCCAGAGAGGTCAGACAGAATGCAGAATAAGTCAGTACCAGTAAAGAGTTCAGAATGCTGTAGCTTCCCGGAATGATGTCATCGATCATATGAGCGATACCACCACCGAAGATAGCAGTTGCACCAACCAGCGCATTGTCCGGGTTAGCTGCATTCCATTTGTAAGCATATCCGATTGCACACAGAGTCAGTACTGCAAGTACGCACTCCAGAAGCATTCCGCCGTAAGCGATCGGTTTTGCATCCGTCTCTTTGTCCAGCTGTTTGGAAGTGGTTCCTGATGATACCAGTGAATGGAATCCGGAAATTGCACCACATGCTACAGTTGTAAACAGTACCGGGAACATGAACTGGATACCGTTTCCGTTGTCTACTGCAAAGCCTGTTACTGCCGGGAACGTGCTGTCAAAGGTCGGATGAGCAACGATAACACCAAAAGCTGCTACTGCAAGCATAGCGTACAGCAGGAAAGAACTCAGGTAATCACGCGGCTGAAGCAGAATCCATACCGGTGTTACAGAGGCGATTGCAATATAAAGACCTACAATCCACATCCAGGTCTTGGTAGACAGATACAGCGGATGAAAATTCATACCAACTGCCATAATGACAACGATTGCAAGCACACCTACTACAGATGCGATGCCCATCGGCATATTACGACGATATACGCAGAAACCAAATACAATAGCAATGAGAATGAACAGAATGGAAATCATTGCTACCGTAGCCGGAGTTGTAGATTTAACCATATCAACTGCTCCGCTCTCATCATAAACAGCACCGAAAGTAGATGCTACGATAGAAGCAAAGGCTGCTACTACCAGGATCAGGGTCAGATAAGAGAAGATGATAAACAGCTGTTTTGCACGTTTGCTCATATTAGCGGAAATGATCTCTCCGATGGACTGTCCTTTATTGCGGACAGATGCGAACAGTGCACCAAAGTCATGCACGCCGCCGAAGAAGATACCTCCAACAAGGATCCAAAGAGTTACAGGAAGCCATCCGAACATGGCTGCTCCAATCGGTCCGGTAATCGGACCTGCACCTGCGATGGATGAGAAATGATGTCCCATCAGAACCGGAGCTTTTGCCGGTACGTAGTCAACACCATCTTCCATGGTATGAGCCGGTGTTTCCGTTTTGTTTTCACCTACGCCCCACTGTTTACACAGCCAGCCGCCGTAACAGACGTATCCAGCTACCAGGATAGCGACGCAGATGATGAGAAGTACTAATGAATTCATTGTTTACTTACTCCCTTCCGTGTTTGCGAATATAGTACTTTTTTCAAAATTTTCGCTACATGATGACCGCTGCGGTTAGCATCAATACGGCAGTCTGCCACACGCACCAGCGCTGCATGAAAATTCATCCAGCCATGCAGTGAAAAATGAAAACTTTTGTAAATACGGCATTTTTTCAGTGCCTTCAGCGCATCTTCATCACAGGTATCGCACACAAAGACTGCCGTAATATAGGAGGCCATATGTCCCGGACCCACATGAATCCGTTTCATGCCATCCTCATGGATGTAATCTCTCCACTGCTCAAAAAGCGGCAGTGTCAGATGGGGAATGTTCAGCAGATAGAGAAATTCCTCATTTTCCGCAGACCATAATTCTGCTTTTTTGGAGATTACATATTGACCGGAATGCTCAAAAAAATCACAGCGGGCTGTGATCGGGGTCTGATCATCTTCGATCATATGAATATTATAATATGGCCCATAGTTTTTCAGTAACCGCTCGATTGCTGACTCTCTTGTATACTGCATTCCGTTTCTTCCAATCTGTTTCTATCTAATCAAACATATCTGCCTGAAATGTATAATTTCTTTATAAAGTTTATAAAAACTTCATACATTATAATCCTTCGTACATAAATGTGCAAGTTTTTTATGTGTCTGCACAAGATTTTTGCCCAAAATTTATAGTCCTTATTTTCTACATTATCATTTCCGTCGGTATTCACGGGGTGTCATCAGATATCGGGTTTTAAATGCACGATTGAAATATGACAGATTATCAAAGCCGCACTGTTCCGAAATGGACAATATGGTATCTTCCGTCGTACGCAGCGCTTCCGCTGCTGCGTTCAGACGATATTCATTGAGAAAAGCCGTAAATCTCTGGCCAGTCATCTTTTTAAACCACCGCATAAAATGACTGGAACTGCACTGGCAGATGTTGGCAGCATCTGCAACGTGCAGCTTCGTTCCATAGTGCACGGAAATCCACTGCAGGACCTGTTTCAGACGCATCGTATCTGCTGTTTCCGACGAGGGAAGCTGTTTTCCCTGTGCCATAAGAATTGCCAGAAACCGAAATAATGCTCCTTTGATCAGGAGTTCATATCCCGGCAGCTTTGTCCGATTGGCATCCTCTGCCTCACGCAGACAGGCCGCTGCCTCCTGATAACATCCATCCTTCTTATTCAAAATTCCGGAAAGCTCCAATCGACCGCTCTGCAGAGGAAGCAGATATTTTTCCGCACAGAGATCTCCGGCTCCTCCCAGAAGTTCAAGATCGAAAATAATGTTCTCATACTCCATAGAACTTCCCTTTTCCTGGCGGAATGCATGCAGCGTTCCAGGCGAAAAAATAAAAATATCTCCTTCCTGTGCCCGGCAGACCGTAACCCCCATCTGGATAAATCCATGTCCTCTTTTCACAAAAACAAGTTCCATACTGTCGTGCCAGTGCAGTGCCACCTGCGGAAAATCCCCCGGAATCGTGCATGGATAAATATTAAACGGGAAACGTATCTCCCCATGTTTTTTCTTTTCCTGCAATGAAAGTGGATTCTTCATATTTTTCCTCCTTAATGATAGAATTGTATCATATTTTGCGCTCTTTGTATAAGATTTTGCTCGTTTTGTGTGATATATCTAAGACATAGGTATTAATCGTGTTTTCATATTAAGGAGGTTTTTATGAATTTCACTGAAACATTACAAAACATTACCAAAAAATCTTTGTCCGATTGCAGTAATCAGGAACTGTATCTGGCACTTCTCGAAATCGTGCGTCAGAAAAGTGCTGACCGCATCCAGCCTGTTACCGGAAGGAAGCTGTACTATATCAGTGCAGAATTTCTGATTGGAAAACTGTTATCCAACAACCTGATCAACCTTGGTCTGTACGAGGAAGCCCGCGATGCTCTGGCTGCTGCCGGCAAAAATCTGTACGACATTGAAGAAGTCGAGCCGGAACCATCCCTTGGAAACGGCGGTCTCGGACGTCTGGCAGCCTGCTTTCTGGATTCTCTGGCGACCTTAAATCTGCCGGGAGACGGTGTGGGTCTGCGGTATCATTTTGGTCTGTTCCATCAGTCTTTCGAAAACGGACTTCAGAACGAAAAACCAGATCCGTGGCTGACCGCCCACAGCTGGGCTGAAAAAACCGATATTACTTACCCGGTTGAGCTGGCTGGAAAAACTTATACTGCCCGCCTGTACAAACTGGCAGTTACCGGCTACGAGGGTCGTACCAACACGCTGAACCTTTTCGATCTGGATACCATCGATGAGACAATTGTTAAAGAGGGTATTTCCTTTGATAAAACAGAAATTGCCAAGAATCTGACCCTTTTCCTCTATCCGGATGATTCTGATGAGGCCGGCCGGCGTCTTCGCGTCTTCCAGCAGTATCTGATGGTTTCTGCCGGAGCCCAGCTGATTCTCGCTGAAAGTGCAGCACGGGGCTGTAATTATCATGATCTGGCAGATTATGCTGCAATCCAGATTAATGATACCCATCCGAGCATGGTGATCCCGGAGCTCATCCGCCTTCTTGAAGAAAAAGGAATTGCATTTGAAGAAGCAGTCGACATCGTGACAAAAACCTGTGCCTACACCAACCACACAATTCTGGCAGAAGCACTGGAAAAATGGCCGCGTGCTTATCTGGATTCCATTGTCCCGCAGTTGATGCCGATTATCAAAAAACTGGATAAACTTGCACGCACCCGCACAGAAGATGAGACGCTTGCTGTCATTGACACTGACGATCTTGTCCATATGGCACACATGGATATCCATTTTACCCATTCTACCAATGGTGTGGCAGCTCTCCATACAGAAATTTTGAAAAATTCTGAGCTGCATGGTTTTTATGAGCTTTATCCTGAAAAATTTAACAACAAAACCAACGGCATTACATTCCGCCGCTGGCTGTTAGAGTGTGATCCCAGACTTACTGCTGTACTGGAAAAACATATCGGATCCGGTTTTCGGAAAGATGCTTCCGAGCTGGAAAAATTGATGAATTTCGCAGATGATACTGAGGTTCTCAATGAATTAACGGATGTAAAGAAAGCAAATAAAGAAGCTCTTGCAGACTGGCTTCTTCATACCCAGAATGTTGTTTTAAATACCAATGCTGTATTTGATATTCAGTCCAAACGTCTGCATGAATACAAACGTCAGCAGCTGAATCTGCTCTATTTGATTCATACTTATTATGAAATCAAAGCCGGTCATCTGCCTGCTGTCCCGCTGGTAAGCATTTTCGGTGCAAAAGCAGCGCCTGCCTATATCATTGCAAAAGACATTATTCACGCTCTGTTGACGCTGTCCAAAGTAGTTGCTGCGGATCCTGAAGTTTCCAAATGGCTGCAGATTGTCTTCATTGAAAATTATAATGTTACAGCCGCCGAGAAACTGATTCCTGCCTGCGACCTGTCTGAGCAGATCAGTCTGGCATCCAAAGAAGCTTCCGGTACCGGCAACATGAAATTCATGTTAAACGGTGCACTGACCCTTGGCACTATGGATGGTGCAAATGTGGAAATCAGTGAGCAGGCTGGTGAAGATAATATTTATATCTTCGGGCAGACTTCTGATCAGGTTATCCACCGCTATGCAGCCGGAGATTATCAGGCAATCCAGTGGTATGAAGGTGACCCAAATATCCGTCGTTCCATTGACTTCCTTACCGGTCCGGAAATGCTGGCTGCAGGTCATGAAGAAAATCTGAGCCGCCTGCATCATGAACTGATCCACAAAGACTGGTTCCAGACCCTTCCTGATTTCAACGCATATGTGGTTCGAAAAGAACAGGCTCTGAAAGATTACGCCTGCGATCCTATGGGATGGCGCCGTAAATGTCTGATCAACATTGCAAAAGCCGGTATGTTCTCAAGTGATCGTACCATTGCTGAATACAATCGTGATATCTGGCATCTGGAGAAGTAAAATTTTACTTCTCCAGCAGTGCCACTGTCTCGACAGATGCCCCGCATTCATCAAATTGCGTGAGCCTGTCCAAGTTAACACTGCTTGCGGCTACTATTATAAAGAACAAAACAGCCATCTTCAGCACAAAAGCAACGAAGACAGCTGTTTTCGGAGTGTCATCAGTTTCCGCAGAACTCCAGGAATCTCTTCAATTCCACACGTGTGGGGGAATACAGCAGACTTTCTGCAGGACCATACTCCAGTACTTCCCCTTTTTGAAAAAACATCGCTTCATCAGCGATTCGCCTTGCCTGCTGCAGGGAGTGGGTGACCAAAATCAAAATACAATTGGTCTGGCGCACATAGGACTGAATCAAAGTTTCCGCGGCAGCGGTGGTTTCCATATCCATGGCTGCCGTTGGTTCATCGAGAATCACCACATCGTATGTTCCCATCATCAATCTTGCCATCGCCATGCGTGCCGTCTCACCGCCGGAGAGACGATCCGCCCGTTTATGTTCCAGTTCTGTCAGAGACAATGCTTTCGCGAGGGACTCCGCTTTCTGGATATCCCTGCCGCCCAGCAGGATGTTTTTTCTGACAGACATACGAAAGGCATAGGGCTTCTGGGGAAGATAGCCAATGCTTGGTTCCAAGCGGATTTTCCGGTCTGCCGGAAGGACATCTGCCAGAATCTTTGAAAATGTGGATTTTCCGCTTCCGTTTGCTCCGAGAATCGCATATATGTTTCCAGGCTGCAATTCCATTCCCGGAAAATCCAGCACTTTTTTCTGCCCATAGGTTTTGGAAAAGGCTGGAATTATCATTGACTGATCCTCCTTTGCAGCAGAGATATCACAACATTCACCAGCAGGGAAACCGCCAGCAGAATCATGCCCAGGGCAATGCCCAGAGAGAAATTTCCCTGATTGGTGTACTGCATAATGGCTGTGGTCATCACATTCGTTTTCCAGGCAATGGCACCGCCCACCATGGACACTGCCCCGACCTCTGCAATAGATCTGGAAAACGCCAGCAGATAGGAAGAGATGATACAGTACTGGCACTCATTGCACAGCAGCAAAAACGTCCTTCCTCTTCCCAGCCCCAAGCCCCTGGCTGTTTCCCGAATCGCCGGAGACACTCCCGCCACATAAGTCTCCATAGCCCCCACAACAATGGGAGTGATCAGCGCCACCTGGGCAAGAATCATGATTTTAACCGTGAACAGCAGCTTCATGTGTCGCAGAGGGCCGACCCCGGAGAAAAGGATGTAAAACAGTAGGCCGCATACCACAGGGGGCATCCCCATAAGCGTTCGGTTGAGGATAATCAGAAGCCCTCTCCCGGGGAATTTGCTATTGCCCAGACAGATTCCCAGCGGAACACCCAGCAGCAGTGCAAGCAAAGAGCTTTTGAGGCTCATTTGCGCTGTGACTTTCAAAATGTTCAGAAGTTCTGCATCGGAAGACAGGATAAGAGAAATCGCCTTTTGAAGGGCCGTTCCCACGGTGCAGCCTCCTTTCTTTTTGTAAAATCCCGTGGGGAAATTCCCCACGGGATACAGTTTACGCAGATTTTTTTAAAAAAGCAAGTTTTTGGAAACTGTACATATAGCGTCAGCCGCAAAAAATGAACCCAGAGTTTCCTCAGTTTATGATGCCATCGTTGGCAACGAAAGTCAGGAAGGTTGCCTTATCGGTCAGGATGTAAGCATGCATCTGCTCTGCCATCACCAGACATGCGCCCATACCGGCGTTTGCAGAGGTGTACCACTGCGTATAGGGAGCGAAGGACTCTGCCTCCTTCGTGATACCCAGAGTCTCAGGCCACAGGGACAGCTCCTTGGTGTGGGTGCCGGAACCGTCGCCACGGGAGATGAAGGGATACTCGCCCTCCGCAATGGCTGCAAACGCATCCAGAACGGAAGCTGCCTCCTTAACACCGGCAGGGTCCGCAGAAGGTCCGCACAGGACGAAATAGTTATACAGGAAGGAAATGCGCTCTGCTTCGAAGCCATCTACAGTGCGGGCGAAGCCCTCTTCAACAAAGGCTTCTTCCTGGCTCTTGGCATGGACCAGAATCAGGTCGGCATTGCCGAACTTGGCGGCAGAGATTGCCTTGCCGGTACCGGCAGACTGGACTTCCACAGTGTAGCCATAGGTGCTCTCGAAGATGGGCAGCAGATAGCCCAGCAAACCAGAGTCTTTCACAGAAGTGGTGGTGGAAAGGCGGATGACCTTTGTCTCTTCGGTAGCGGGCGCAATCTCACCTGTATAAACAGGGGCACCGTCCTTGACGTAGAACAGAGACTCACCGTACTCTTTAAAGCCATAGTTTGCGGCCAGGTCCAACGTTTCCTGGGTCAGGAACCACTGGATGAGGGCATCCGCACCGGCGGTATTCACCGCAACGTCAGCGACAGAGTTGCCGTCAGCATCCACAAAAGGCGCCTCGGGATTTACGGCGATAACGGTGTAGGTGTTGAGCATCTTGTCGTCGGCTTCCTTCAGAATGCAGGTATCCACCACAAGACCGGCCTGGGTGGGAACCTCAGCGGCGGCTTCCGTCGGGACAGCCGTTGTGGCGGGAGCCTCAGTGGAAGCCTCAGTGGAAGCCTGCGTCTCAGCAGGCTTGCTTGCGCCGCAGGCAAGAAGACCAAACATCATGGCAAAAACCAGCAGCATGGACAGAATCTTTTTCATTGTCTTACCTCCTAAATATAAAGAAATATAAAAAAGACCAGCCAGTTTCCGCAACACCAAAAGCACAGCCGAAAGCTGCACCCGATCATGGCGTCTGGAAAGAGGCTCGTCCACCGCTTTGCAAACTTTGGAAATCAGTCAATTTCACGAAAACCGACCAATCAATTTATGATATTATATCACATTTGAACAAATAATACAAGCCGCCCTTTTCAGAGACTGTGCGAAATTATATGAAATGATTCAAAACAGTTCTTTCACTATTCTCCATAGTATGATAAGATCAAACAGGAGGGGATCGCATGTTCAAAGAAGAAGTGTGGGCTTTGGAACCAGAGCGTATAGAAACCTTTTTCCTTCATCATAGGGAGGTTCATGCCACTGCGGATGGTTACCGGTTCCGTGATTGCCGGATTACCGTGGCCGTCCTCCCACCCCGCAGGATCGCCGGTTTGGCACTGCCTCAGACCAGAGTCATCTTTGAAGGTTCCGATGATTCCGCGCTTCTGATTTACAGGCAGTTTCAATTACGATTTCTATCCGCAGGCGGATAAGAATTGGAGGTTTATAATATGAGCAAGAAAACAAGTCCTTCCATGGATTCCTGGCTGAAAGAGGCCAAGGCCCACGAAAGCGCCCCTAAGATTGGCATGTATCTGACCCATAACGGCATTGTCCGGGAAAGTGCCAAGGCAAAAGTACGCCAGGGTGCCGCCGATACCAGGCCCGTTGTGGGGATGCAGTTTTCCTACAATCAGGAAGCTGTGGATGCCATCATCGCAGAAACCTATAAGTTGGACGGTATTTTCTACATCAAGGTCTGGCTGAACGAAGGGGAACTGAGCGTTGGTGACGACATCATGTATGTGCTCATCGGCGGCGATATCCGCCCCCATGTGGTGGATGCTCTGCAATATCTGGTGGGTCGCATCAAAAACGAGTGTGTCACGGAAATAGAGCTTTACTGATACGAGAAATCCGGAAAAATGTGCGGAATTTCATGTAACCTTTTCGATGTATAAAAAATCCCATTTCCTGCTCGGAAATGGGATTTCCTTTTATTTTGCACAGTCCGCACTGCCCTCGCTGTAGAGCATATCCAGGCCATGGGCCACCGGGTCGATGACCGCCAGAATATTCTCTGCCGATGCCTTTTGACTGCCTGGCAGGGTAATGATCAGGGTGCGTGCCCGAATGCCCGCAACACTGCGGCTCAGGCAGCCTTTGGGTGTGATCTTCATGGATTCTGCCCGCATAGCCTCCGGGATACCGGGAGTCAGACGCTGGATTACCTCCATAGCGGCTTCCGGGGTAATATCCCGGGGTGAGAAGCCGGTGCCGCCGGTGGTGAGCACCAAGGCAATCTTCTTTTCATCTGCACACTTCAAAAGCTCCGATTGGATCATCTCCGCCTCATCGGGAACGATGGCGGTATAGGTCACGTCGAACCCCTTCTCCGTCAGAATCTTCACCAGGTTGGGGCCGCTGGTGTCCTCCCGCTCGCCCCGATATCCCTTATCGCTGATGGTAATCACTGCTGCTGTATACGCCATGATTCGTCCTCCCGTTTGTAATCGCCGTGGATTCCGCCGGTTTTGGAAAGCAGGCGGATGTCCGTGATCGTCATATCCTTTTGCACCGCTTTGCACATATCGTACACTGTCAGAGCGGCGGTGCTGACAGCGGTAAGTGCCTCCATTTCCACGCCGGTTCTTCCGTCACAGGAAACGGTGGCCTTGATTTCTACGCTGGATCTGTGCTCATCCAGAGAAAGCTCCAGGTTGATGCCATCCATCAAAATGGGGTGACACATGGGAATGATATCCGGTGTGCGCTTGGCACCCATGACCCCCGCAATCTGGGCAACGGTCAGCACATCTCCTTTTTTCATGCCGCCGCTTTGAATGAGCGCGAATGTGTGTTCATTCACCAACACCCGGCCTGCCGCAACGGCCACGCGCTGAGAAATGGGCTTTCCCCCCACATCTACCATTTTGGCCCGTCCCTGGTCATTAAAATGTGTAAAGTCTGCCATACTCAACCTCCGATTTGATTCATATTCCGACCGGCGCCCGATTTGTGCGCAACATCCAGATCCCCATGCCATTGGGGTTTTCCCAAAATCGCTGCTTCCAGCTGTGCTTTCATGCCATCGAAATCCAGCCCTTTCAGGGGATACTCCGCATTGGAATGCAGACATGGCTTCACTTTTCCGTCTGCAGTCAGTCGGATGCGGTTGCACTCCCCACAAAAATGGGCGCTCACCGGGCTGATAAGGCCAATATTGCCCAGTGCGCCAGGCAGGTGGAAGAGTTTGGCAACACCGCCATCTTTGGCAGCCGGTACCGCTTCCGGCAGAGCCTCCAAAACCCTTGTAAATGGAATATACGCTTCCGGGCCAAAGCCGGAACTGTCGCACATGGGCATCATTTCAATAAAACGCACATCCACAGGATACTTCCGGGTAAGCTCCGCCAGCGGAAGGATCTCATCATCGTTAAATCCGCCAATGAGCACGGCATTGAGTTTGATCTTCTGAAAGTCAGCATCCAAGGCCGCATGAAACCCCTTCCAGAAGTCATCCAGACTGCCGCTGCGGGTAATGTGGGCATACTTCTGAGGATCCAGGGTATCCAGGCTCAGGTTTAACCGGCTGACCCCTGCCTCCTTGAGGAGCCTTGCCAACTCCGGGAGCAGGATGCCATTTGTTGTCAGGCAGACCTCCCGAATTCCAGGAACTCTGGATGCTCTGCGGCAGATAGACACGATATTCTTTTTAACAAGTGGTTCTCCACCTGTAATGCGCAACTTGGTAATGCCCAGAGCCGCGGCTGCTTCCACGGCCTGAATAAGCTCATCTTCCGTGAGCATGTCGGCATGCTCTTTCTTGCAGACACCATCCTCCGGCATACAGTACCGGCAGCGAAGATTGCACAATTCCGTCACAGAAACACGCAAATAGGTGATGCTGCGTCCAAATGTATCAATCATAGTTTACCTCGTATCTTTTGAAATGCGGCAATGCCCGCTTTTCTTCCGTCGGCTGTCACGCCCTCTGCCATGGGGTACACCGTGTTGCAGTTGCCGCACATCTGAAGCCAGGATGGCATTCCCAATTCCGCCAGCAGCCCACGCTCCGGGACAAGTCCCGCGGCAATCAGAAGCGTTCTGCAGGCTATCTTCTCTCCGCCAGACAGGCAGCAGCCTGTGAGTGCGGGAGAGCCCTCAACGGCGTCAATGGTCTGGCTGCAAATAAGGCGGATGGAATCATCTTTCAGGCAGCGCCGGTTTCTCGCCAAGCCGCCGCAGTTTTCCTTCTGCTCCACCAGAGTAACAGAAATCCCCATTGCCGCAATCTGGGATGCCATGATAAGGCCAATGTCACCACTGCCCAAAATGACCACCGGACCTTGGGGAACAAAGCCATGGAGGTTCATCATCTCCTGCATCTGACCGGCTGTATAGACACCCTTTGGACGGGTTCCCGCAATCGGCAGCGCCCCCAGTGGAATCTCCCGGCTGCCCGTTGCCAAAATCAGCTGAGAAAACGAGATCTGCCGGTCACCGGACAGATGCGCCGTTTTATTGGGTTCTACCGAAAGCACCGTTGTCCCAAAAAACAGAGTAACCGTTTCCGGGAAATCCTGCACAAGCGCAGCGGCGTATTCCCCTCCGGTAAGTCCGGCGCCAAAACCGGGATGGCTGCATTGCAGGAGAATGCCGCCCAGCTTTTGTTTTCTCTCCACCAGCGCAATGCTTTTGCATCCGGCATCCGCTGCGGCTCTGGCTGCAGCAATTCCCGCTGCACCACCGCCGATAATCAGGATATCAAAGTGCCCCATGCCTGACCTCCCGGAGTATCTGCTCGATGGCAAAGCTGCATCGGCTGCCCTGGCAGACACCCATACCGCTTCCCACTCTCCGCTTGACCCCATCCACCGTGGAAGCTCCCCTTCGGATTGCTTCCAGAATCTCTCCGCGGCTGATGCCTTCGCACAGGCAAATGATTTCGGGGTCATTTGTTTTGGCAATGGCCTGCCTGTGGGGCGTGAAGCGTGGATTCGGGTGTGCATCCAGAAACGCCGCCGTTTTCTCCGCAAGGTACCTGCCCAGTTCGTTGGCACAGGTCAGCCCCGGGGTTTTGATTCCGATCAGACTGAAAAATCCAGGAGCCGGGTACGCAATGGAGAAATCGTGAATGCTCTCGCCGTCATCCCGCTGAGGATTTGGCCGTGCGGCGGCGAATGAGCGGATTACCTGCTGCATATTCAGATTCGGAAACAGCGATACCGCACTTGTCTTCAACTCCGATATTCCCTCTTTTGTTGTGGCAAAGGGTTCTCCAACGGGCTTGCGTACCCCGCTGAGCAGCAGATTTCCTTCCACACACGGGATAGCGGTGATGCCTTTTCCGCAGGACTGTGCCTGCTGAAAGATGACCCGCTTCGGCTTCCGCGCCTGTTTGTCCAGGACCAGGTATTCTGCTCCATCTATCAGAAGATGCGTGTCGGAGGGAAAGCACAGCTCCTGTATCCGATCCGCGGAAAGTCCTGCACAGTTGATGACAGCCCTGCAGCGCAGTTCGCTGCGATCTGTTTCCACCAGATAGCCAAACTTGGTTTTCCGGATTCCCACCACAGTGGTTCCCAGCATGGGTTCCATCCCATTGGCAGCAGCGTTTTCAAAGGCGGCAATGCCCAATTGCCAGGGGTTCACCGTTCCGGTGGTCGGGGCATAGAGCGCGCCTGCCACACCCGGTGCCAGCATAGGCTCCATTGCCTCTGCCTCTCCCCCGGTCAGAAGCTCCAGACCCGGCACGCCATTGCGGATACCCTGCTCCCATTTTCTCCGGAGCTTGGCCAGGCTCTCCTTGTCATAGGTCACCAGCAAGGAGCCGCAGCGGGAAAAGGGAACTTCCAGTTCACGGCACAAATCATCAAAAGAGGCATTTCCACGAACCGTCAATTCCGCCTTCCGGGAACCGGTTTTGTTGTCATATCCCGCATAGACGATGGCAGAGTTTGCCCGGGTAATGCCTGTACAGATATCCAATTCCTTTTCAATCAGCACGACAGACAAATTCCAGCGCATCAGATTCCGGGCCGCAAAGCAGCCCAGAATCCCTCCCCCAATAACCGCAACATCTACGCTTTTCATAGGGGGATAATCTGTCCGGGGTTATCCACGGTATAGCCGCCGAGGGACAGGATTTTTCCCCGGAACGCATCGCTCTGCAGGATGTGCAAAAGCGCCTGAACCATAGGGGTATCCCAAGCATGGTCAGGGACAATGAGGTCATACTCCTCAATACAGATGGGGATAAAGTCCAGATCATAGAGCTCTGCCGCGGAGTAGATGCCCATACCGACATCAGCACTGCCGCTGGCGATCTGGGCAGCAACAGAAGTGTGGGTCAGTTCTTCCCGATCGTAGCCGTAGACAGAAGCAGTATCCACATTCTCCCGCATACACAAATAGTCCGCAAGGATCCGGGTGCCGGATCCCTTCTGGCGATTTACATAACGCACACCATCCTTTGCAATATCCGCGAATTTCCGGATCTGGAGGGGATTGCCCTTTGCCACCATCAATCCCTGCTGACGACCGACACAGGAAACCAGCTTCACACCGCCTTTGGGGAAATACTTACGAATAAATGCCTTGTTATAGCTGCCGTCAGCCGTATCCAGCAGGTGGCAGCCAGCCATGTGCGCCTCACCACGGCGGATTGCCATTATACCGCCCATGGAACCCACATGGGAGGAGCTGATGTACAAGGCAGAGTCCTCCAAATGGAGCATATCTGCCAGCTCGTCCAGCAGCGGATCATGGCTGCCGATAACCACCAGCGTATTGTGCAGCTTTTCTAAGGGGCTCAGCAAGCGGACACTCACTTCCTCTCCCGCCTCGTAGCCCTCCAGTCCCTGGGGTACTTCCAGAATGCCATCGGCCTTCATAAAAGAAGAAACCACGCCGCTGCCCCGGCTCAGGGGGCTGGCCATCAGCCTGCCGCCTACGCAGCCCATGCGAACACGGACAAACTCCTGATATTTCAGACCGCTGACAACAGGCCGGGTAAGGGTTGCGTTCACATATGTGTCAGTGGCTGCCGGTGCTTTCAGCCAGTGGTCAATCAGGGGCTTCAGCAGCTGCTCAATGACGATGATGCCGGACACCGGATAACCGGGCACTCCAAGAATGACCTTCTCTCCCCGGCAGCCCAGAATGGCAGGCTTGCCGGGCTTGATGGCGATGCCATGGTACAGCACCTCACCCAGTTCCCGGATGACCCGAGCCGAGAAATCCTCCCGTCCGGCAGAAGAACCGGCATTGAGAATTACCATATCGCACTCGTCTGCCGCTTTGGCAACCATTTCTTTGATCTGGTTAAATTTATCCGGAACAATGGGATAGACCACCGCCTCTGCGCCCCAGGAACGCACCATTGCGGAAAAAATGGAGCCATTGAATTCCAGAATATCCCCGGGCTTCGGGTCTGTACAGGGCGGGATAATCTCGTCCCCTGTGGGGATGATGCCCACCACAGGTTTGCGAATCACTTCAATTTCCAGCACACCGCCGGCAATCATCGCACCAATGGCAGCCGGGGAAACGGTCATATGGCTGGGCAAAATCATTTCCCCGGCGCATACATCCTCGCCGATCTGGCGGATATGCTGCCACGGGGCTGCGGCTGCGTGAATGGTGATGGAACCATCTCCATTCTTCACAATGTCCTCCACCATGATGACTGCATCTTTGTCCTCCGGAATCGGGTCACCGGTGTCCAGCACAAGAAACTGGTCCGGCTTTAGAGTAACAGGGGTCGTTTCCGTCGCGCCGAAGGTTTCTTTTGCGGAAACCGCCACACCATCCATGGCACTGGCGGCATAGTGCGGGGCGCAGATGTGGGCATAGACTGCCTTTGCCGTCACCCTACCGCAGCTTTCAAAGACAGGAATGGTTTCTGTCTTTGACCCAAAACCGCCGCTTACCAGCCGCTCCAGATATTCCTTCCGTGCCTGCGCAAGCGGCACATTGGTCAAATATTCAAATCCCATAAAATTACACTCCTGAAGTAATCGTTACCTGAATTTCCGCTCCCTGGGGTAAGCCTTCACAATCCCGACTGATGCAGAAATAGCCGTCGGTCCCTGCCAGAGTGGTGATAAGGCCGGATTTTCCCCGAATGGGTTGGGCATAAAGCTCGCCGCCTGTTCCTGTCAGCCGGCAGCAGTGATACTGGGCTCTGCCATGGTTGGCACTGATGCTCTCTGTAACCCTGGCAGTAACGGTATAGACAGTCATGTCCCGATCCATCAGCCGTCCCAGCAGGGGCTGTACAAAAAGTTTTGTGATAAAGTAGGCAGCCACCGGATGCCCGGGCAGACCCACAATAGGCTTTTTCCCGGCTTTTCCCAGAATGGTTGGTTTTCCGGGCTTAATGGCAATGCCGTGAAGCAGAAGCTGGCCTGCGGATTCAATGATGCGGCAGGCGGCATCCTTCACTCCGACACTGCTGCCTCCGGACAGCAGCACGGCATCACATTCCGCAATGGCCTGATTGACCTTTTGAGAAAGCAGTGCCTCATCATCCACCACAATCCCATAGTTGACAACATGGCACCCAAATGTGGAGAGCATTGCCTCCAGCATGGGACTGTTCACGTCCCGCACCTGTCCGGGGCCGGGCTGCGCCTCCGGAGGAACCAGCTCGTCACCGGTAGAAATGACGCCCACGGTCACTTTTTTCACCACCGGCACCTGCACCCGGCCAATGGCAGCCAGCGCACCAATGTCGGCAGAAGACAGGGAGCGGCCTTTGTGCAGAATCACCTTTCCGGGATACACATCATCCCCCCGGAAAATCAGATTCATGCCCGGCGCCGCAGGTTTGGCAACACCGATGGTGCCGTCGCCGTAGTCCTCCGTATATTCCACCATCACCACACCGTCAGTACCCCTGGGCACTGCGCCGCCGGTGGGAACGGCTACACATTCCCCCTCATTCAGCAGATAGTCGGCGCCTTCGCCCATCAGCACCGTGGCCTGCAGGGGCAGGATCGCCGGGATGGCATCGCTGCAGCCAAAGGTGTCACTGGCGCGAACCGCAAAGCCATCCACTGTGGAGCGGTCAAAATCCGGCACATATTCCCGCGCCACAATATCCTCCGCCAGAACTCTGCCCACAGCCTCAGACAGTGCTACAAATTCTGCCTGTTCAAGCGGGAAAAACTCCGATTCTATCAGCGCAAGAACTTCTTCCGGCGTTTTTACATACAGCATACTAGACCTCCATAATGATCTTACCCAGGTCCCGGTAGTCATTGCCGGAGAAGTGGGTCACCTCCCTGCGGAACACAGGTGAGGACAAGATTGCAAGCATTTTGACTACAGCCGGATTTTCCAGCGATTCCTTCTGCAAAACAAGATCGAACCGTTCCTCCAGCAGTGGGATGAAGTCAAGCCCCTCCAGCTGATGCGTTATCCGCTCCGTGCCAATGGCAAGATCCGCATCCCCTGCGGCAATGGCAGATGCCATCGTAAGGTGAGAACTCATAATCTTGTCGTAGCCCTTTAGCTGTCCGGAGGGGATTTCCAGTTTTTTTAGCTGGGTATCCAGCAGGATCCTGGATGAGGAACCAACCCGGCGGTTGAGGATGGAGATGTCAGCCCGGCGCAGATCCTCCCACCCAGTTATGTGCTTGGGATTGCTTTTGCGAACATAAAAGCCCTGGGTGCGGTAAGACAGGTTCACCAGCACTGCGGACACCCCGGGCATCAGGCTTCGCACAAAGGAGGCATTGCACTCTTTTCCATCATACAGATGGCAGGCCGCAGCGTCCACCTTTCCCTGATACAGTGCCAGCAGACCTTCAAAGCTAGACAGATATGTACGACCGGCGTTGATATCCTCCTGATGAAGATAATTTGCCAAAATGTCCAGCACAACATCCTGCCCGGAGATGATCATCTCCGGTGCCTTTTTCTCAGCAGGTGTCAGCAACGTGGAGTGGGTATCGATGCGCTGCACCGGGGCAGTGGAATGCTCATGCCGGGAGCGGGCAATATAGGCATCCACATCCTCCTGCGTAAAACGAACCTTTCGCCCGATTTTATAGGAATGGATTTCTCCCTTGCGAATCAGGTCGTAAATGGTGGACTTGCTGACATGGAGAATGTCTGCAACCTCCTGGGTAGACAGGGACTGATTCTGCGCCATACTGCCGCCTCCTTGCAATCGTTTTCTATTGATTATACTTCATATTTCCAAATTGCACAATCGCTTGGCGCAATATTTCAAGTATTTTGTGCGATTTCACGTCATTTTGTACGTCATCTCGTCGAAGTACTAAAATCTCTTCGCATAAAATGATACAGTTTCATGCGGTTTCACACAAAAATGCACATCCGCTCTTGATACCCCTGTTATTTCCACTATAATAAATATATACAAATTATAAGCTCAATTTCAAATTTTTATGGAGGTATTGCATATGACTGGCGCATACTACGAAAAAATTGCCCGCATCAATCTGACCACCGGCAAGATCAAAGTGGAACCTCTGGATCTGGAACTTGCCCACAAGTTCATTGGCGGCCGTGGTCTTGGCACCAAGATGCTCTATGACGAGGGCATTGCCACCGTCGATCCCTTGTCCCCGGAAAACAAGCTGATCTACATCACCGGTCCTATGACCGGCGCTGCCGCCCCTTCCACAGGCCGCTACATGGTCTGCACAAAGTCCCCCCTTACCGGCATGATTGCCTGCTCCAACTCCGGCGGTATCTGGGGTGCCAAGCTGAAGTACGCCGGTTGGGATGCCATCATTGTGGAAGGTGAAGCTCCCGACTGGACCTACATCAACATTGACGACGATAAGATTGAGCTGCTGGATGCCCGGGAATATGTAGGTGTCATGAGCGAAGCCATTGACGAGCAGCTCAAGGCAAAGCACGGTGCTGACGTTTCCGTTCTGAACATCGGCCCCGCCGGTGAGAAGAAGGTGCTGCTTGCCGCCATTATGAACGATAAGGACCGTGCCGCCGGTCGTTCCGGTGTCGGTGCTGTCATGGGCAGCAAGAAGCTGAAAGCCATCGTGGTCAAGGCAACCCGCAAAAAACTGGACAACATTGCAGACCTGGATGCCCTGAAGGTGGCAGCCAAAAACGCTATGGATGTTCTGAAGGCCAACCCCGTTACCGGTTCCGGCCTGCGGCAACTGGGTACCGCTGTTCTCGTGAACATTGTCAACAACATCGGTGCTTTCCCCACCAAGAACTGGCAGGAAAGCTATTACGACAAGGGTGACGATATCTCCGGCGAAACTCTGGCTGAGAAATACCTGGTCAAGCCCGGTGCCTGCCATCGCTGCCCCATCGCTTGCGGCCGCGTGGTCAATGTCAATGGCAAGGTCGTCGGCGGTCCTGAATACGAGCCCCTGTGGGCCTATGGCGGCAACTGCGGCAACAATGATCTGAACGTCATCGATGAGTGCAATATGCTCTGCAACGAGTATGGTCTGGATGCTATTTCCGTCCCCTGCACCATCGCCGCTGCCATGGAGCTGTACCAGAGAGGCTACATCAAGGAGGAAGAGTGCGCCGATGTACCTCTGGAATGGGGTTCCACCAGGGCATTGGTGGAGTGGACCAAGCGTATGGGCAATCCTGAAACCGAGCTTGACTGGCTGATGAGCTCCGGCTCCGCCCGCCTGTGTGAGCACTATGGCCATCCCGAATACTCCATGAGCGTTAAGAAGCAGGAAATGCCCGCTTACGACGCCCGTGCCATTCAGGGCATCGGCATTACCTACGCCACCTCTAACCGTGGCGGCTGCCATGTCCGTGGCTACATGATCTCTCCCGAAGTTCTGGGTCTGCCCCAGCAGCTGGATCGTACCGTTACCAACGAAAAGGCAGCTTGGGCCAAGACCTTCCAGGATCTGACAGCTGTCATCGACTCCATGGGTCACTGTCTGTTTACCTCCTTCGCCATGGGCGCCAAGGAGTACACCGACCTGCTGAACGCCGCCACCGGCACCAACTGGACCATCGAACAGGTTCTGGAGATTGGCGACCGTATCTACAACATCGAGAGAATGTTCAACAAGGCTGCCGGTATGAAGCCTGAGGACGATCGTCTGCCCAAGCGGCTGCTGGAAGAGCCCGTTGTAAACGGCCCATCCACCGGTATGACCTCCAAGCTGCCTCTGACTCTGCCCGAATACTACGAAGCTCGTGGCTGGGTCAACGCATTCCCCACCGATGAAACCCTGAAGAAACTGGGTCTGGACGAGTGTGTTGGCAAATGATACTATATAATTAATGGGGAGGGGCAAGTCCCCTCCCCGATTTCTTTTGCAAAGGAGAATTTTCATGATTGAAGTTCGCGTTTTTGCAACCTTGCGCCAAGGCAGGGATAAAGTCACGCTGCTATCGCCGGAGGGTATCGCCTGTGCTGGAGATATTCTTGACCGGATGAACATTCCCCAAGAAGAAGTGTCTATTCTGCTCATCAACGGTTTTCATCACAAGCTGGAATCGGAAGTGAAGGACGGGGACATCGTGGCTCTGTTTCCCCCGGTGGGAGGTGGCTGAACGATGGATTCCAGATATGCGCGCAATGTCCCCGCCCTGAGCGAAGCGGAATGCGAGCTGCTTCGGCGCAAACGTGTTCTGGTGGTTGGCTGCGGCGGTCTGGGCGGGCATCTCATCGATATGCTTGCCCGCATTGGCATAGGCTCTCTGCGGGTGGTGGACGGTGATGCATTTGAGCCCTCCAATCTGAACCGTCAGCTGTTGTCCGAAGTTTCCTTGCTGGGCGTTGGGAAAGCACAGACCGCCGCGGAAAGAGTCCGGCGTGTGAATCCCGATGTTGCGGTTCATGCCGTGGGGGAATTTCTTACGGAAGAAAACGCAGCCGCCCTTCTTACAGACTGTGATGCGGTTCTGGACGGTCTGGACAATATCCAGTCACGGCAAATCCTCGCGAATGCCTGTGAACGTGCTGGAATTCCCCTGATCTACGGTGCCGTCAACGGCTGGGTCGCCCAGGCCGCAATCTCCTGCCCCGGCGATCATTTGATAGACTTACTGTACCCCGACGGGGCTGCACTCAAAAATAAGAGCGTTCTGAGCTTCACTCCCGCCCTGTGCGCCTCTATGCAGGTTTCCCTGTGCGTAAAGTTTCTCACCGACCGCCCCGTCAGAACCGGAACACTGTATTTTTTTGACTTACTGAATCAGGAATTCGAGGTCATCCCCATGACATAAGCGCCAGACAGAACACTGCTTCCAGGATTCTATGGTTGGTTGCAGCGTTCATCTAACACTTCTGCATACGGATATCTCTGTAACGTACTGATTGGAAAATAGAACGACAGAGTGTTATGAAACCCACCTCTCCCTTTTTTCCTCTCCGGCTTTCTCCCTATACAAAGAAAAGTGTCCATTTTCTATCAGGCGGTTTTATCCTCAAAAAAAGCACCGAAACATGACAATAAAGAAGCCCAGTACCACTTTAATGGCGTGGTGCTGGGCTTTTTCTGATTACAGCGATTTTCAGCGGGTGAAGCAATGTGCTGTTTTTACTACGCCCGATTTTAGCACGGCGTTTTTACTGCCTCATAGTCAATTCACTCAGCAATTAAACCAAAGTGCCGCAGCGCATCTTTGATCGCCTCGACCTTCTCAGGCGGGCAGGAATGATACTCATGTTTTCTCTGCTCCACTGCGTTCGGCGCTTTGTGCATATCCAGTCCGACCATACGCTTGACCTCGCCGGTTTCCACTTCCATTCTGACCTCAACCGTCAGTGGATTTGTTTCCCGTGACAAGAGGACCACCGTCTCTACATTGGCTGACCACGGGAACATATCCACGCAGCAAGCTTTCACCAAATGGTAACCACTCTCCTGCAGCATCTCCAGATCTCTTGCCAGACTGGTAGGTTTGCAGGAGATGTAGACCATACGCTCCACACCATAATTGATAATCTTTCTCAGTGCTTTTGGGTTGATGCCATCTCGCGGCGGGTCCAGCACGATAAAATCCGGACGTTCTTCGATGGTATCCAGCATCTTCAGCACATCACCTGCCAGGAACTCACAGTTGGTAAGCCCATTAAGCTTTGCATTTTCTCCTGCTGCCTTTACTGCCTCTTCCACAATCTCCACACCGATTACTTTCTTCGCCACCGGAGCAAGAATCTGAGCAATCGTACCAGTTCCGCTATAGAGATCGAAAATCACCTGGTCCTTCGTCTCGCCCACATAGGATCTGGCTGTGTCATAGAGTACTTCTGCACCCAGAGAATTAGTCTGGAAAAAGGAGAAAGTAGAAATGCGGAATTTCAGCCCTAACAGTTCCTCGTAAAAATAATCCTGTCCATAGAGGATGTCTGTCCGATCACTCTGTACCACATCTGCCAGACTGTCATTGACCGTATGAAGAATTCCTGCAAATTTTCCTTTCAGCGGAAGTGCCAGCAGGCGCCCTTTCCATTCATTCAGATCTGGCTCCATCTGGGAAGTCGTCACCAGAGACAGAAGTATTTCTCCGGTCTTCACGGCTTTTCTTACCAGCAGATGACGGAGATATCCCTGATGGGACAGTTTATGGTAGAACGGAATCTCTTTTTCCGTAAAATAAGCAAGAGTCTCTTTTAACACTGCCCTGAAATCTTCATCTGCAATGCGGCAGCCATCTACCGTCACAATGTCATAAAAACTGCCTCTTTTGTGCATACCGAGAGCCAGTGGTCCGTCTTTTACTTCATCTCCGAAAGAGAACTCCATCTTGTTCCGGTAATCGTAATGACTGGGACTTTCCTTGATCCCCTCAAACTCATATTCATAGCCAAAGGGCGCCACTGCCTGATCCAGTAGTTCCTTTACCTGATTTTTCTTCAGATCCAGCTGTGCCTCATAGGGCAAATTCTGATAAGTACATCCGCCACAGTCTGCAAAATGAGGGCATACCGGCTCGCACTCCAGAGAAGATTTTTCCAAGATCTCCAGAATCCGGCCTTCTGCCTTTCCACTTCTTACTTTATTTACAGAGAATCGTACCTTCTGACCTGGCACTCCATTTTTCACCACAACTGTTTTTCCATCCACCTGAATATGACATTTATTCGGAAACGCTATTTTTTCAATGGTTCCTTCGTAAATCTGTCCTTTTTTCATCTTTGCATTCCTTTCTTTCTTACTCTTTAAGGAACTATTCAGACCACATTCGCAAAATCGCTGCTAACACAGCTTTACTTTTGCTCATGTGGTTACTTCGCCATATAAAATTGCTATTCTGCTTAAATGCAAGCATTCGCAGAAAGCAATTTTGCATGGCTCTGAATAGTTCCACAAAATAAGCCCCTTCCACCCAACCACTGCACGCACCTAAACGTGCTAATCGGACAGAAGGAGCTTATCTGTACATCACTTATAAGTCATGCCGAATTCTTACTCTTCCGTATCGTCTCCGTCTTCTTCCTCTTCGTCGTCCTCATCATCAAAGTAATCATCGTCAAAATCGTCGTCGAAGTCCTCATCAAAATCTTCCAGATAATCCGGTGTAAAGAAACGGTATACTGCATAAGCAATACCCGCCACTGCAAGTACGGCAGCAATGGTAATTCCTACCCACATCAAAATGTTGCTTTTCTTCTCTTCTTCCTTCTTAATGTGAAGCAGTTCCCCCAACAGTTCATTCGTTTTTGCTGAATTAATTAAATCCTCTACACGGTTCATGGCGGATCCCTCTTTTCTTCTTAATTATTATCCAGTATATCATATTTTTGTATCATTTGCAATTTTCACTTATGATATGCATTACACTTTTTTCAGTTTCGCGAAAGATGCAAACATTCGTTTGACACCATAATTGTCAAACTCTACTTTTACCTCAAAATCTCTGCCGCCATCAGCAATTTCCAGCACCGTTCCCTGTCCGAATTTGATATGGGATACCCGGTCACCCACCGTATAATCCAGGCTGTCTGCCTTCACAACCTTAAA
>NZ_DBLYVB010000014.1:0-65860 GCF_057604405.1 Hominiventricola sp.
TCCTATGATTAAGCGTCAGAGATACTACCAATCTCTGGGCCTGGCTGCATAGGAAATGATATCTTTGAGATAAATGTGTCAACCAATATTGACAATATCATACAGCATCTCACGGGTTCCTTGGTTTCGGGCAAAGTCCTCATTGAACCATATATTCTTGATAACCTGTTTGACCTCCGGCTTGATACTTGGAAAGCATCCGGTTTCTTTTGGCTTCCGGCACAGGCAGAGAACCTTGAAGAACTCACGCCCTGCTCCGTCTTCCTTCTCAAGCTTGTCCGCCCATGCGGATGCTTCAAGGTATGCCTTGGTGTATCGGTAGAGTGTTCTCTGACCTTTTCCAAGATACTTCTGTGCAAACTCTTCAGCGTACTTTGTCCGGTCTCCTTCGTCATACTGAAGGAACTTTCTGACCACGTTCCCAAGCTCCACAGCCTTGTAGTATCTCTCCTTGTAGTTTTCAATGTACCAATCAACATCTGTATTCACATACCATGGAACTTCCGGCTTCTGCTCATCCTCTTTCTTGTCCGGAAATTCTTCCGTGAAAGATTTCAGCTTCTCCCGTTCCTTCCATGCGTTCCTTGCCTGCTTTGAAAGTGAGGAGACCGCCACAAGTACCACATCTTTTCCGCCATTCTCTGACTTCTCGGTCTTGGTCACAAAGGACTCTTGCTTCCTTAATACCCTCTTGACCATTGTGTTGTACTTAACTCTTTCCAGTTCAGCAGCTTCTCCCAATGTGACATATACTTCAGCCAATCAGCTCACCTCCTTCATGCTGCTACCTCAATATCCAGTATCCTTGATATTGCCTCAATGTATTTCTTTCCACTACGCTCACCGACTAAAATCTTATGGATGTACTGCTTATTGCATCCAAGCAAAGCAGCAAGCTCCACCTGTGTCATATTCTTGTCTATGAGCCTTTTCCTGACCTTCCGCCCAAAGGGTGTCAGTCTCGTCTGCTTTGTTGCCATCTGCTCACCTCACATCACAGCTTGTATACCCTCATACCGCAACCATTCAGGTCACAGGTGTATCCTTTTTCTATAAGGGTCTCAATGACTTTTGGAGCCGCCTCATACAGGATGATACCCTGACGGACTGTGCCGCCTACTGTGTATCCTATGGACATCCTGATGGGGCTTGTCTGTTCCTGAAGCTTCAGGAGTATTGACATCAACTCCACATCACTATCCTTGTATTTCTCCATTACAGCCTACCTTTCCAACCAATTACAGGCTCTTTGATATAGTCCTTGTCTTTGGTTTTCCTCCAACCTTCTTCAGAGATACCCGGCTCACTACTTCCAATGAGTCCGGAAGGTTCTTGACCACAAGCCAATTCTCCGGCACCAATCCATGAGCCTTCATTATCTTCTTCTGTTCCCTTGTGGGAGCCTTTCCGTTCTTCATCAGTAGCTCACCTCCGTCCCCTCTATAATTTTGTCAATTATATTGAGAGCGTTTTCCTTTCCCTCAATCTCTGCCTCAAGCTCCATCCGGTTCTCCCGGAGCTGCTCAAGCTCTGCATCCAACTTCTCTCTGTGCTCAACCAATGCTTCCATTTCATCACTTGACAGGTTCAGCAAATGCCTCATCTCCTCTCTATATATTTGAACATCAGGGCTTCAAGCTAAAACTCCGATACTGACAAGCATCCGCTTTGTCATCCTTCTATCACGGTCATAGAACTTCTGCCCCTTAATCTCCTGATTGACATAGAATGTACCGCACAGGTACCGCTTTATCATCCAAACCTTGTCCGGGTTATACTTGTCTTGTATCCTTGTTACCTTCATAAAACCTTCCTTTCCCTGATGCCACTGTCTCATTCTTCAACTCTTAAAGTAGGACAGGACAGCTCTTCTATCTCTTCCTGTATCCGTTGCACTTCTCTCTGTGCGTTCCGGAGGAGCTCATCAAGCTCATGGGCTTTCTTTGCTCTTGGAAGCATGTCATGGAAGATTGTCATACCAAAGCTCTTATACAGTTCAGCAACTTCATCTTTGCCGGATGTGTTCCGGATAGATGGATGCCACATGTAGACTTCTTCAATCACTTTGTACTGCTCATCCGTGACAGTTCTTTCAATTCTTTCCTCAAATTCCTGCTTCTGCATCCTGCACCTCCTTCATTCCTTCATAGTTCCATTTTCTGATACCCTGAACCGGGTGACTTTCTTTGTGCCGGAGAACTCCGACTATTGAGATTTACTAAGTTTTTTGATATGATTTATCTTGGATTAGTGGGTTACAAGTAACCCTTGCAAGGTTTATTATATCTTCCTATTTGCAGAATGTCAACACTTTTTCTGCTTTCAGGAAGAATATATATTCCAATTTGCAGAAAGAGAGGTCATCATGGAATTAGATATGATGGGAATTGGTGAACGTATTAAAACAAGAAGAAAAGAATTGAAACTCTCTCAAACAGACATATATGAGAGATGTGACATCACTTCAGGAGCATTGAGCAAAATCGAAAACGGAAAAACTACGCCTTCCGTTATTGCATTTTATAAGCTTTCACAAGTGTTAGAGTGTGATATGAATTGGTTGGCAACCGGAATATCTTCCAATATGCAGAAGTCCAATATCTGCAAATTGGAAGAGGAGCTGTTGAATGGTTTCCGGGAGCTTCCTGAAGATGACAAAGAGGAACTCATGGGCTTATTGCAACTAAAGCTCCGGAAGGTGAAAAAAGAAAGAGATGTGACTGCAAAATCATCCGGATTGATGGGTACAGAAAATGGTGACATGGTTGGCTGATTTTTTTATGCTTTTTTGGGTTACTTGTAACCCTTTTATTGTCACTTTGCTTTTTAGGGAAGCAATTCCCGAAAAAGTTCATTTTTCCTTGAAAATAAGCCAAAGTGACAACTTTATTTGCAAGGTTCCAATTTGTCACTTTGATTGCATCCAGTCCCGGCTCTCCTGTTCCGTGTACTGATTGCATTGAGTAACGCCTTTTTTTCAAAGCGTTACTTTCAAAAAACCCTTATTTTATGGGACTTTACGAAACAAACACGCACATTGACAACACTTAATCAGTAACGCAATAACGCCACGTTATAACGCTTGACCTATTTTCAGAAGAGGATGCCTGATGTATAATGTCCTTACAACCTAACTTTGAGGTGTTGTGGATAGAACAAGTGCTCAAAAACCAAGTAAAACCAATGCTTCCAAGCACTCTATCCACTTCCCTCCCTTCCAAGGGCACAAAAAAAGCATCCGAAACAGCTTATTCTCAAATTCGCTGTCAAAGATGCTTCATTTTTTCTCTATGAAATTCGCCACAAACCTTGATTTCACGGGGTTTCCCGTCATTTCCCACCTCTTCACGGATGGTCTCACGTTAGAATGTCCTTTTTGTCAGATATTCTGTTAAGTTACAGTTGTGAATTTAGCTATTTTGCTTATTTGACTACAAAGTTTACCACACGGTTCGGTACATAAATCTCTTTTACAAAGGTCTTGCCCTCTACCAGAGATGCGATTCTGGAATCTGCTTTTGCAGCTGCAAATACTTCTTCCTTGTCAGCACCGGTCGGAATGACTACGGTACCACGAAGTTTACCGTTGATCTGTACACCGATCTCGGTCTGTGCGTCAACTGTCTTAGCCTCCTCATAGGTCGGCCAGGATGCCAGAGAAAGGAAGCCTTCTCCGCCGGTTGCCTCCCACATTTCCTCACACAGATGGGGAGCAAAGGGGCAAAGCAGTTTGATGAAGGTCTGAAGCTGCTCTTTACTGATCTTTCCGACATTGTATACGTCGTTAGTCAGAGTCATCAATGCTGCAATGGCAGTATTGAACTTCATATCCTCGATATCAGAAGATACCTTTTTAATGGTCTTGTGAAGCGGAGTCTCCAGTTTTTCTGTCTCTTTGTCCTCAGACAGCATATCCGTAAATCCGGCTACACGCTCCAGGAAACGTTTACAGCCCTTTACAGAGTTCTCGTTCCACGGAGTAGCTGCACCGTAATCACCCATGAACAGAACATAGGTACGCAGAGTATCTGCACCGTAATCCGCTACAATATCCAACGGGTCTACAACGTTACCCTTGGATTTACTCATCTTATCTCCGTCCGGTCCAAGGATCAGTCCCTGAATAGAACGTTTTGCGTAAGGCTCCGGAGTATTGACTACACCGATGTCATACAGGAAATGATGCCAGAAACGGGAATAAATCACGTGTCTGGTAACATGCTCCATACCGCCGTTGTACCAGTCAACCGGCATCCAGTATTTCAGTTTTTCCGGATCTGCCAGACACTTGTCATTGTGGGGATCAATGTAACGCAGGAAATACCAGGAAGATCCTGCCCACTGCGGCATGGTATCGGTCTCTCTTCTTGCATCGCGTCCACATTTCGGGCATTTGCATTTTACGAAGGAATCAATCTTAGCCAGCGGGGATTCTCCTTCCACACCCGGCTCAAAATTCTCTACCTTCGGCAGACGAAGAGGCAGCTCTTCATAAGGAACCGGAACAACACCACAGTTATCACAGTGGACGATCGGAATCGGCTCACCCCAATATCTCTGACGGTTGAATGCCCAGTCTTTCATTTTGAACTGTACGCCGGCACGACCAATCCCCTGCTTCGTCAGTTCTTCCAGCATCTTCTTGATGGAATCTTTCTTATTCGTATACCCATTCAGGAACTCGGAGTTCACCATCTCACCGTCTCCGGTATAGGCTTCCTTGGTGATGTCTCCGCCTTTGATAACCTCAATAATATCGATATTAAATGCTTTTGCGAAATCGTAGTCACGCTGGTCATGTGCCGGTACTGCCATGATGGCTCCGGTACCATAACCCATCATTACATAGTCTGCAATGAAGATCGGAATTTTCTTACCATTAACCGGATTAACAGCCTCCAGGCCCTCAATCTTCACACCGGTCTTATCTTTTACCAGCTGAGTACGTTCAAATTCTGTCTTCTTCGCGCACTCACTGCGATATGCTTTAATTGCATCCATATTGGAAATGCGGTCTGCATATTTATCAATCAGCGGATGCTCCGGAGCCATAACCATGAAGGTAACACCGAACAGGGTATCCGGTCTGGTGGTATAGATCTCCAACTGCTCATCTACACCGTCTACTTTAAAGTCTACAAATGCACCGGTAGATTTACCAATCCAGTTTACCTGCTGCTGTTTTACGTTTGCCGGATAATCTACATGATCCAGACCCTCCAACAGTTTGTCTGCATACTCGGTAATTCTTAAGTACCATACGTCTTTGGATTTCTGGATAACCTCGCTGTGGCAGATATCGCAGTGTCCACCCTGGCTATCTTCATTGGAAAGAACAACTTTACAGGACGGGCAGTAGTTTACAAGCGCTTTGCTTCTGAATACCAGGCCATGCTCATACATTTTCAGGAAAATCCACTGGGTCCATTTGTAATAATCCTCGTCTGTGGTATCGATGACACGATCCCAGTCAAAGGAAAATCCAACTTTTTTCAGCTGGTTGGTGAATTTTGCAATGTTCTCATCCGTGATCACACGCGGATGTTTGCCGGTCTTGATGGCATAGTTCTCGGTCGGGAGTCCGAATGCGTCGAATCCGATGGGGAACAGGACATTATAGCCTTCCATTCTTCTCTTTCTGGAAATTACCTCAAGGCTGGAATATGCCTTAATGTGTCCGACGTGCATACCTGCACCGCTGGGATATGGGAATTCTACCAGACCATAGAACTTCGGCTTGGAACTTCCGTCCACTGCATTGAAGATCTTGGCCTCATCCCATTTCTGCTGCCATTTGGCTTCTATCTTTCGGAAATTATGTTTCATTTCATATGTCCTCCTTCTCGATTTCCGACGCTGCTATCAAATAACGATCCGGAATTTCCGGTAATTCAGCTTATTCTTTAACTATATCAGTGTAATATACTACCTTTTGTTTGTCAATTTTGATTTTAGAAAAACCTTTCTATTTTCCAGGAACCGTGCTATACTTATAGACATTAACGTGCTAAAGGAGAACAATCATGAAAACTGGTTTTATCGGACTGGGACTCATCGGCGGCTCTATCGCCAGGGCCGTCCGTCATTTTTATCCGGATGCGGAGATCATCGCCTATTCCCGTACCCGGGCGTCTGTGGAACAGGCCGTCGCTGACGGTGTGGTAGACCGGATTCCGGATGGAGTCGGGGAGGATTTCGCAGACTGCGATTATATATTCCTGTGCGCCCCGGTTTCCAGCAATGCAAAATATCTGGAACAGTTGAAGCCCCTCATCCACTCTTCCTGCATCATCACAGACGTAGGAAGTACCAAGACAGACATCCACGAAAAAGTTACGGAACTTGGTATGGAAGAAAACTTTATCGGTGGACATCCCATGGCCGGCTCCGAGAAGACAGGCTATGCCAATTCCAAACGGATTCTCATTGAAAATGCCTATTATATGATCACTCCTACCGGGAAAAACCCTGACGGTGCCGTAGACCGCTACCGCGACTTTGTTGCAAGCTTAAAAGCACTTCCGCTGGTTGTTGATTATCGTACCCACGATTATGTGACAGCAGGTATCAGCCATCTGCCCCATATTATTGCTTCATCCTTAGTCAATCTGGTGAAAGATTCCGACACGGAAAATGGACTCATGAAGCTGGTGGCAGCAGGCGGATTTAAAGACATTACACGTATTGCTTCCTCCTCTCCGGAGATGTGGGAACAGATCTGCATGACCAACCGGAAGAATATTTCTTCTATTCTCGGAGATTACATTGCTTCTCTGACACGCATCCAAAAAGAACTGGACAACGCAGAACAGGGTTCTATCTATCATCTGTTTGAGACTTCTCGGGATTACCGTAACAGTCTTCCGGTGAAAGGAAGCGGTGCCCTGCAGCCTATCTACGAACTTTACTGCGATATGGTAGACGAAGCCGGTGGAATTGCCACCCTTGCTACCATTCTGGCAAGCAACCAGATCAGTTTGAAAAATATCGGTATTGTCCACAGCCGGGAGTTTATCGAAGCTGTACTGCGGATTGAATTTTACGATGAACAGTCCATGGTACAGGCTGCAGATATTTTAAGAAAACATCGCTATGTGATTTACGAAAGGTAACGAACTATGAAATTTACGAAAGCTTCCGCTCCTTTAAAAGGAACGGTTACCATTCCGGGTGACAAAAGCATCTCCCACCGCTCTGTTATGTTCGGCGCGCTGGCAGACGGAACCACAAAAGTCACCAACTTTTTAAGAGGTGCAGACTGCCTCTCTACCATTGCCTGTTTCCGGAAGCTGGGCATTGAGATTGAGGAAACACCGGATGAAATCCTCATTCACGGAAAAGGCATCCACGGACTGACTGCTCCGGATTCCATGCTTGATGTAGGAAACAGCGGTACTACCACCCGCCTGATCTCCGGCATTCTCGCAGGTCAGCCTTTTACTACAGAATTAAACGGTGATGAATCCATCCAGAGCCGTCCTATGAAAAGGATCATCGATCCTCTAAGCCAGATGGGAGCAGATATTGAAAGTATTCGAGGAAATGGCTGTGCACCGCTTCGCATTCGCCAAAGCCAGCTTCACGGCATTCACTATCAGTCCAAAGTTGCTTCTGCTCAGGTCAAATCCTGTATCCTGCTGGCAGGCCTCTATGCAGATGGCACGACCAGTGTGACAGAACCCTATCTTTCCCGCAATCACACAGAGATCATGCTGAAGCATTTCGGAGCACAGATCACCAGTGAAGATACTACGGCCATGATTGTTCCCGGATCGGAACTCCATGGTCAGGAGATCGAGGTGCCGGGTGATATTTCCTCTGCCGCTTACTTCATTGCTGCCGGACTGATTGTTCCAGGTTCGGAGATTCTTATTAAAAATGTGGGAATCAACCCGACCAGAGACGGACTTCTCCGGGTATGTAAAGATATGGGAGCCGATATCACACTTCTCAATAAAAATCTTGGAAATGGAGAACCCACAGCAGATCTTCTGGTCCGTGCTGGTTCCCTTCACGGAACAACCGTAGGCGGTGCCGTAATTCCAACTCTTATTGATGAACTTCCTGTAGTCGCTGCTCTTGCCTGCTTTGCAGAAGGAACTACTGTCATCAAGGATGCTCAGGAACTGAAAGTCAAAGAGTCTAACCGGATTGACGTAATGGTACAAAACCTTACCGCCATGGGCGCCCATGTTACTGCTACCGACGATGGCATGATCATCGAAGGCGGACATCCACTCCATGGTGCCGTCATCGACAGTAAGCTGGATCACCGCATTGCCATGACCTTTGCCATCACCGCCCTTGCTTCCGATGGCGAAACCAAGATCACCGGCGCTGACTGCGTAAAAATCAGCTACCCTGGATTTTATGAAGATCTTGCCATGTTGGCAAAATAAATTTCATCTACAGGATATAAAAAGGAGCTGTCCCGTTTTCCGGCAGCTCCTTTTCCCACATTTTCCTTTACACAGCCAGTGTCTGAAGATAATCCTCCAGAGCCTCGTTATGGCCAAACATTTTCACATGCAGGATTTTGTTCAAATCCAGACTTAAAATTCCCAACAAAGACTTTGCATCAATTTCCAGACGATCATAGGCAATATCTACATTAAAATCGCAGTCCTGCGTCTTTTTTACAAATGTGCTTACACTTTCCGGTGGAAGCTTAATCTGAATCTCCGTCATGGAAAATACACCCCTTTCCGTGATCAATTTTTATATATTCCAATTTTTATCTATTATGGTACATTTTCTCAATAAAGTCAAATATTCTGAATGATTCTTGACTTGTTCTTAACATCATTGTTGTCCGTTTTTCTCATTTTATGCAATTACCTGTAGAAATTTGTCATAAAAGAGTGTACAATAGACCGAAGTATGATTGCGAACGAACACAGGAGGAAACTATTGTATGAGCGTTATGATTATCGGAATTGCCGGAGGTACCGGTTCCGGAAAATCAACCTTTACCAACCGTCTGCGGGATGCCTTTCCGAATGACGTGGCAGTTGTCTATCACGACAATTATTATCGAAGACAGGATGATGTACCTTTTGAAGAGCGGAAAAAAGTAAATTATGACCATCCGGCTTCATTGGAGACCGATCTGATGATCAAACATCTGAAAATGTTAAAAAAAGGTCAGGCTGTGGACTGTCCCGTCTACGATTACAGCGCACACAATCGTTCTCAGGAAACCATTCATATTGAGCCGAAAAAGATCATCCTTGCAGAGGGAATTCTCCTTCTGGCGGATCCACTGCTCCGCAGCATGATGGATATTAAAATTTACGTGGAGGCAGACGCTGATGAGCGTATTCTCCGCCGGATTGTGCGGGATGTGAAAGAACGCGGCCGTGATCTTGACAATATCGTGGATCAGTATCTGACCACCGTAAAACCCATGCATTATCTGTATGTAGAACCAACCCGTGCTCTGGCCGATGTGGTCATCAACAGTGGTATGAATAATGTGGCCTTCGATATTGTCAAATCCAAAATTCAGCTGATGCTGGATGAAAATTAGAAAGGCAGAATTTTACCCCGGAGCTGTTACTTTGCTCCGGGGTATTTTGTTACTCTTTTACTTTATAAACATCGCATCTCCAAATGAGAAGAACCGATATTTCATCTCTACTGCCTCTTTATAAGCAGCCATGATCTTATCTCTTCCTGCCAGTGCGGATACCAGCATCATCAGTGTGGATTCCGGCAGATGGAAATTGGTAATCAGACAGTCGATCAGTTTAAATTGATATCCCGGATAGATGAAGATCTCCGTCCAGCCGCTTCCGGCTTTTAAGATTCCATCCTCTCCTGTAGCGGATTCCAGGGTACGGCAGCTGGTAGTGCCCACTGCGATAATCCGCCCACCCTTTGTCTTTGTCTCATTGATCAGTTTCGCCTGATCCTCTTCCACCATATAGAACTCGGAGTGCATATGATGCTCTTTGATATTTTCCACCTTTACCGGGCGGAAGGTACCAAGGCCTACATGCAGGGTTACGTGGGCGATATTGACACCCTTGTCCTTAATAGCCTGTAAAAGCTCCGGTGTAAAATGAAGGCCGGCCGTCGGCGCCGCTGCAGAACCATCGTGTTTCGCATAAACCGTCTGATAGCGATTCTTATCCTTCAGCTGATGGGTAATATAGGGTGGAAGCGGCATCTGTCCCAGCTGATCCAGGATTTCTTCAAAGATACCATCATAGGTGAATTTGATCATCCGGTTTCCATCCTCTACAACATCTACTACTTCTCCTACAAGAAGCCCGTCACCGAAGCTGATCTTCGTACCCGGTTTTGCTTTCTTGCCTGGTTTCACCAGTGTTTCCCACACATCATCTGCATTTCGTTTCAGAAGAAGCACTTCGATCTTCGCATCAGTTCCGACCTTGTTTCCGATGAGCCTTGCCGGAATAACCTTTGTGTTATTCACCACCAGGCAGTCTCCCGGATTCAGATAATTAATAATCTCCCGGAAAATATGGTGTTCGGTATTTCCGGTCTCTCTGTCCAGTACCAGCAGTCTGGAACTGGAACGGTCTTCCAGTGGATCCTGTGCAATCAGTTCCTGGGGAAGATCATAATAAAAATCATGTAAACTCATATTCTGTTCGTCCAAAATATAATAACCTCCTATAGTTCAATTCCAAACAGTTCCTGTATCTGCTGCCGCATCATCTCCGGACGTTTCTCCACGAAGTCATAGATTACTTCTTTGTTCCGTTCTACATCATCCATGTTCATCGTATACGACTCATCAATACTGTGTTTGTAAGCAAAACTTTCTGCCAGTTCGCTATCGCGTTCCCCACAAAGTTTTTCGACAGCCACGCGGACTCTGTCTTCCGTAAAATATTCCTTAATGCAAAGTTCTATATACTTCGCAAATTTTTCCTGCATATCCGGCCTCTTCATGACAGCTCCAAACAGCGGATTCTGCTCCATCACGGTCTCTATATCCAGCCAGTCTTCCGGTTCTTCATTATAAATATTGAAGCCTGCTTCCATATCATAATAAAGATACCGCCATCTTCCATCCTGTCGTCCGGTTCCATAGACATTGTTCTGGCTGTAATATCGATACAGCTTAATATTGTTCAACGGCCAGTCCCAGTTGGCGATATAGGTCTCAATCGCAAAATACTGAATCATATTATCAATATCAACCAGCTGTTCCAGTTCCGCAAAGGTCTCATCATCGGTCAGGTCTTTTTCTGCGTACTCTGCCATTTTATGATAATCCTTTGAGGCCTGCTCCTCCTCCGGAGTCCGGTCTGTTGTCTCCACTACCGGCTCTGCTTCTTCCGTTCCGACGGTCTCCTCTTCGTCCTCATCCCCGCTGTCGGTCTTGCCTTTCGCAATACTGAGCGTCAGCTTGTTCGCCCGAAGCGCCAGTTTCTGATAGTAGTCGCCCTCCTGCATAAGTCCGTAATTTTCTTCCATATAAGTATCATCATAGACTTCCTGCAGCCATTCAAAATTATAGTAACCACCGTTCAGCCATACAGACGCCGGTGCAACAGACTTACTGTCAATGCCTTCGATCTGACTGCACAGAGTCTGAAACAGCTCTTCCCGGAACAGGGTCACACTCTTATCAAAGCCATGAGCCCTTACGACCAGACGTTGATAGGCATCCTGTACCTTCTGATCCGCTCCATGGGTATTATCTTCAAAAAATGGATAGGCAAATGTATCATTTCCGTAGGCTTTCCTTGCATAGAGCTTAAAGGATTTGTAATAATACTGTCTGCTGGCATGCCCGAAGATCCGCATTCCTGCATCCTGGGCAATGAGGCGCTCTCCATCCGGAGACAGAATCTCCACAAATGCATCCCGTTCCCAGTCTCTTCCCTGCTGGGTAAAGTTTGCAGGCTGTGTCAGTTTTCCGGAAATATATTCCGGGCTGTTTACATACTCATCCCGAATCTTTCCCTCCACCATGATACCATATTCATAATCATACAGATTGTAAGGATCACTGGTCAGACAGACAATATAGGTACTGAACCGTTCTTTCAATGTCTCCATGCTGTCCGCATAAAAGTAAGTTCTTGTAAAGAGATCGCCCCATTCTCCGGTACTCTCATCATAAGAACGGGCACGGAGCACGCAGCTTTGCACCTCATCTGTAGCCGTAAAAGCAATGGGATCTTCATAAAATCCGCTTTCAAATCCAGGAATACTGCCGTCCAGCGTGTAGTAAATCGGATAACCGCCCGCATCAGACAGTTCCAACACCAGATCTCCGGCACAGAAGGAGTCTTCCTGGGAAACGATAATATCATCTGCCTCTTCCATCTTCTGCGCTTCCCCGGGACTTTTGAATGCCACAAACAACAAAACCAGGGCGGCAGCTATTAAAAGCCCCGCCCTGATGGATTTTTTTTCAGACATCATTACTGACGCAGCTCTGCGCCCAGAGCCTTAAGACCATCCAGGATTTTCTTCATTGCGGAAGTAATCTCAGTGTCCGTCAGAGTATGATCCTTTGCACGGAAGGAAAGGGAATAAGCGACAGACTTAAATCCTTCCTTGATCTGGGAACCTTCGTAAATGTCGAACAGTTCGTAGTTCTCCAGAATCTTTCCGCCTCTGGTCACGATGATCTCCTCAACCTGTCCTACCAGGATCTCTTTCGGAAGTACCATGGAAATGTCTCTGGTTACTGCCGGGAATTTTGCAATGCCTTCATATTTTCTGTCGAAGGTTGCCTTTTCAACGATAGACGGCATGTCCAGAACAGCTACATAAGCACGGTCACCAATACCATAATTTGCAGCAACGGTCGGATGAACCTCACCCATGTAACCAATCACGGTTCCATCATAAACGATATTTGCCTGACGTCCCGGATGCAGGAAGGATTTTCCGGCATTCGGATCGTAAACTTCTTTCTCATGCATACCGATCTTGTCGAGGAACTCTTCTACGACACCCTTCATGCTGAAGAAGTCGCCATCGCCATACATACCAAGAGTGAACTGCATTCTCTCATCCGGCAATTCCGTCAGCGGAAGACTCTTCGGCAGATAAATATTTCCCATTTCATAGAGACGTACATTTTTATTTCTTCTATTGTAGTTGGTGGCCAGAGAAGTCAGCATTCCATTCAGGGAGATAGTTCTCATAATGGAGAAGTCCTCCCCCAGCGGATTGGAGATCAGGATAGCCTGACGCTCTTTTGCATCCTCCGGAAGCATCAGTTTGTCAAATACTTTCGGACTCTCGAAGCTGTAAGTCATACCCTGGGAGAATCCGCAGAACTCTGCGATATCTCTTGCAACAGCTTCAATTCTCAGATAGAACGGAAGCTTTCCTGTGGTTGCCTCTCCTCTCGGCAGAGTCGTCGGAATATTATCATATCCAAAGAAACGTGCTACTTCCTCAGCCAGATCTGCAGTACGGAACAGATCCTGACGGAAAGTCGGAGCTACGATCTCATTGGTCTTCTCATCATAAGCAAGCTCAATCGGTTTGAAGTACTCGAGCATCTGCTCTTTGCTGATATCGGTTCCCAGCAGAGCATTGATGCGGTCCGGCTCAAAGGGAATACGAACTTCCTCTTTCTTCACCGGATATACATCTACGGTTCCATCTACTACATCACCGGCATCCAGTTCTTCAATGAGCTGGCATGCACGGTCGATGGCTGCCTGTGCATTGTTGGGATCCAGACCCTTCTCAAACTTTCCGGAAGCTTCCGTACGAAGACCTACACGTTTGCTGGAAAGACGAATGTTGGTACCGTCGAAGCAGGCTGCCTCGAAAAGCATGGTCTTTACATCATCGGTAATCATGGAGTTCTCTCCACCCATGATACCTGCCATACCAACGGCTTTTTCACCATCGCAGATGACCAGAACGTTCTCATCCAGTGTTCTCTCCTGACCATCCAGAGTAACAAATTTTTCATCATTTGCTGCACGGCGGACTACGATCTTATGGTCTGCAATGGTATCCAGATCATACGCGTGCATAGGCTGACCATACTCTTCCATGACGTAGTTGGTGATGTCCACAATGTTATTGATCGGGCGGATACCAACGGATGCCAGTCTTCTCTGCATCCATTCCGGTGACGGAGCAAGACGGATATTTTTTACCACTCTTGCACAATATCTGGAACACAGATCATGATCCTGTACTTCTACTTTAATATAATCATTCACATCACCGCCGCAGCCTTTTACATGAACTTCCGGAGCCTTGAACTCCTTATGGAAGGTAGCAGCTGTTTCTCTTGCAAGGCCAAGCGTACTGTAGCAGTCCACACGGTTGGAAGTGATCTCGAACTCAAACTCCACATCATGAAGTCCCAGTACTTCAATGGCGTCTGCTCCTACTTCAGCAGTCTCCGGGAAAATGTAGATACCGTACTCCGGTGCTTCCGGATACATATCTCTGGTGGAACCCAGCTCCTCAATAGAGCACATCATACCGTTGGATTCGATTCCGCGAAGTTTACCTTTCTTAATACGGATGCCGCCAGGTGTCATCTTGCCGTCATGACCGCCTGCCACACGTCCACCGTCCAGAACGACCGGAACCTTGTCTCCTTCTTTGACATTCGGAGCACCTGTAACGATCTGGATCGGAGATTCCTCTCCAATATCTACCTGACAGATGATCAGCTTATCTGCATCCGGATGTTTCTCAATCTTCTTGATCTGTCCGATCACGATTTTCTCCAGATCGGCATCCATTTTTGTAAATCCTTCCACCTTGGAGCCTGACAGGGTCATAGCATCGGTGAATTCCTGTGCAGTCACCTCAAGCTCCGGCACATATGCTTTTATCCATGATAAAGATGTATTCATCTTTGTAATCCTCCTTAGAACTGTTTTAAGAATCTGATATCGTTTTCATACAGCAGTCTCATATCATCGATCTCATATTTCAGAAGAGCGATTCTCTCAAGACCTACACCAAATGCAAAACCGGTGTACTCATTCGGGTCGATGCCGCACATTTCAAGTACATGCGGATGTACCATACCACAGCCAAGGATCTCGATCCAACCGGATCCCTTACAGAAACGGCAACCTTTTCCACCACACTTAAAGCAGCTTACATCTACTTCCGCACTGGGCTCTGTGAACGGGAAATGATGCGGACGGAATTTTGTCTTCGTGTTTTCTCCAAACAGCTCTTTTGCAAACTCTTCCAGAGTTCCTTTCAGGTCAGCAAAGGTAATATTCTTGTCGATAACAAGACCTTCGATCTGATGGAAGGACGGAGAATGAGTCGCATCCACTTCATCCGAACGGAATACACGTCCCGGAGAGATCATACGGATCGGCAGCTTGCCTTTTTCCATGATTCTTGCCTGTACCGGAGATGTCTGAGTACGAAGCACAATGTCCTTGTTAATATAGAAAGTATCCTGCTCATCCTTTGCCGGATGATTTGCCGGAATATTCAGTTTCTCGAAATTATAAAGGTCATACTCTACTTCTGGTCCTTCGATCACTTCGTAGCCCATACCAATGAAGATACGCTCTACTTCTTCCAGTGCGATGGTGTTCGGATGACGATGACCTACGTTATTCTTCTTAGCCGGAAGGGTTACGTCGATAACTTCTGATTTCAGTTTTGCATCCAGAAGAAGCTTATCCATATTTTTTTTCGCCTCTTCCATAACCTTCTCAATCTCAGCTCTGGTGTCGTTTACCAGCTGACCAAAGACCGGGCGTTCCTCCGGAGCCACATCCTTCATACTCTTTAACAGTGCTGTCAGCTCACCTTTTTTTCCAAGTACAGAGACTCTCACATCATTGAGAGATTCCGGATTCTTTGACTCTTTGATCCGGGCAATTGCCTCTTCTTTGATCTTCTGCAATCTTTCTTTCATGTTGAAACTCCTTTTCTACTACATAGATTTATCGGACGGTTCTGGAACTTTCCTTGTTTCCTATACGATAAAAAAGCTCCGCCCCTCAAAAGGGACGAAGCTTATAATCCGCGGTACCACCCTGCTTTCCGGCTATGCCGGACACTCATAAAACTGCATAACGTGCAGTAACACGTCATCCCCTACTCTATCTGTTCAGGAATGCTGCTCCGGTGTGAACTTCGACCTTTCTGCCTGAACCTGACCGGGCTTCCAGCCGCTGACCCGATCTCTCTGATGGAAAACAGAATGCTACTTGCACCTTCTTCGCATTTGAAATATCTTTTTCTACTATAGCACAGATTTTCTGAAAGTCAAGAGGGTTTCCTACTCAACCGTCACACTTTTTGCCAGATTTCTTGGCTTATCTACATCCAGTCCCTTTGCCACGCTGACATAATATCCAAGCAGCTGCAGCGGGATCACAGCCAGACTGCCCACAAAATGTTCATCCACTTTTGGTACATACACAGCGAAGTTCACCTGATCTTCCACCTCATAATGTCCATAGGTCGTCAGCCCCATCAGATATGCTCCCCTGCTCTTACACTCCAGCATATTGCTGATGGTCTTCTCATACAACTCATCCTGTGTAAGAACTCCAATGACCAGCATTCCCTGTTCGATCAGACTGATCGTTCCATGCTTCAGTTCTCCTGCCGCATATGCCTCTGAATGAATATAGGAGATTTCTTTCAGTTTGAGACTTTCCTCCAGAGAGATCGCATAATCAATTCCACGTCCTACAAAGAATACATCATGAGCATTGGCATACTTTGCCGCAAACCACTGAATCCGTTCTTTATCCTCCAGAACCTTCTCCATCTTCTCGGGAATCGATAACAATTCAGAAATGTAAAAGCTGTACTGTTCCTCTGTGATTTTCTCCCTCACCCTGGCAAACTGCACTGCCAGACAATACATCGCTGCCAGCTGTGCACTGTAAGCTTTTGTGGTCGCTACAGAGATCTCCGGTCCTGCCAGTGTATACAGCACATGATCTGCCTCCCGGGCAATACTGCTTCCAACTACATTGACAATCGCCAGGGTAGCAAGCTTCTTCTCCTTTGCAAGCCTCAATGCAGCCAGTGTATCGGCGGTCTCTCCAGACTGACTGACCACTATGACCAGTGCCTTCTGGTTCAGTGGCATCTTCCGATAACGGAACTCTGATGCAAGCTCCACACGTACCGGAATATCTGTCAGATCTTCCAGCACATACTGTGCGGCCATTCCCACATGCCATGCAGAACCACAGGCTACTATATAGATCTGCTCATATTTGTTCAGATCCTCATCACTGATCTGCATCTCCTTAAAATCGATCCTGCCGTCTTTTACAACGGAATTGAGTGTATCCCTGACAGCTTTTGGCTGCTCATGGATCTCTTTCATCATAAAATGCTCAAATCCTGCCTTCTCTGCAGCCTCTGCATCCCATTTGATCTCGGTTGTCTGCTTCTCAATCTCATCACCATCCAGATTATAAAAATGCGCTTCTCCTGGTGTCAGTTTCGCAAACTCCAGATTGCCGATATAGTATACATTTCGGGTGTATTTCAGGATTGCAGGCACATCAGATGCCACATAAGTCTCCCCGTCAGCGATACCGATGATCATGGGACTGTCTTTTCTTGCTACCCAGATCTCGCCCGGATAATCACGGAACATAAGTTCCAGTGCATAGGAACCACGTACACGCACCATGGTCTTTGCGATTGCATCGATGGGTCCTAAGTTATATTTCTTGTAGTTTCTCCTGAATCGTATAGCGAAGATCACTGGTCATCTCAACCATAACGATTGCAAATTCATCACCGCCGATCCGGCACACATGGTCAATGCTTCGGAATGCAGTCAGTAACAGTCTGGAGACTTTCTTCAGAATCTACTGCTTCAGACTGTCCAGCGCATGCTCCCGCCGACGGTTCTCATTTGCCTCACAAAAAAATTATTCAGATATTTTTCTTCACCGGTCATCACGTAGAGCCGCACCTGCTCCGTCAGATAGTCAGACGCTTTCTACAGATCTGCAAACAGGTCTTCTTTATAGATGCCATCATCCAGCATCTTCTTAAAGCTTGCCTTTACAGCTTCCACGTCCTCTTTGTAGGTCATACCATACCAGGTATCATTGGAACGCAGTACCTTTACGGACATCTTGTCTGCTGCCAGCAGTTCTCCGATAAAAGTCGGGATCAGATACTCTGCCTTCAGCGGGTTAGCCGGAACTTTTTTCTCAAAGAACTCCTTAAATCCATCTTCCAGTGTCTTCAGGAAATCCGGTGTCAGGCCCCACATATTCATGGATACCAGAGAATCTGTATCAATGACTACACCGTCTGCCTCAGCTCCGCCTGCAGTTTTCACAATATTCTTGGTCTCCACTACCTCCGTCAGGTTGTTCTTCTCGTCCATCTTGCAGATTCCACGGGTAACACCACCATTGTCTGACAGGGTGTTCTTCAGCACAAATCCTGCCATACAGGACTGTCCGCCATTTACCAGATAATCATGAACGGCACGGAATCCTTCTTTTCCATAGTAATCATCTGCGTTGATTACAATAAACGGGGTATCCAGAGCATCTTTGGCTGCCAGCACTGCCTGGCCGGTTCCCCACGGCTTGGTTCTGCCTTCCGGCAAAGTTCCAGGAATATCGTTGATATCCTGGAATGCATAATCCACAGTCACATCATGAGCTTTGCAGATCGCCTCGATTCTGTCACCGATCACTTCCTTGAACTCATGCTCGATATCCTTGCGGATAATAAATACTACTTTGTTAAATCCAGCCTCAATAGCATCATGAATGGAATAATCCATGATAATGTGATGCTGTGCATCTACCGGCTCCAGCTGTTTGATTCCACCGCCGAATCTGGATCCAATTCCGGCTGCCATGATTAATAATGTTGTTTTCTTTTCTTCTACTCTCTTTTCTATTTTAATATTTTCCGCACTCTCACTGATCTTTGCTTCCATCTGCTTTGCTGCTTCCTCATTCTCTGCACTGACAGAAATATAGGTCTTCAGCTTCGGTTCTGTACCGGACGGACGAACAACTACCGAGCAGTTGTCTTCCAGCAGGAATTTCAGCACGTCAGACTTCGGCAGTCCATCCAGCCCCTGTGCATAGTCAAGCAGCTTGACAACTTTCTTGCCGCCAAACTCTGTGATGTCTCCACGGAATGCCTGCATAATGTTCTGCATCTTTGCAAATCCGGCACTGCCATCGAACTCATAGCTGTGCAGGGTATTCATGCAATATCCATAAGTCTTAAAGAGTTCTTCCAGCTTATCCAGCAGACTGATGCCTCTGGTTGCATAGTAGCTGAACATCTCGCAGATCATGTAAGCAGCATCTACACCGTCTTTATCGCGCACATAAGAGCCGGTCAGATAACCGTAGCTCTCCTCAAAACCAAATACATAGCTGTCAGCCTTGCCCTGCTGCTCCAGCTTGCCGATCTGCTCTCCAATGAATTTGAATCCAGTCAGCACGTTAATAGTACGAAGACCATAATGGGTTGCGATCTGCTCTCCCATATCCATGGTCACGATGGTCTTCACCATCACCGGATCTGCCGGCATCTTGCCATGTTTCTGACGCTGGCTGCAAATATAATCCAGTAACAGCATACCAGTCTGGTTACCAGTCAGTAACTGATACTCTCCGGATTTATTTTTTACCGCAATACCGACACGGTCGCAGTCCGGGTCAGTAGCCAGCAGCAGGTCCGCATTGCATTTCTTTGCATATTCCATGCCAAGAGCCATGGCTTCCTTGATCTCCGGGTTCGGATACGGGCAGGTCGGGAAATTGCCATCCGGCTGCTCCTGCTCCTTGACAACGGTGATATTGGTGTATCCCATCTCTTTCAGCGTACGGGTCACCGGCTTCAGACCAGTACCATTCAGCGGGCTGTACACAATAGCTACGTCTTTGTTCACTTCCTCGCCAAACAGAACAGACTGATTCTTCACCTCATTGACAAATGCCGTATATACCTCATCCGGAATATATTTAATCTGTCCGGCAGCAACGCCAGCTTCAAACTCGCTGTTCTTCACATCTGCAAAGATGTCCAGCTTCTCGATCTCAGCCAGGATCTCTGCAGCAGCCTCTGTGGTAATCTGGCAGCCATCTGCTCCATAGACCTTATAACCATTGTATTTACTTGGGTTATGGGACGCCGTCACCATCACACCTGCAGAAGTATGCAGATATCTGGTTGCAAAAGATACAGTCGGCACCGGCAGCAGTGTCGGCCAGATATTGACCTGTACGCCATTTGCAGCAAATACGCCTGCAGCAACTTTTGCAAACACATCACTCTTGATACGGCTGTCATAACCAATGGAAATGGACGGCTTCTCATAGTGTTTCTTCAGATAATCGGCCAGTCCCTGGGATGCTTTTGCTACCGTATAGATATTCATACGGTTGGTTCCTGCTCCGATCACACCACGCAATCCACCGGTACCAAATGCCAGATCACGGTAAAATGCATCTTCAACCTTCGCATCATCCATGGCTTTGAGCTCCGCTGCCACATCCGCATCTGCGGTTGCATTCGCAAGCCAGCGCTCGTATTCTTCTCTCATGTTCATTGCTCATTCACCTCGTCATTTGTATGTTATTTTCCCAATCATGCTTTGATTTTACCATTTAACGGACTATCTCTCAAGTCTGCTATATTTATTCCGCGCAGCTGATGAAATCTTATAGTCTTTCGACCAACATGCTTTATGAAGCCATTTCTTTGCCATCTCTATATTCTTTGGAACTCCTTCCCCATCTGCATACATGCTTCCAATCATATATTGTGACCTGTTATGACCCTTCTCTGCTGCTTTTTCCAGCCAGAATGCTGCTTTTTCCTGATTTTTTCGGCAGCCAATTCCTTCATGAAGCACACGACCATATGCATACCAGGCAATTTCACTATTTTCCTCATTCAATGCTGCCTTTCGGTACCACTCTACAGCCTGTGCAGGATTCTTTTCTACACCATCTCCCGTTTCAAGCAGATATGCATATTTCACCTGTGCCCTACAACTTCCCTGTTCTGCAGCTCTCTGCAAATACCACATAGCCTTTTTCTTATCCTTTTCTGTTCCACGCCCCTGTTCATACATACCATGACACATCAGCAATGCATCCGGATAATTCTGCTCTGCAGCCTTTTCAAAATATTCCATTGCCTTCTCATCCTGATTCTCTGAAAGTGCAGTACGACCCAATGTACATTGAGCAGCCGCTGATCCTTCCTGCTCAGCTTTCAACAACCAGAATGTCCATTCCAGGAGCAGATGATCTCCTTCGCATTCTTTCGACAGCAGATACATAGCATCCGCACATCCCCTGTTTGCAGCAACTTCATATAGAAATCGTCTGTCTTCTTTTCCTATATCCGGGCGCTCCGCCAATTTTAAGACTGCTTTTCCAGACCCCAGACGGGCAGCGATCCGGTAACGCATAGTTTTCGCAAGTGCAGAATCATTCTGTTTTTCTTCAAGAAGCATATCTGCTATTTTCAAAAATCCCTGCAGGCCCTCCTTTGTTTTCTGCAGTTCCTGTTTTATTTCCTCCATGTTCTGACAAGTTTCTTCATCCCCCTGCCATTTGGCATGCATCTTTTCAAACAATGGAAGTACATTTTCAATATCCATGACAGACGGAAAATTCTGCAGAGCGCAAAATTCCATGTAAGGCAGCACATTATTTTTATCGCAAGCAAGCAAGTAAAATACCTGAGCCTTTCTTGGATCTGCCCACGTTCCGAGTCCCTGTTCATACATCTTTCCAAGAGCCGCCAAAGCGTCCGGATACATTTTCATTTCTGAAGTACTGAAACATTCCTTCAGGTATACAAATGCTTTCACATAATCTTCCGTCTCATAGGATTCCATTCCCTGACGATACTGTTCTTCCACCGACAATTTCCGAACACATTCCTGCGCCACCGCACGAGCTGATTTTTCTCCTGTTTTCTGGCCGGTAAGCTTCTTTTCGTCCAGAGCCTGAAGCATCCGGATTGCTCCTGCATGCCCCTGCGCAGCTGCTTTTTTCAGCCAGCCACATGCATCCTCTGTATTCATTTCCACACCTTCACCACGACCACGCAGCATACCAAACAGATACTGGGCTTCTATATGACCGGCATCTGCAGCTCGATGCGCCCACAACGCAGCCTGTTTCAAGTCTTCTGCCGTTCCGATCCCTCTGTAATACATAGACGCAAGAAGATACTGAGATTCTATATGACCGGCATTTGCAGCTTTCCGGAACATATAAAATGCACTTCGATCATCTCTGTCTGCTTCCAGACCTGCCTGGAGTGCCAGACCTGCCTTATATGCTGATTCTCCATCTCCCAGATCAGCCACACACTGAGACAAAATAAGAGCGAAAAAAGTCTCGTCTTTTTCTTCCAGATAGGTACTCAGACGCACGCAGGCTTCCCGGCTTCCATTTTCTGCTGCCATGATATACATGTCCTTTGCAGCTTCAAATCCCTGTTCTTCCTCTGTCTTTATTGCCGCCCGATATGCTGCCAGTTCCTTGGGAATCTGCTCTTTTTGTTCATCCTGCTTTTTATCTGTCTTTTTTCTTCCAAATCCAAAAAATCCAAACCCCATAATCATTCCCCTCCCTTCTTGTTTTCTGATTCAAATTCAATCTCAGTCTCTGCAAAAATTTCCTCAGGCACTATCGCCTGCTTCTGTCCATTCGAAAGCATTTCCCGCCATACTGTAACAGGTTCACCGCACTGGATCTGCTGCGAATCCAGTATCTGATCATCTACTGGATGCTTCTCTAAATCTGAGATCTTCAGCACTCCTTCTGCTGTAGATATTTGATAAAATTTCTGATCGGGAACCATCTTCTGGCAAATGTTTCCATCCAACGAAAGAATCCAATCCGGAGCCGGAGACTTCTCTGATGTAAACTGCGCAATTTCCACCACAGATGTTTTCTCACAGAATCCATAGTAAATATGATCAAAGGCCTCATACAACTGTACGATCGTTCCAACAGGAACTGCTTTTAACTCCTCATAAATAACCGGTCTATGTGAAAAATTCAGAATCTTCTTCGCATTATAATCAATCACCAGACCAGCACCTATATACTCTCCTGTATGTATCTTATATCTGACTTTACAGCTGTTTTTTTGCAATCCTTTGTATGTCTCCACCTTCAGATCTCTGGTCTTCAGATTCAGCAGAAGAAGACTGGTCTCGACCTTTTCAAGTTCATTATCTGCAGGTTCCGACTCATTTACATGCAAAATCAGCTTCGGTCCGGCTTCTGCCAGACCACGTGTGAGATCACCAACGCAGTACTTTTCTTCTGGAAAATAAACCCGGCTGTAAAATATCTTTTTTGCTGTCCAGCCCAGCACATAACTGCAGAACTGCGTGTGTCGACAATACATAGAATATGTCTTTACATAATAATCGTTAATTGTCAGCCTGGAACTGCCCTCTGCTTTTGTATGTTCAATTTTATGATACAGTACCGGTGTAAATGGGGCATGTCCCTCTTCAATTGTCCAACTGTTGTACATTCCCTCTGTACTGAACAGAATACCCTTTTTCCCATTTTGCTCTGCTGCACAGATTGCTATAACGTCTTCTTTTTTACATCCCTTTGCGTATCCGTTCAATGCATTTTCCAGCACTTCATCTTTTAAGTTTTCTGCATATTCAATCTTTGGAAAACATCCATCATACTTGCAGATATCTTTATAAACCTGTTTCTCCATTGCCCGAAATACTTCCGGAATAGTCTCCCGCATATTCAACATTTCGCTTACCTCCCATCGTTATTAGAAAAGATCATATCCTGCCTGTTGTTTACTTGTTTTTATCCTCAAATATATACTCTATCTCCCGGCTATCTGACTCCTGATTCCGATACTCTTCGTAATAATCCCCGGGTACATCACTCAGATAATCTTCTAGCCTTCTCTTGTATCTTATCATACAAGCAAAAGGCTATCCAGCATATTTCATTAAGAAATTTTGCAAAATAGAATTTCCGGTAACTATCCGGTCAGACAATATTCGAATCATCATATCGAGCTTCTTAAAGTTTGCCTTTACAGCTTCCAGTGTCTTCAGAAAATCCAGTGTCATGATGAGTGTGACAGTACTGTTTCCGATACCATAACGTGCTTTTGTGGTGCGGTATCCAATACCACTAAGGCGTAATTCAATCACGCCGATGATTGTTGAGTAACTTTGCATGACGGGTCATCTTTTGTTCTCAGTATGATTGCAAGGGCTGGTTCGATCAACTGGGAGGTGATGACAGTCCGCTCGCGGAAGAACTGATACGCTTAAGAGCTGAAAAACAAAATGGATGCCACCTGTGCAATACAGGCTAGCATCCATGTGTTCAGCTTAGTTCGTAAATATGTGTCCAGGATTCTGGGTACATATCATTCACCAGCAGGGTTGATTAGAATTTTTACTTGTAAAGGTCTTCCAGCGTTATCAGCCGAACTTCACCTCGCTCTTGTGCCTGAAGAAGTCCATCTGTGAATCCGCCTTTCGAGAAGATATAGTAGTGATAGTTGTTGCCCTTTCCAAAAACTGAAGCATAATCCCGAATCAAATCGAGTTCATCCACACCGATTTTCTCATTCCGGTATTTGCATGAACCGATGATATAGTCTTTGCCCTCAACAGGAGTTCCGACGATATCAATCTGTATCTGCTTTTTCTTCTTCGGGTCTGTCCCCCACCACTGGCCGATTTCACTCAGCTCAATAGGAAGGCTATCCGAATAATAGAGCAGGTAATCCTGACACATCTTCTCATAAATTAGACCCATGTAATCAGGAAGATACTGCTTTACAGCGTGTGGATAGGTCTTTGCAATTCTGCCAGAGTCAATGGCACTCATATTGATTGGCACAAACCGATACCAGAAACGGAAGAAGTTATCAGCCAGCAGATAGATGGTTTTCTTACCCGGTTTTTCTGTAATCGGTGTTTCTTTCTTCGCAATGCCAAGGTCGATCAGCGTTTTCAGGTACTTCGATACGACCGAGTTTTCCTCGCCGACCTTCATCTTGATATCGTTCATTCGGGAAGCACCTTCTGCAATCGCTTTAATGATTGCATTATAAATGGCCGGCTCCCGGAGTTCCTGCTTCAGTAAGTTCCCCGGTTCCTCATACAGATAGCTGGAGCGGTCAAAGAAATTATCCAACAGAGCTTCATCCACACTATCTCGCACATCCAACTTATTGATATAGTGGGGAACTCCTCCCGTGATTCCATAAATCAGGGAATTGTCTTCTGCAGACAGATTTGGGTTGAACACAGCGGTTTCTTTATAGTCTAGCGGCTCAATCTTAAACTGGCCAGTACGTCTGCCATACAACGGACTTTCCTTTCCAAGCACCTGACTCTCCATGAAGCTCATAGAGGAGCCGCAAAGAAACAGGTACATCTTGGACTCTGTCCATTTGTGGTCGATGATGTGCTGCAGCATCGCTGAAATAGCTGGTTTTGCTTTTGCAAGATAAGGATACTCATCAATGACAAAGACAATCCTCTTTTCCTTTGAAAGTGCTGTCAGCTCATCCAAAGCTGCATCATAGGACCTGAACTCCGGTGCAGACTCCATATCCGGCCGCTCAAAACTCATAATCGACTTTGAGAGAGCTTCCAGATTTTCCTTTCCTGTCGTGTTCAATGCAGAAAAGAAAATGGTAGGCTTATCTTTGCAGAACTCGTTGATCAGTGCCGTTTTACCAACACGCCGTCTGCCATAGATGACAATGCACTCAAACTTATCACCTGCATACCGTTTATTCAGTTTCCGCAGCTCATCCTCACGGCAATAGAATTGACTCATCTGCTCACCTCCAATAATTATACTCGTGAATTAGTAACTCGTAAGTTACTTCTTTACGAGTACAATAAATCAGATAATCTGCAAAGTCAAGTAAAATAAGTCGAACCTTTAGAATCGATCGAAGTCCGACTGACTTGCCAGCTCTTTGTACGAATAGTCGTCATTCTGCCGCTCCGTGAACATATCATTGACCAACCCGATGGTCAGCAGGTCGAGGTCGGCAATGCTGATACCGAGCTGTACACAGCGCAGCAGAAAGAGCGGGGTGGTCATTTCCCGCTCACTTTTTCGAGGTTTTTTCTGGATTCCACCTCCGGCTGCACATTCAGGCCCCACAGTTCGATCAGCTGGGGCAGGATCTGGTAGATGGAGAAGGTGTTGAACTGGTCCAGGAACTCCTCCGGGCTGTCTGGCACATTCGCAGGGTCAGCATGACGGGCCATCAACCATGCCAGGTCCTCGAACATCTCCAGACTGAAAAGGTCGAGGTTGGAATTGTCCTCATCGTTCTCCCCTACGCTCTTTTCCAGCTGGCGCAAGTCTTTGTAAATGTCACGGCCAAACTTGATGCGGTACAGGCGGGGTACAGCGGCACTTGCCTTAAAGGTGACTTCCTTGCCATCGATCTCAATTTTCTTTGTAACTGCCATAATCGTAATCCTCCAAAATTTCATGTAAAATTGGCAGAGCCGAAGCCCTGCCGTATATCGTGTTTCTTACTCTGCCGGGTCAATGCTGACCAGTGCATTACCGCCGCTCACAGTCGGCAGCTTTCCATCCCACTTCTGGATCTTCTGGTACTCGATCAGCGTATCGGACAGGCTTTCTGCCAGTTTGCGGTTTGCATCCGCCTGTGCGTCTGCAGTGATGGAAGTTTTCTGTGCTTCCGCCTCTGCATTGGTGATCGCCACCTGCTTATCCGCTTCTGCCTTGGCAATGGCAGCTTCATTCTCGATCTTCTGCTTATCTGCGTTCTGCTGTGCAATGGACTTCTGCTGGATGGCTTCGTTGTAGGCATCCTCGAAATTCATGTCGTTGACGACGACCTTGTTTACGAACACAACATCCTCACCATATTTCTGCACAAGGGACTCTGCCAGCTTCTGCTGTGCCAGAGGTTCGATCTTGGTGCGGTTGGTTACCTCTTTGGGACCAAGTTCAGCCATTGCAGACTTGATGGCAGATGCCACCAGCTCGTCACCGACCAGATTCTTGATGTCAGACACATGGCGATCGGTGAGAAACCGATCAGACCATTAAACCCCAGCACCGGCACATGGAAGATCTCGTCCCGGCGGAAGTAGAGGTCTTTATTCTGCTCTCCCGGAACTTCATCCGTGTAGGCGTGGTAGATATAGTAGAGCTCACCGCTCTCATCCCGGTCCACTTCGACATTTTCCGGCAAAAGCGGATACAGACCCAGCACCGTGTTCTTGCCATCCCGGACGATCTGTGCGTAAGCGTTGCCCCAGAGGAGCAGGTGGGTCATCAGTGTTTCCCAGAAGACAAAGGATGTCATCTCCGGGTTGGGCTGGCGATACAGAATCTTATACAGCGGATGATCCCGTGCCTTTTCCTTATTGCCGTTATCGTCTGTTACCCGGTAGAGATGCAGCGGCAGTGCCGCAATGGACTCTGCCAGCAGACGGACACAGGCATACACCGTCGGGATCTGCATGGCGGCTTTCTCATCCACCTGCTCCCCGGCATTGGAACGGCCAAACACAAAGGTCTGCCCGGAATCGCGGACGTTATCCGTGACCTGCGGCAGACCTTCTTTTGGCTGTTCTGTTTTGGGAGAATCCCTTGGATTCTCAAACCCCATCCATTCCCAGAATCCCATATTTCAACCAATCCTTTCATAAACAATTGAACAAATATACTTGCTGTGGTATTATAATCATGAATTGCGGTGGTCGTCTTCGGACAACACCTTGAAAGAGCCTGATGCGTCGGGCTCTTTTTTGTCTTTTTTACTGTTTTTCCAGTTCCGGCAGACCGGCAAGGCTGGTACCGAGGGACGCAACACCTGCCACGATCACTGCGCTGCCGACCGCCATCCAGTCCACCGTGCCGCCGGGCATCTGTGTCACGACCAGAGCCGCGCCAGTCTGGAACATCGTCTTTGCAGCACGGATGCCGGCTGCCTTCCACCATTCTGCACTCATCAGATACTTCATAGTTCTTGTCCTCCAAAATCAAAAATGACATGAAAAAAGCACCCTGACTTTTGCCAAGATGCTTCTTCGTACAATGATATTTATTTGGTAACGTAGGTACTCAGCCTTCCGTTTCCTTTTTGCTCAAGTTTTCCTGCTTCGCAAAGTTCCTTAAGCAGTCGGAATGCCTTCGTTGTTCCTGCGCCAATCAAATCCTCCACTTCTTTTCTTGTGATGCTGCCATTTTCCTGCGCATATTGAACAATAAGTTGCTTCTGCTCATTCAGCGAAATATCCTCATCCGCATTATCCGACACTTGCACTTCATTGTTTTGTTCCTCGTTCCTATTCGGAAGTGTCACACGGAAAACTCCTTTTGCTGTTTCAAACTCCGGTTGAAATGGACAAGTTTTATACGCACGTTCGATTTTTCCGATTCCTGTGCCGTAGCTCTCAATCAATCTCATGCGGTAGAAAACAGCCGCAAGATTTGGATTTCTCGATTGTGAAACGCCAAGAAAAATGGATTTCAGCTCCAAACCAGATACAAGACCTCCAAGAGAAACAAATTCAATTCTGTCCTCATAGACATTGACCAGATTGCTTCCACTAAAAGAATAATCGCGATGAACGATGCTGTTCAGCAAAGCCTCTCTTACAGCTTCCTCCGGATAATCTCTCCAATCAGTTCGATCCAGCCCCGAAAATGTTGCTTTCGTTTTGTTGACTAAATCAATAAACTGATAGACATCTTCAAGCTGCCTCAAAATAGATCCTGTGAACTCCTTTCTATCTCGGAATAGTTCTTTGTCCGTTCCTTGAAAGAGAGCAACTTTCGTTGTTGTCTCACACTGATCCGATAGCAACAGCGCAAGATTTGTATACAGGCCATCTTCACCGATCAGTTTGAGAGTTCGCATTTGTGATGGTCCGATTTCAATCGACCTTCTCTGCATCTCTGTTTGGAGAGTATGGAACGTCAATTCCTGCTTCATACTTCTACACAGTTCAAAAGACCTGCCGCTGTTTTGGAGAATCATCTCCCGGATTCCTTCCTCAGTCATTGGCTGTGTAGAACTTCCTTTTCTTACATACACACCGCCAGGTTTCAAACCTTTTTCACGGAGATAGTACGGTCGATTCGTTCCGGTTGTCACATCAATTTCGATAACTTGCTTCTCTTCTATTTCAACTGTGTTGACTCTAACAAACGGCATTATGTCTGGTGCCAGGGAATCTTTCAAAGAATTTACGATTTGGATCATTACCCCATCAGGATCGCCGATACCTAAAACCGATCCATCTTTTCTGACACCAACATAAACCGTGCCGCCCTCTGCATTTGCAAATCCCATCACCTCTTTTCGGATGTCCGGGACATACTCTTGCTTAAATTCGATATTCTGGTTCTCGAATGCTAACACCTTCTGCTCCTTTCTTTCTCGTTTCTTTCTTCTTTCTTTCTCATTGTAAGAGAGAAAGAAAGAAAAGTCAAGAGGTGCAAAAACAAATATTTTGTCGATTAGAAAACGATCATGTCACGTTCATCGTATACACTTCCCTGCTACTGTCCTTCGTTTCGGATGCAACGGTCCAGTGCCATGATCGCAGCGACGATTCCATCGATCTTCTCCGGCGACTTTGCCTTGGTCGGCTTGATGTTGCCAGCCGGGTCGGTATCCACGACCACATTCCCCGCCATCCATGCCATGACCGGGTTGCCGCCATGTATGATTCGTCCTTCCATCAGGAGCTTGTAGAACTCCTTGGTAGGCGGGCTCATATCTTTGAAACCCTGTCCAAAAGGAACTACCGTGAAGCCCATCCCTTCAAGGTTCTGGGTCATCTGCACCGCTCCCCATCTGTCAAAAGCAATCTCTAAAATGTGATAGGTCTTACCCAACTCCTCAATGATCTTCTCAATGAAAACACACCGTTTGGAGCTGTTTGGGAGGTACTTTTCTTAAAAGTTTTTTCTGATTTTTTTCAGAGCACTTTCCAGGCAGTTTCCAACAGAACGGCGACCGATACCAATTTCCTCTGCGATCTCCTGCTGGGTCATACCTTTATAGAAGTAGAGCTGGACCACTTCCATCTGACGCTCGGTCAGCTTGCTCATGGCAGCATACAGACGGCGCAGTTCCTTGTCTGCCAGCATCTCGGCATTGTCTTCATCCAAAAAGTCCACCATAATAGAAGCGGACCAGTCAGAGCCATCGCATTCCAGCGGCACCGGCTCAAACTTTGCAGCAGTTTTACTGAGGTTGTGTTCCATACGCTTCTCCCCTTCCATCAGAAGGCGCAGACTCCACTCGGCATCCTCGAAAGTCTCTGCCGGCACGATCTGATGTGTGCCATCGGTGAAGTCGTAGCGGTAATCGCCGCAGCGTTCCACGGCCATGACAGTGTGGGCACTGTCCACCTCATAGACTGCATAGCCGTTTTCATAGGCCGTCAGCTTTGCACCATTCACGCTCGTGCGGGCTACTGCCACCGGGTTCATCTCCATGAGAGTCTTGAAAGTCGGGAGCTTCTTCTCCACTACAGTGTCGATCATTCCTTTCAGCTCACGCAGAGTGATGTGTGCATTCAGAGCCACCTGCTCTGCAGCCTGTGCCGCGCTTGCTGCCATCTGGCTGACTGCCACCTGCGGCTGATGGGTTTCCATCACACCTACTCCACCGTTGATTGCTACTGCTCCAGTCATCATGTTCATCATTGTTTTGTCCTTTCCCCCGGACTTCTGAGAGGGAAGGATACTGAAAGCTCTGGCTTTAAAGAACACACATGGCAGATTCGCGGCATACTCATGAAACGGACAGACTCTGCGGTCAAAAGGCGCAAAAAGCCCGATTCTAAAGAAGGTTAGAATGATCCCATGTTCAGTCCTCCAGCTCCAGCAAATAACTCTGCTGTGCTGTCATATTGCTTATGGTATCCTTCGCCTGCTCTAGAATCGGGCTTCGATATTTTTTTAATTTGTCCGAGGTACTGCCGACAGGTGCTTTCGTTTTGGCTCTGTGGGCTTTTCCCTTGAACTGTTTATAGTCTACCAGTTGGAAAGGCTCTTGCAAATGGCAGATAAGCCACACTTCTGTGGCGAATTCGCCACATTTTCATATCGACTCTGTGAAAGCCCTATATCGGCAGTAAAAAAGGCAAAAAAATACCGCACAGACACTTTTGATCTGTACGGTACTTAACCAGCCATAGCCACATGACTTTCTTGGAACAAGAACGCATCAATGGTTTCTTTTACCATGCGCCGCTCGACACCTCGACCCGCTTACTACAAATCTGGTCGTAGCAGATTCCTCTCGCACTGAGAAAACTATCTGTCTCGCTGTGTCTCCTTCCCTGAAAGCCTATGGCATTCCAGGTCGCGCCAGACTGTTCGAGGTCGTGCAGAAGGTCAAAGAGGTCAATGCGAATCGGTTAAGGGAAGCGGTACGATTAAGAAAAGCTATGTATAAGGACGGTAAACCATCCTTCTCCTCTGCTTCCTATGATTCCTTATCGCTTGCCGCCGACCCGTCACTCGAACTCTCTTACCTTGTTGCACCACCCCGGATGGCATATTATGAAAAGGTGTCGCGGCAGATTTATGGCATCTATCTGAAATACATCGCACCAGAGGACATCGTGGTATATTCCATCGACGAGGTGTTCATCGATGCCACCTCGTACCTATCCCACTATAATATGACCGCACACGACCTTGCCATGACAATGATCCGGGAAGTGCTTTATACGACCGGCATCACTGCCACCGCCGGGATTGGTACCAATCTATATCTGGCGAAGCTGGCAATGGACATCACTGCCAAACACGCTGCGCCTGACAAGGACGGAGTCCGCATCGCTGAACTGGATAAAGAGAGCTTCCGCTATCTCCTCTGGGATCACAAGCCGCTCACAGACTTCTGGATGACTGGTCCCGGTACCGTCAAGCGACTAGAAAAGCACGGCATCCATACGATGGGCGAGCTGGCCTATTTCAGCACCGTCAATCAGGATATCTTATATAAGGAATTCGGTGTTGACTCCGAACTGCTGATTGATCATGCTTGGGGGCTGGAATCCTGCGGTATGAAAGAGATCAAGGCCTACAAGCCCAGCACCAACAGCATCTCCGAAGGTCAGGTACTCTCCTGCCCTTACCCATATGACAAAGCCAGAATCATTGTCATGGAGATGGCTGACAGCTTAGTATTACAGTTGACGGACAAAGGTCTGGTTACGGACAGCCTGACACTAGATGTGGGCTATGACCGTGAAAACTGTGACAGCGGCAAGTACAGAGGTCCGGTACACATTGACCACTACGGCCGCACTGTTCCGAAAGGTGCTCATGGCAGCACAAAACTGGATAATCCGACCAACCTCGGAAGCACCCTGATCTCTGCCACAACTGAGCTGTTCGAGAGAATAGCTGATAAAACCCTGACGGTAAGACGGATCACAATCGCTGCCAACCGTGTGATCAAAGATGAGGGATTCTTCCAAGTTGACCTATTCACTGACACGACCAAGTTGGAAAAAGAGAAAAAGCTGCAAAATGCGATGCTGGGTCTCAAGAAGAAGTTCGGCAAGAACGCCGTACTAAAAGGAACCAACTATCTGGATGGTGCAACGATGAGAGAAAGAAATCAGCAGATAGGCGGCCACAAGGTCAAGTAAGGAGGGAGAACATGGACTACAAGAACACACCGGAAGGCAGGGCCGTCCAAAGTAAGTATGGCAAAATACTCCATGCTTCCCGCCCGGAGCCACCACATAATCATCCCCGGATGCCGATGTCCAATCGTGCTAAAATCTTCTCTCCGTTTGCCGCCCTACGAGGCTATGAGGATGAGATTGCTTCTGAAGGCAGAGATCATCTCAAAGGAAATAGAATCGAGCTGTCTAAAGAAGGCAAGGAAGTTCTAAATCAAAAGATCAGCCAGCTTCAGAAAGGTCAAGAGATCACAATAAAATATTTCACGGACGGCTACTATGAAGATATAGCCGGAGTACTGGATGTTGTGGATACGATAACCAAAGAACTGCGAATCTACACAGGCTTTATAAATGATACCGGCAAAGAGCTGCCGACCATTATTGCATTTGAGGATATATTAGAGATTGGGGTGAATACGACTTGAACTACTACTTTTGCGATTTCTGCCGCTACTGCTTCTCTGCTGAGAAACTGCCGGATCGATGCCCCGACTGCGGAGCGGTAGCACACGATAATAAAAAGGCAGTACGGCCGGCGAGTAAAACGGAAATCGAGGAATTGCTCAAAATACAGAAAGAAGATAAGGAGGACACACAAAATGAAAGCACATAAATATTGGTCACTCGGCGCACTTGCCTGCATGGCAGGATGCTTCTACACGGGCTGCAAAAAGCTGATGCAGGCTCACAAGTATTTCGCTTGCGGCTCTCTGGTCTGCATGGGTATGGCAATCTACTCTGGTCACAAAATCGCACCGAAGAAGAAAAAAGCTGAAAAGCCTGAATAATGAGAACACACGCCCCCGCCGTAACAAGCGAGGGCTTTTTTGAACTCTAGGAGTTCATTTTATTTCCGTCACAAACTATACGCTTCCATCATAAGTCGTATCCCGACTTTCAGTCCTTCCTCAAAAGCGGTCTTCTCCCATGCGCAGCACACCGTTCCCTGCCGGTCCATGATCTTCTCCCAAAGCGGAATCTTATCTCCGACGTAGTCATCTACAAGCCTATCCATTCCTTCCAAGCCACGCAGCCACTCTTCAAGTTCCTTTTCCTTGGCCTTTGCTGCTTTCCCGGCAACTGTGTTTTTCTCTACTGGGTTGTTCTCCGTGTAATGCTCGTAGATCAGATCCAGCAGATTCTCCACTGGCGGGTAATACTCCGGCTCTGTTTTCTTCAAATACTCCTCCAGCATTTCCTTCAATTTTTCTATAATGCTACCATCCTTCCCAACTGAGATTCACATCCTCAGTTACGGCACATCTTACCGTAGACTTTTGCACATAGCAACCTATTTTTTGCGGTCTTTAGGATGCCCCATCTTCTCCTTCACTTCATCCGGCACATTGATCAATCCGAACCAATAGAACATTCCGTAGATGTAAGTCACTCCCCGGATATCGCCCAGAGCTTTCGGGCGGTCTACCACTTCTCCTTTAATATTCTTCAGCGCCAAAACTATAGAACTCCATGCCAGGCTTTTACTGTTCTCCCGCCTGTCAATCCACAGTTCTTTCGTATACTCGCCGTTCCTGCCTTTTTTAATTTGGTAAGAGAATGGCAACCCGGAGTAAGTTTTGAATTTCACACCAGCATAAGCCAAAACCACTCCCCAAAAGTTTTCTTCTGTCGGATCAGCCCTCCACCGCTTCATCGCTCTATATCTCCGCTGCCGCTCTGCTCCGACACTGATCTTCCCTTTTTCTGCTGTGCTTGGGAAGTACACACCTTTCCGATATGGCAGGTACGAGGTGACGGAGGCTTTGGAAAGTTTCAGAGTGTTTGCAGTTGAGAGTATAGAGGTTTTGTAGTCTTGTGTTTCACGGTATTCTTGAAAGGTAGCTTGCACCTTCTCCGCCACTTCAGATTCATACACACCGGCCGTGATGAGCAGCTTCCGTACCTTGATGGGATTTAATCCCAACTCATCTCCGATGGCCTGCAAGGACATCTCAGAATCATAAAGTGCCACAGCACTTTCCATCTGCTCTTTCAGATTTTTCCCGGCATCGTACTCCGGCTTCAGCTTCTTTCGGCCTCCACCGGGCTTCCGAGATTTATACGCTCTTTTCTTTCCCATGCTTATTCGTGCAGCTCCAGCGGCAGACCATCCGGATCATGGAAGAAAGTCATCTTCTTTCCGGTATAATCGTCAACACGAATCGGCTCACATTCAATGCCTACCTCTGCCAGCTCATTCACCGTCTGTTCCACGCTATCAACGCAGAACGCAAGGTGACGTAGGCCACAGGCCTCCGGGCGGTTCACACGCTTCGGCGGATTTTCCTCTGCGAAAATCTCCAGCTCCGTGTGTTCATTGACACGAAGATCCAGCTTCCAGTCCTTACGCTCCGGGCGGTAGTTTTCCCGGATGACAGCAAAGCCCAGCTTGTTCACATAGAACTCCCTTGCGACTTCGTAGTCGGATACGATGATCGCGATGTGGTGTATTTTAGATAAGTTCATTTTTCTCACGCTCCATTTCTTTTATTTCTATTCAATGTTTATTTTCGTCACAAACTATATATCAACCTTCAAAAAATACCGAGTGTACTCCTGGAGTTCAGTTTGTCCACACGGCATTTATTTTTTTCTCGGTTTTCTTGGTTATTTCAGCTTAGCGAGGATCTCATCGGCACTCATGCCACCGGCAAGCAATTTCTTCAGGACGGATTCCGCCTCTGCTTTCTTTGCTTCCTCTGCGGCCTTAGCATCTTCCCTTGCCTTCTTCGCTTCCAGGGATGCCACTTCTTTTTCGACCTTCTTCAGAGCAGTCTTCTTCTCTTTCAGAGTGTTCTTCTGCTCTTCAATCGCTTTCTGGATGGATGCGATCTCGGTATTCAGAGACGCAATAGTCTCCTGCTTCTCCGCAATCTGAGATGCGTAGTCGTTGGTGGTATTGATTTTGGGACGGTTTTTGCTGCCTTTCGTTCTGGGCATAGGTGATAACCTCTTTCCTTTTATAGTTGTTTAAGTATAGCACTGTGTTAGGGTGAGGGCAATATCACTTCTTGCTCTCTTTCAGCATCCGTAACTTCATACGCCCATCAAGTATTTCACCTAAAACTGCAGAATCATTCGTCGCTAGATAATCCTGAATTTTCAAGCCGAAATAGCTTTCCTTTAACTCTGGAAACTTCTCCAACAAAATTCTAAAGCCTCGGCACGTACTTTCTGGTGTATCCAATAAACTGTTCTCTCGAACTTCTTCATCCCAACAATCCAGAAATTCTTGAACACACTGTCGTGTGGTATCCGACACGTGAGGCACTGGCACGCCCCATCTGAATCTTTCAAGATACCTATCAATCTCAAATTTTATTGGCATTCTTTTTTCCTTCATTGCGGCGTTTCTTTTCTCACATCTCAGCCGATCATAAGATCGTTGCCTGCTGCTCACCACGAAGAGGTGTGTGATTATTACGAGCAGCGTAGGGAGCTACCGCTCCCAGTATATCACAATTTCATCCAGTTTTACAGACGCTTTCGTCCCTTCATCGCCGCACAGTAGATCAATCCGCCTAGCACTCCGCCGACTGTGTTATAGAAGATGTCCGATAGCTGAAATGTACCCAAGCGAAGCAATAATTGTAGCATCTCTATGCTTATCGAGAAGATAAATGCTATCTTCCGGCTTTGCCATAGGATCTTCTTCCAGCCGTTTCCTATCTTTTCTTCGAATGTCCACATCACTACCGCTGAAAACGGTACCATCATGATCACGTTCTCGATGCACTCGGTGGTCAACTTCTGTTCGCCGTTCACTGTCTCCCAGATGCCCCAACCGCCCATGACATCAGATAAAGGATTCATCCACAGCTGACGGTTCAGCAATGTGCGGAACAGAATAAGAGAAGTCACAAAGGCCAGGAAGAATAGTTTTCTGAAGAACACGCTCTCTTTAAACTTCTGATACCATGTCACTATGGCATTTTTCCAACCTTTGCCAGCATGTATTGGCTCATACGTATACAAGTAGAAAAACATGGCTAGGAAGGAAAGCAGGAGTGAAAATCCGAATGGCTCATACAGAGCAGTCAAGATGTTTGTGAGGATCTTTCCGAGTAAATCAATCGTTTCTTTCATCGTCGTTTACAGATCACTGAACAAGTCAGCCTTGTACACACCGTTCTCCAGCATCTTCTTAAAGCTGTCCTTTACGGCCGCAACATCTTCATGGTAGGTCATGCCGTACCAGGTGTCGTTGGTCTTCAGAACCTTCACAGACATCTTGCCCTGCTCCAGCAGCTCACCGATGAAAATCGGAATCAGATACTCCGCTTTCAGCGGATTCTCAGGTACTTCCTTCTCGAAAAACTCTTTAAAACCCTGCTCCAGAACATCCAGAAAATCAGAAGTCAATCCCCACATGTTCATAGATACCAGAGAATTTACATCCACAGCCACTCCGTCTGTTTCTGCTCCAGTTGCAGTCTTTACAATATTCTTGGTTTCTACAACTTCAGTCAAGTTGTTATCCTCATCCATCTTGCAGATACCGCGAGTCACACCGCCATTATCAGACAGTGTGTTCTTCAGCACAAAGCCAGCCATGCAAGACTTGCCGCCATTCACCAGATACTCATGAACAGCCTTGAAGCCTTCCTTGCCATAGTAATCATCTGCATTGATAACGATGAACGGGGTATCAAGAACTTCCTTTGCAGCAAGCACAGCCTGACCGGTTCCCCACGGCTTTGTCCGGCCTTCTGGCAGAGTTCCCGGGATATCATTGATATCCTGGAAAGCATAGTCCACAGTTACATTATGAGAAGAGCAAATGGAGGCAATGCGATCACCGATAACCTCTTTAAACTCCTTCTCGATATCCTTACGGATGATAAATACTACATGGTTGAAGCCTGCCTCAATTGCGTCATGGATGGAATAGTCCATAATGATATGTCCAGCATCATCCACCGGCTCCAATTGTTTAATTCCCGTTCCGAAGCGGCTACCGATACCAGCAGCCATGATAAGTAATGTTGTTTTCATCCTCTCTCCTTTCCATGCCTTGAAGCCTACTCAACGTGCCTTCCACAAAGATTTTTGTGATTATTAAAGCAGCGCCAGTAGCCTATGCTCTCATTTTCGTTTATAGTTTCTTTAGAAAAAAATTATTTCTTCTTCATGGGGTCTGACCCCAATGGAACCCAATAATATTCTCCTAATTACCTAGACTATCCTCGCTGTCGGACCCTATTCCTTATTTCACATGCTATGTTCCATCCTATCGCAGATCAAATTAACCTCCTCACGAAAATTCTTCCGATAGTTTTCTAAATCATAGACAGGAGTATTTTCTTTACACTTGTCTGCATAGTCTTTTGTTTTCATGATGTAATGGGCTGGTACCCCCCCCACACTTCTCCGGAGGGTATACTTTTATTCACCACCGCTCCCACTGCCACGATACTATTATCACCAATTGTAACACCTGGTAAAATCGTACTGCGGGCACCAATAAAACAGTTATTCCCAATTCGAATTCTTCCGAATTTTAATGTTCCCTTATATTCATCTTGATCTCTAAAACACCAGGTAGCACCATCATGAGTTATAAAAGCTACATCAAAGGAAACCTCTGTATGATTTCCAATAGAAATCAACCATGGCTCACTACCCCAATCTGGTAATCCAATAAGTCTGCAGTTTTCACCTAGCACTACGCCCATCTTGCGAGCATACCGCATCGGGTTTTGGCGCTTCATTATATATTTCCATATTTTATTTATTATGCCCATGATACAGTTCCCATTCTACGCGGCAAAAACGCGTCATTAGCTGGTCTATCGTTTAATTTGTCTGGTTCTCCATGATTTTTCTGATTTTTGTGTCATTACCCCAAATTGCCTTGGAGTCATACGGTCTATCTGGAAATGCTCCATATTGCAGCTTAATTCTATAACCATTTTCCTTAATAAAGCGCTCAACTCTATCTGCCAATTTTTCTGGTTTGCCTGAGCAAATATTAATAATCCCTTGCTCATTTTTCTGACCAACTACTGCGGCAACCTGTGCGCAGAAATCAGGGTAGTCAATAAAGTCATATTGATTTTGACCCAAGGTAAATGGAAATTCTGTCTTTCCTTCATCTACGGCCGCTGTAATCTTTGAGAATATTGAACTGCCAAACTTAGAATTACCAACAATATAATAGCCACGTAGCCACTGGAACACAATATTTTTTTGCTTACATATCATTTGTGTTAAGTCGCGTAATGCGTTCTTTGCAATTCCATACGGAGTCGTAGGATGACAAGGAGTGCTTTCATTTATGCTACCCTCAAAGAAGCCAATTTCGTGCATGCTTCCCATAACAGCAACCTGTTGAATACCTCCATCAACCATTTTTTTAATAAACGCATAGTGCTTAGGAAGATCATCAATATGCGCACTGGAATAGTGAACAAACCCGTCTCTCCATGCCAAATGGAGAAGCACATCAGGTTCGCCAAAGAAACTATACGGGTTATCAACTTCAAATAAATTGCAGGCAATTCTTTCTGCACGCTCATCTACAAACTGGGTGTTAAAATCCGTAGCTACAACACAATGGCCATTATTCAAGATACTTCTTACAATCCCCTGTCCCAGATATCCATTTGCACCAGTCACTAATATTTTCAATTTTGGTTCCTCCTTTAGAATTTGAATGTGTCTTTTAAGCCCATCCACTTCTGATCTTTTTCACTTAGATTTAACTGAGTTCCATCCATGAGTTGATAGCCGTCAGCGGATGCATTTCCTTTATATTTACCGATAAGCTGCGGCCATACAATACCAATTTCAGGATCATTCCATGCCACGCCGCCTTCATCACCAGGATGATAAAAATCAGTTGTCTTGTAACAAAACTTTGCGACTTCGCTTAGTACAAGAAAACCGTGTGCAAACCCTTCCGAAATATAGAACTGCTTACCATTTTCCTCCGTTAACTCTACCCCATACCATTGACCATAAGTTCTACTATTCGCACGCAAATCAACTGCAACATCAAAAACAGAACCCTGAATTACACGCACTAGCTTTCCTTGTGGAAATTGTTTCTGAAAGTGAAGCCCACGCAATACGCCCTTGCGTGACATGGACTGATTGTCTTGGACAAACACCATATCCAATCCGGCCTCATGCATATCGTGTTGGTTATATGTTTCAACAAAATATCCTCGACTGTCACCATGTACAGTAGGCTCAATTACATATAGCCCATCTATCGGTGCCTTTGTAACTGTAATTTGTCCCATATGAACTCCTCCTTACCTATTTTTGTACATTTTTTCGTAGTAGTTCTGATACTCGCCAGAGATGATGGTCTCCCACCATTCCTTATTGTCCAGATACCACTGGATGGTCTTCTGGATGCCGTCCTTAAACATCGTTTCAGGCAGCCAGCCAAGCTCATTGTGAATTTTAGTCGGATCAATGGCATAGCGCATATCGTGACCCTTACGATCGGTAACATATGTAATCAGGCTTTCCGGTTTATCCAGTGCCTTGCAGATGATCTTCACGATGTCGATATTCTTCATCTCATTGTGGCCGCCGATATTGTAAACCTCACCTACACGTCCTTTGTGGATAATTAAATCAATGGCTTTGCAGTGATCCTCCACGTACAGCCAGTCGCGCACATTTAGACCTTCACCATAAACCGGCAAAGGTTTGTCATTCAGAGCATTAGCAATCATAAGAGGAATCAGCTTCTCCGGAAAGTGATATGGGCCATAGTTGTTGGAACAACGGGAAATAGTCACCGGCAAACCGTATGTACGATGGTAAGCCAGCACCAGCAGATCAGCTGCAGCTTTAGACGAAGAATACGGACTGCTGGTGTGAATAGGAGTCTCCTCCGTGAAAAACAGATCAGGTCTATCCAGAGGCAGATCACCGTACACCTCGTCGGTAGACACTTGATGATAACGAGTAATACCATACTTACGGCAAGCATCCATCAACGTTGCAGTACCCATGATATTGGTCTGCAGGAAGATACCTGGATCTTCAATGGAACGATCCACATGGCTTTCTGCTGCAAAGTTCACCACAATATCGGGCTGCTCTTCTTCAAACAGCTTATATACTGCCTCTCTATCACAGATATCAGCCTTCACAAAACGGAAGTTGGGGTTATCCATCACAGGAGCCAATGTTGACAAATTGCCTGCGTAGGTCAGTTTATCCAAGCAAATAATGCGGTAGTCCTGGTACTTATCCAGCATATGAAATACAAAGTTGCTTCCAATAAATCCGGCGCCGCCGGTTACAATAATATTCATTATACTCACCTCATTTTTCCTTCCACTACAGTCTTCAAATGCTCTCCATAAGGAGATTTTCCATAAAGCGCAGCGGCCTCTTTTAACTGCTCCGTTGTAATCCATTTGTATCTATAAGCAATTTCTTCAGGAGCGGATATCATAACCCCTTGCTGTTCCTCAACCATATGAATGAAATCAGACGCTCTCAGTAAACTTTCCATCGTTCCAGTGTCTAGCCATGCAAAGCCCCGATTGAGTAGTTCAACATTCAACAGATTATCCTTTAGATACATATCATTTAAAGTCGTGATTTCCAGCTCTCCTCTGGAAGATGGCTTAACCCTCTCCGCACGTGATGCCACACCTGAAGGGTAAAAATACAGACCGGTAATTGCATAATTACTTTTTGGTGCCTTTGGCTTCTCTTCTACGGACAATACTTTACCCTCCGAATCGAATTCAACCACCCCAAATCTTTCCGGGTCTCTTACATAATACCCAAATACAGTCGCAATTCCTTGTTCTGCCATTCTCTTAGCATTATCCATACGTGCAAACAAACCATTGCCATAAAAGATATTGTCGCCCAGTATCATAGCGCAGGTATCATCACCTATAAACTCCTTGCCAATAATAAAAGCCTGTGCAAGCCCATCTGGCGACGGCTGAACAGCATATGTTAGATTGATGCCAAACTGATGGCCATCACTGAGCAATTCTTTATAACGCGGAGTATCCTGTGATGTCGAAATAATTAGAATATCCTTGATTTCTGCCAACATCAATGTTGAAAGTGGATAATAAATCATCGGTTTATCATAAACAGGAAGCAATTGTTTCGATGTGACCATAGTGAGGGGATACAAACGTGTACCTGCGCCCCCGGCTAATACGATACCTTTCACTTTTTAGTCCTCCTTCGTTTTTTCCAAATCTCTTTGTCAAAATTATATTTTTTATTACTTGAGCAGAATTTCCAGCAACAATTGTATTCGATGAAACATCCTTTGCCACAACACCCCCTGCGCCAATGGTAACATTATCTAAAATCGTAGGATTGGTTTTACTTCTGTCACCTTCCCCGTTTTTACCAATAACAACTCCCGGCAGCACTGACAAATTCTTACCGGCCTTGTAAGGGGATATCACTGCTATAGAGTGCGGGATGTATAACCCCCCCCCCATAATTTCTCCGATTTCCACTGTCTGAAGTGGCGGAAAAACAACTTTTACTATGTACCGCCATTTTGTATTCTTATTTTGATAATAAAACACAGACCTAAAAGGTTTATGTTTCGACATTAAAAAATCAACTTTTCGTATCCAGTAAACGGAGCACTGTAGCGCTTCATATCCTCTTTCAGCAATGAATTGTTTCGGTAACAAAAGAATGCCGGAAAAACAAGAGCACCTATAATCTTGTATAACATTACTGCTTCACCTTCCTCATTTTTATAACTCTATATCCCAGTACGGCACCAACCGCACAGCCAGCTATAATAATTCCATATCTTAAAACAGCATACTGATACCAAATTAATCCGCTCAAGCATAGTAGAATGGCCATAACCGCCATCAGTCCAACCGCTTTATCGTTGTATACCTCGTAGTTGGCACCTCTCTCTTTTTTACATACCACATGAGCACAAACAGCCTCTCCAAGAGCTAATACGATATACGCAACCAGAGTAGTATATGCCGCAGCCATATAACCAAATTTCGCAATACAAAAATAGTTCAAAACAACATTGGTAGCTGCCGCAGCTATCGAAGCATACATAATATATTGAGTTTTCTTATAGTAAATCATAATATTCGAGTACATATTGGATACGCATGTCAGAAAGACACCGCCAGCAATAGGTGGCATAATATAAATCGCTTCATAATATTCCTCAGTAGCTAATGTTCTTACAATTTCAGGAGCAAAGAATGTTAATAATGCAGCCACAATCGCATAAGCGCCCATAAGCAAAAGTGAATATTTCTTTATTTCATTCTTATCTGACTCAATATTCTGATACAGATATGGTATAAAAGAAGCATTTATCGCACTCCATACCAGTAAAGATATCGAACTAACGGTATACAAAGTACTATAAATTCCAACTGCACTATTATCCACCATTCTGCTAATCATCATCCGATCCGATACGCTAAGAACCTGTGCAGCTAAGGCATATCCAATCAAAGGAATGCTCAATTGTAAGGAGAATTTCCAATATTCCTTATTGAAAAATGTTTTCCCTCTAAAAATAATGATGAACCACAAAATTCCGTAAACAATATAAGATACGATATTCGATGCATAGAGTCGTCCATTCGCCACGTCAGACAGTTCCTTAGCGTTCATGTGAAGCACAATCATTACAGCACATAACGATGCAAGAAGAGCTGTAATAGCTGTTAAACTGCCCGCAAGTTTATATTTATATTCGTACCGCTGTCTTGCAAGCCAAAAATCATATGCTGGGGCTACAAAAAAACCAATCAGCATCAAGACCATTAAATCTGTTGACAGACCGGTCAGTCCATTCCAAAAAGACGGACATATTATATAAATCAAAGCAACAATTAACGCAACAAAAGACGTTAATGATAATACCGATGACTGATATTGATCTCTCTCTTTTCCAAACTCTTTTAATGCGGCAGAATAACCTCCAGACGTTAATGAAAGCGTCACTACTGCATTCAACATGGAATGCCACGAATTATATAAATTAACTACACCAATTTCAGAAGTAGACATGATTCTCGTAAAAATTGGTACTGTGATAATTGCCAGCCCTTTTGAAAAAACAGATGCCAAGGTATACACTGCTGCCGCTTTTACTCCGATGGGCACATTCTTTATTTTATCTAATATTTTGTTCATTCTAATCCTCTATCCATATATTAGCCTCAAAATCAAAATGCTTAATAACATGAGCCGGGTTCCCTACTGCAACTGAGTATGCAGGAATACTTCTCGTTACTACAGAACCAGCACCCACTATACTTTTTTCCCCTATTGTTACATTTGGAAGAATAATAACATTATTCCCAATCCAAACCCCATTCTCAATTGTTACGCCCCCCGAAATATTTAAGGGATTATCTAGGTAATTCTTTGTAAGTGGCGAATTTCCATGATTATAATCTATGATGAAAACATCAGACGCTATCAGCACATTATCACCGATTTGAACTCTATTGGCACATTGAATCGTCAAGTTCCGCGTTGCACGTACCCCAGATCCAATTATAATTGAGGGAGAAGTCTCAAATTTCTTACCATTGTAAGAATCCCAGCACAAGAGTTTGCTATTCTCTCCTATCGCGATATTGGAACCGCATGATATATACTTGGGAAGCCGAAGCTGTAAAGAACCATCGACATACAAACCTCTATGATTTCGCTTAAAATTGTATAATTCTATCTTTCTACGAATTTTTTTCTTTACATCCGAAAACACAGTCTGCTCCTTTCAAAAGCTACTCGGTAAAGCGGTCAACCCACGCTTCTATGGAATAATATTCTCGAACTTCGTCACTGTAGTTTCGAAAAGGCTTTGCAAAGAAAGCTTGAAGTTCATCTGCAGTAGTTGTTTTTAAGTCAACAATGAAGATATTATTTTCGTCATAAAATACTGATTGTTTAACCGCAGTATTCGTTGTAACAAGTTTTTTATTAAAAAAGATTGCCTCCATCACTCTCATCGAATATCCATCTTGTTTCTGTTGCGCAATATCTAATATGGCACGACTGGTTCCGACCATCTTTAAATAATCGTAGTACCCTACATAATCATCTCGATATTCAAATGGAAATTTTTCTTTTCTTTCTCCATTACTAACAATAACAAATCTTGGGGTTAATCCTGCAGAAGTAAACATATCGTATAACGATAAAATATCTTCCTTCCTGTCTTTTAAATATCCAAGGAACAAAGTATCATATTGTTCATGAGCTGTCTGCAAAGTCAAGGTGCGATCATACATGATTGTATTGAACTTCAAACCATACTTTTCGCACTCTCCTCTATCGTATGAATAAAACTGAAATCCGGAATCCTTTACCGCATTATAAGTAATTTCAAATTTTGATTCATCTTTTGCTATATTCCAGGAATAAAAATACAACTTCGAATTCGTAGCTTTCTGTGCAATATTTCGTAGAAGTTGAGAATCATAGGAAAAAGCCACATCTAATACAATTATTTTTTCATATGAATCAATATTTTCGAACCAATCCTGATAAAAGAAACATGTCCATCTCGATTTCGCTTTTCTGAGAAATTTGAGTACAGGATTATTGAACTCAGCGTGGTTCTTAAAGAGTCCTCTAATTGATAATCCCGGAATATGGACATGATCAAAATAGTACGCATTTTCGTTAGAGCATATCATAAGAGTTTTCTTCATCGGTTATTGTCATCTCCTCATATTCTTAGTTGCTACCAAATACATTGGAATCATGAAAAATGCCGGATATATCAAATCTGTTTGTGCCAAAGTAGTATTTACAAAAAGCAAAACATACAAAAATGCAACTGCTCTTCTTTGATATCTAAACACCGGCGTGAATATCATTCCAAGAACTATCAACCATGGGATAATCCCATAAACAGCAGCAAAAGCTAAAAGACTTGCTGCTACTAAACCACTTCCAAAAGCATTTCGTGCTGCATAGAACGCGTCATATCCTACTCCCAATGGATGCTGAAAAACGGTTGCAAGACTAATCATCATGGTTCCTAATCTATACTGGCCTGTCCCCGATGATACATCAAAACCGCTACCAGAAGATCCAAATAGTTTTTCGATAATCTGTTTATACAAAATACTATCATTTGCTCTTGTTGCATAATCTACAAATAAAACAACGAGAGCAATAAAAACCAATCCCATTAAGTAAAATTTAACTCGGCTCACCTCATGTTCTTGATGAGTAAAGTAAAAGAAAAACAAGATGAGAACCAATCCCAAATAACCTGTCGTCGATTGAGCTGTAATAATTCCTATTAAGATTATATTTAAGCATCTTCTATATCGTCTTTCCGCTGCAAAAGAGAGTTTATCTTTCCAAAACAGTAACACAAACAATGCCATGTTCAAAACAATCTGATAGACTCCTGGTTCAGTGAAAATGCCACAATTTCTTGTGGGATGAATTTCCAAGTAGCTATACAGAAGTACTCCTTTACCATGCCAATATGTTTCCCATCCTGCTGTTCCCAGCGCCTGAGTATCATAAGATTGAGCCGGCCAAAGGTTGACTAAATTCGGGGCAATATAAAAGACGGCCCAAAACCCAATACTAATTGCTGCAAAAAATTCAACAGTTTGAATCCATCTATTTAAAAAATTTTCTCTATCACAACAAATAGCAATTTGTGTGCTAAGAATACACACAGCAAACTGACACCACGCAGAAAGTCCTACACCACCAACCAATAATCTAGAAAATACAGTAAAGAACAACAATAATAAAAGAAAGCAAATCGAATACCGAGATCGATATTTGTTCTTAAAAGCAATCAAGGCAGCATATACTATAAGTAACACATAATACTTCATAGTTCCTGTCCAATACTTTGCAAACAAACAACTTCCAGGAATTATGAACATGAGGTATATCAATAAATATTGTGTAATCGCCGATTTGTTAATTCTAATTTTCATTCCATTCTCCTTTTCCGATTGCTTCAATTTTCACAAAGACAATCCAGTTTGATCTCGCATTCAATCAAATTACGGAGAAACTTATCGAACCAGCAACGCTTTCCACATACCAAAGATTCTATCGTCTGTGAGTTCTTCACGAATTTTAACAGACTCTTTAGAAAAAGATTCTCCAAGTTTTTTGTCTTCCATTAAGGCGAGCATACGATCAGCCATCACATCCGCATCTCCTACAGGAATCAAATAACCATTTCTCCCGTCACGAATATACATTCTAGCGCCACCTACCGGGCAATCCGTGCATACCACTGGAATTCCAATTGCCAACGCTTCCAACATGGAATTCGAAATACCTTCATAGTCAGAGGAAGAAACATAAATAGCCGATTCGGCCATAATTTTGTGAATTTCACTGGAGAAACCGTGAAATTTCACCGCCTCCGAAATGCCCAACTGCTCAGCGTACCTCACAAGGTCTTCCTTCAGCTCCCCTTCTCCGTAAATCGAAAGTTTATAGTCCTGCCGCTTTTTCCAAACAATACGGAATGCGTCCAATAGCATAAAAAGGTTCTTTTGTTTGGCAAGACGGCATGCAACCACAACTTCTTTTCGGTGTTTTTCTTCATTCCAGTAGGGTAATCCGCTCTTCACAGGGTTGGGAATCAAGACTCCATGTTCACGGATCTTTTGGCAAAAATAATCTCTGGCATCTGGGGTTTGAAATACGATTTTATCCGCATCCCAATACACTAAATTTCTAAGGATCTTTTTAAGCCCACTATTAAAGAACTTTGTCGGATCATTCCGCAAGGAATATATTTTAAAAAGTTTTTTATTGCCAATTAAGAAAATACCCTCAACTGAAATATCTAAAGAAATCATGACTTCTATATTATTTTTCTTTATGTATTTTCTCAGATTAATAGCAATAGATAGCTGCCCTCTAAATCCGCCTCTTTCTGTTCCTATATAATCATATTGAACTTTCGGATCCAAATAATATTCCCTTCTATCTGAATGTACGGCACAGAAAAACACCTCGTTCTCGTTCAATAAATGGTTTGCCAAATTAACAGCCACACGTTCTGCTCCACCACCACCGGCACTGTGAGATATAATAGCTATATTCATTCGTCCATCCTCCACTATCCTTACGGTCAAATTCCAATCTGCTCTGCCAGCATTTCCTCTAAAATCCGAATGGATTCTATTCTACTTGTACCAATCTTTTCATTCGCTTCCTTAAAATCAATCTCGCACCAAACACACACCCACCATCCGACAAGATAGCTGAAGCCGCTGCTGAGAACAAGCCACCGGAAGCAGCCTTCATAATTTGCTTTTCATCTCTATTTGTCACAGCGTATGTACTTTCAACAGCATTCAAGTCTGATGTTTTATACTTACAAACTCTCTTGCAGACGCCACATTCCACGCACTTGTTGGGATCGATTTCGGGATACAAAAATCCCTCCACGTCCGGTTTCATTGAGATCGCACTTTTGGAACAGACATTCAGGCAAGCTCCGCATGCGCAGCAATCACTTTTATTCTCAAATAATACAATTCCCATTTATTCCCTTGTATGATGATTCCAGAAGCTAAATCAACATTTTCCTTTCTTTTTGATTCTGTGGTTCAATACATTCAGATACTGTGGGACTTTTTATTATCCCCTGTAGCTCTGACTACTTCATAGGAGTGTATTGCCGCTACCTTTATCTGAATTGTTTATCAGCTGGATGTGCTGGAGAACTTCTCCTGAGTACTAATTTCAATCAAGTCTACGATGATAATCGTTTGTGGATGCCACAGTATCAGGGAACCGAAAGGAGGGTTTCACTATGTACTACGTTGGCATCGACATTGCCAAACTCAATCACTTCGCTTCTGTTGTTTCTTCAGACGGCGAGGTACTCGTTAAGCCGTTCAAATTTACGAATGACAATGATGGCTTCTGTACGCTGCTCTCTGCTCTCGCATCATACGATCGCGGCAGCCTCATCATTGGTCTTGAATCGACGGCACACTATGCTGACAACCTGGTTGAATTTCTCGTATCTAAACGCTACCAGGTCTGCGTTATCAACCCGATCCAGACTTCCACGATGCGTAAGAACAACATCCGGAAGACGAAGACCGACAAGGTGGATACGTTAGTTATTGCCAGAACTTTAATTGCTCAGCCGCACAGATTCTTCTCGCAGGAGGATATTGACCTCATGCATCTGAAGAACCTCGGCCGTTTCCGGCAGAAGAATATCAAAGAGCGTACCCGGCTAAAAATACAGCTCACAGCCTACGTGGACCGTGTCTTTCCGGAACTCCAGTACTTCTTCAAATCCGGACTTCATCAGAAGACCATTTACGCTCTTCTGAAAGAGGCTCCTACACCTGAACTGGTAGCTTCCATGCACTTGACTCATCTGGCTCATCTGCTCGAGGTTTCCTCCCACGGACACTTCAATAAAGAGCAGGCCAAGGAATTAAGAATTCTGGCACAGAAGTCTGTCGGTTCCAGCGACAGAGCCCTATCCTTACAAGTAACACAGTCTGTGGAGCAGATCGAGTTACTGGACAGGCAGATCACCGACGTCGAATCCGAGATGACTGAAATCATGCTTGGACTTGACTCCGTTATTATGACCATTCCAGGCATCGGATATATCAATGGCGGAATGATCCTGGGCGAGATTGGCGATATTCATCGCTTTTCAAAGCCCTGTCAGCTGCTTGCATTTGCCGGACTGGATCCTTCTATATATCAGTCTGGAAATTTCAATGCCAGCCACACAAGAATGTCTAAACGTGGCTCCCGGGTTCTCCGGTATGCATTGATCAACGCAGCTCACAATGTAGTTAAGAACAGCAACACCTTCAAGGCTTACTACGACGCCAAGATGGCTGAAGGCCGGAACCACTATAATGCTCTGGGGCATTGTGCCGGCAAACTTGTCAGAATCCTTTTTAAGATGCTGACGGATGATGTGGCATTCAATCTTGAGTAAGTTCTAACTCGAGATCATAGTAGATTTTGAAAAGCACCCTTTGGGGAGCTCTGTTAGAGTTACCCTTTTAGAGCCACCGATAAAAAAGATAATTTTCTGCTAATCTATGCTTGACTTTTCATAGCTGGTCTCCACGAAAAATATTGCAAATACCAATCAAAAGGCAAGATAGTAATCCTGCAAAATTTTGTACGCAGTTTTGATATCATAATGGCTATTTACAATTTCATTCCGGTCAGAACTTCTTTCCTGCCCTCTACACGCAATAATTCGATTAGCCCACGCTTCCGGAGAATCACTCAATGGAAGAAAACATACTTTCTCACTGAATGCGACTTCGCTGGGGACCTTATCAGAAAAAACACAAGGCAAGTCCGCGAACTGAGCTTCTACACCCACCACTGGAATTCCTTCAAAATGGGATGGTAACACAAAAACATCCATGGCCTGATAAAGCTCTGCGACATCGCTCCTATTGCCAAGAAACACCACCTGGTTGTTCAATGCAAGCTGCTCGACCAATGCTCTAAGTTCCTGCTCCTTTTCGCCGGTGCCTGCCAGCAGCAGAATCGCGTTCTGTTCTTTTTTGACAATTTCAGCAAAAATTTTCAGCAGGAACTCATGGTTTTTCTGATAAGACAAACGCCCAACATGTCCGATAACAAACTGAGATGTGAGACCCAATTCTTTTCTCTTATCAGCCCTGACATCTGCATTGAAATAGAACTGCTCAGCATCAACCGCGTTCGGAATAACCTTGAAATCATCATTTCTGAACAGAAACCGTCCCGCTTCCGATCCACACGCTAAGTGATAGTTAGCAACAGAATTAATACCATATCGGAACAGTTGCTTCAGAATATACTTAAAATCCTTGTCAATAGAGGTGTTATGGCTGTGAGCAATTCTCACAGGTACACCTGCCTTCTTCGCTGTCAGAAGAGGGAGATAGCTCATGGAGTCAATATGTGAATGAACGATTTTGTACTCCGGATGCTCCGCCCAAAATTGCTTCATATATTTGAAATATGCCGGGTAATTCTGTGGATACAGTCTCGGAGCATAGTAAACCTTACCTCCAAGGCTAACAATTTCATCATCGTAATCGCTTTTCTCCGGTCGGTGCGTCAGAAAGTCGAACTGAACTCTCTCACGATCAATATTCCGATAATAATTCATCAGCATCGTTTCCAACCCAGCGCGATGCATGTCATTTACAACTTGTAAAATTCTTATCACTGTCCGTTCTCCTTTCTGCGCCGTTCTATCATCTCCATTAATCCCTCTGGAAAATATCTCTTGTATAAACCTTGTCCTTCACATCATCCAAGCAACTATCATATCTATTTGCAATAATCGCCTGGCTCATTTCTTTGAACTTCGCCAGATCATTTACAACCTTACTTCCGAAGAAAGTCTCGCCATCTTTCAGAGTCGGTTCGTAAATAATCACCGTTGCTCCCTTGGCCTTAATACGCTTCATGACCCCCTGAATGGAACTCTGTCGGAAGTTGTCGCTGTTACTCTTCATGGTCAGACGATATACGCCAACCACTACTTCCTTCTCCTTGTTTTCATCCCAGCTGTCATTTGCTTCATAGGCACCAGCAATTTCAAGCACACGATCAGCAATAAAATCTTTACGAGTTCTATTGCTCTCGACAATTGCTTCAATCAGGTTTTCCGGTACATCGGCGTAGTTCGCCAGCAGCTGCTTGGTGTCTTTCGGCAGGCAATATCCACCATAACCGAAGGAAGGATTATTGTAATGAGTACCAATACGAGGATCCAGGCAAACACCGTCAATGATTTGCTGAGTGTTCAGTCCCTTCATCTCAGCATAGGTATCCAGTTCGTTGAAGTAGCTGACACGCAGAGCCAGATAGGTGTTGGCGAACAGCTTAACAGCTTCAGCCTCTGTGAATCCCATAAACAAGGTATCGATATTCTCCTTGATAGCACCTTCCTGCAGAAGTTCAGCAAAAGTGTGTGCTGCCTTCACCAGTCGAGCATTATCCACGTCGGTACCAACAATGATACGGGAAGGATAAAGGTTATCATACAGAGCTTTGCTCTCGCGCAAAAACTCCGGGCTAAAGATAATATTGTCGCAGTGGAATTTCTCACGCACAGAAGCTGTATAACCAACAGGAATCGTTGACTTAATAACCATGATGGCTTCCGGATTGTATTCGATGACCAGTTTGATTACAGCTTCAACCGCACTGGTGTCAAAGAAATTTTTCTTGCTGTCGTAGTTTGTCGGTGCAGCGATAACTACAAAATCAGCATCACTATATGCTTCCTTAGCATCCAAAGTTGCAGTCAGATCCAGCTCTTTTTCTGCCAGATACTTTTCGATATATTCGTCCTGAATCGGTGACTTTTTATTATTGATAAGTTCAACTTTCTCAGGAATGATATCCACAGCAGTCACCTTGTGGTGCTGAGATAACAGCGTAGCAATAGAAAGACCAACATATCCCGTTCCGGCAACAGCAATCTTTAAATCTTTAAACTCTCTCATTTCTCTATCCCTCTAATTCTTTTATTTATAAAACTCAGCGTACCACTCAGCGAACTTTCTTAATCCAGTCCGCAGACTTGTGCTCGGCTTGTACCCGAAGTCGCGCTCCAGTGCACTCGTATCTGCATAGGTCACAGGCACATCACCCGGCTGCATCGGGACCAGCTCTTTATGAGCCTCGAAATCGTAATCTTCCGGCAGCACCTTTGCACGAACAAGCTCCTCGCTCAGAATCTGCACAAAATCCAGCAGGTTCTCCGGATTCTGATTGCCGATGTTGTAAACTGCATACGGCGGAATCGGAAGACCATCTTCACCATTCTTCTTGTCTGGTGCTTTCTTCATCACACGAACAACGCCCTCAACGATGTCATCCACATAAGTAAAATCACGCTTGCAGTTGCCATAGTTGAAGATTTTGATGGTTTCGCCCTTCACCAGCTTGTTGGTGAATCCGAAGTAAGCCATGTCCGGGCGACCTGCAGGGCCATACACCGTAAAGAATCTCAGGCCAGTGGAAGGAATGTTGTAGAGCTTGGAGTATGCGTGTGCCATCAACTCATTAGATTTCTTGGTTGCTGCATAAAGGGAAACCGGATTGTCAACCTTGTCATCCGTGCTGTATGGAACCTTTTTATTAGAACCATAGACGGAGGAGGAAGAAGCATAAACCAAATGCTCCAGACTCTCACAATGACGGCAGGCTTCGAGGATATTAAAGAAGCCGACCAAGTTAGATTCCACATAAGCATCTGGGTTGGTGATGGAGTAGCGCACACCAGCCTGTGCTGCAAGGTTGACGACCACAGACGGCTTGTACTTCTCGAACAGCTCGGTGATCAGTGCCTTATCAGCGATGTTGCCTTTTACAAAAATGAATGTGGGATACTTGGCCAGCTCGTTCAGGCGGAATTCTTTCAGTGCCACATCATAGTAGGCATTCATATTGTCGATGCCGATGACCGTAGCAGAAGGAGCCTCCTGATAGATTCGTTTCACAAGGTTGGAGCCTATGAAACCGGCTGCACCTGTGACTAAAATCGTTTTTTTATCTAAAGTTACTATACTCATTGCATTCGTCTCCTTATTTTTGAAGCGTATATATCAAGTGTCACTACCTCTGTTCAGATGAAGCACTTCCAATGTATTGTTCATAAACCAGAGTGCTCCATACAAACGCAGGTAGTGATACTGAAAGTTCTTATGATAAAATCATCTGCTGTTACTGAACCTAGGTAGCGAGATAAAAACCGCTCCCGCAGCTCTACCCATCTCTCAAAAAGTTCCGTAAATACGCTATTTTTTCAGCGTTTTCACTATGTACATCTCACTACCTGCGTTCGGTTAGAGGAGATTATTGATCATTAATACTCGCATCTACCTTGTTCTCCTGTATAACATTTCTGTTTTCTCAACAACCTCATCCCAGCTGTACTTTTCACAGATAAAATCAGCTGCCTGCTTCTTCATTTCCATAACCTTTTCGGGACAGTCACAGGCCTCTTGCAGCTTTTCTCTAAGATCATCCACATCCGATTTCTTAAAGACCAGAGCCTTATCTTCCACAACTTCTGCGCATTCCGGAATGTCAGAAACCAGACAGCAGTTACCGTAACTCATTGCTTCCAATAGGCTTAAAGGCATTCCTTCCAAATCAGAAGGCAGTGTATAAACATAAGCATTACTATACAGCTCATCTAACATCTGTCCCTGAACGAATCCAGTAAAGACGATTCTATTGTCATCCTTTGCTAAATCTTTAACTGTATTCACAAAGGAATCCGTATCGCTGGAACCACCAGCAATAACCAACTTCTTATCCGTTTTGACATCTTTAAATGCCTCAACCAGATACCGGATTCCCTTTTCCGGCACCAAACGACCAAGAAACAATATGTAGGAATCCTTTATCAGGCCAAATTTTTCTGTTATTAAATTAGCTTCTCGGATTTCTGGTCGATTCACACCATTTGGAATGAAGTGTGTGTTTCTTCCATAGGTATCCTTGAAATAATCCTGAACGCCTTTGCTTAGGACAATGATTTCATCCGCATATTTCACTGCATTCTTTTCGCCCTGTCGTATGAATTTAGAACCAAATCCGGACTGCCACTTTTCGCGCTGCCAGTCAATGCCATGAATGGTCACTATTACTCTTTTTCCAAGTATCTTAGGCAGCCAGGAGAAAAAAGCCGGTCCTTCAGCATGGATATGTACCACATCGTATTTTCCAAACGCACTATAAAGAGCTGCAAAAAAAGAGGAACTCACAGCTACGAGACCTTTTTTCTCAATGGTCGGAACAAATCTCTGACGGATTCCATCATATTCAATTTTATTGTCATACTCAGCACCGCTCACGTGATGACCGGATCTGTTGTAACAGGTAACACGACATCCATCTCGCGTCATTCTGGTACACAGTTCTTTTACAACTATCTCTATCCCACCTTCACGGGAAAGATGTTTTTGTCCGAACATAGCCACCGCAAATTTATCCTTCATAACTCTCTCCAACTAATGTTTTCCCTCTGTTTCTTTTGTCTATCTATGTACACATATCCACTATTCAAATCACCCCAGTTTGTTGAGTAGACATTACCCAACATTGGAAAATTTGGCTTCCGGATGTCCCTTCAATCTCGACGCAAATGTCGTCATCATCCTTCTCACCCCTTTCCATCCAAAACACTACTGTTCTTGCTTGATGATCTTTTCTGCCCAATCTACAATTTCTTGTGCATATAACAGTGCATCTCTCACATGGTGTTCTTCAATACCAAGTTCATTCGGATACCGTACTGCTATTCCATATGGTGTCAATGCATCCGCATAATCATAATACTTCTCTGGGACTTCCACCTTATTCTTTATCTGCTCCAAGAGAAATGAGAGATTGTGTTTCTTTGGCATTCCGCCTTGCGTCCCACATAAAATAATGATTGCTTTGATTGCTTTCTCCGCTGCCTGTTGGCAATGATAGCAGATAATTTCCAACGGCTTTGGATAATACTGTTCATCAAGGTGTTTTGCTACTCCAAGATCTGTTTTCGCAAACTCAATCCACATGATATCCTCATGCTCCATATAGCAACACCCCTTTCTGTACAACTTCACTCTCTACAGATGCAATCTTTCCTTTTCTATCTTCAAATGTTTTTTCCGTATTTACTATGATGTCAACTGCCCGTTTCTGCTTATGTCTTATCGCCTTATATGCTTTAGCTGTAAGCTCTAACATATCTTTTTGTGAATCATCGACAATAATATAAAAATCAAAGTCACTGTCTGCATTCTGTTTTCCTTCTGCAAAAGATCCAAACAGATAGATTCTCATCGGCATTAAATCTTTAACAAAACTATTCGTTAACTCATTAATCTCAGTTGTAGGCATCTGTTTATCTCCTTTCCATTATAGATTTCTCTGTCATCTATAGTATACACGTCAAAGCAGTTTTTCTAAACAAAATTACATTGATCCATCTTTCTTCAGTACAACCATCACTGTCTTAAACAGGATCTTAATATCCAATCCGATATTCCAGTTCTCGATGTATTCTTTATCCAGTCTCACTACTTCTTCAAAATCTGTAATATCACTTCGACCACTGACCTGCCACATACCGGTGATACCTGGTTTGATTGCCAGTCTGGCTCTGTGGTGAAGCTCATAGAGATTGGTTTCAGAAATTAATGGCGGTCTGGTTCCGATAATGGACATATCGCCTCTCAGCACATTGAAGAACTGAGGAAACTCATCCAGACTGGTACGTCGGATAAAATCGCCGATTCCCGTCTTATGACTGCCATCCGGAAGAATCTTATTTCCAATGACTCTGGGATCAAAATCCAGCTTGAACATCTTGCCATCGCCCAGTTTATTATCCTTCATCAGTTCTGCTTTGCGAGCTTCTGCGTCCAGATACATGCTGCGGAACTTATACATCTTGAATCTCTTACCATTTCTTCCCACACGTTCCTGCGCGAAGAAGATTGGTCCCGGAGAAGCAATATAGATTGCCGGTCCCACAAAGATACAGATCAGCCCGGTCAGCAGACATCCAACCAGACCACCTGCAATATCCATGCAACGTTTCATAGCCAGTTGAATGGAAGAAGCATAATTCATGCTCATGGTCAAAACCGTATAATTTCCTACGCGCTCCACGAACTGCCGTTTTCCAGGTGCATCCTCTACTTTCGCAAGATTCAGATGAACAGTTACACCAGTCTCCGTCAGCTGTTTGATCAAAGTCGATGGATATGGCAGCTGATCCGAGATGACGATCAACACCTCATCCACCCACTCCTGACATACATACATGGGAGCATCTTTTCCATTCGCTACAACCGGAATTCCCTGAATCTCCTCTCCGGTCCAGTCTGCATCAATGACCGCAATGCCAGCCAATGCATACCGGGCATAATTGTGTTCCTGCAGATTCTGAACGGTCTGTTCCGCAACCTCTCTGGAAGTAATGATCAACAGCTTCTTATCCCCGCCATCTTCCATTTTTTTACGAAGACAACACTTCCAGAACTCTCTGGTAGCATAGGTAAGGATCACATAAAGCACACCTGTAAGGATGATCGTCAGTCTGGAGAATTCCTGTCCCTTCTGGATCAGAAACAGATATAATACTGCCAGTACCACTACCATCACTACATGATTGACGGTAATTCGGAATTCCTGATAATGGCCTCTCTTCAGCACATTTCTCATAGTGCCATATGTAAAAATAACAAGCAGATTGGCCAGTTCCAGAAAGACTGCCATATTGCGATAGATCAGTCTTGTATAAAGTTCAAATCCATATCCGCTGATCACATAAGCCAATATATAGGCCATCTGCAGGCAAATCATATCCAGGATTATAAAATCAATATGCTTTAACCACTCTTCAGAATCTTTTCTATACATAAATACTTTTTCCCGTCGTTTTTTGTATTCTATCTCATTCTGTTATTGTCCCGTGGGAAATACAGATTATTTTCAAAGTAACTTTCGCCATTTCAGGCAAATTTCAAGTCATATTTCCAGTTTTTTGTCAGTTTTCTTCTCAATTCACGAACAGAGGAGTTTTGATGCTCCTCTGCCTCGTGGATTTCAGTCAATGAATGAAATAATTTATTAATTAAGCTCTTTTTCTTCTTGCAACAACACATGCTGCACCTGCAAATGCAAGACCTGCAACTGCCCATACACCCCATGTAGAGGTTACACCAGTTTTCGGAGAAACTGCTGCTCCTGTTGCGTCAGCTGCCGGAGTTGCTGCTACTTTAGCAACAATAACAACCGGTGAAAAACTGGTGAAATATGCTGTAACTGTCTTTGCTCCGATATTTGCCTGAGACTTAACTACTTCCCATGCTCCATTTACATAATAAAGTACACTGACGCTTGTACAATTAGCATTCAGATTCGGTACTGTAAAGGTCACTACATACTCGCCGTTACTGTTCGGTTGAGTATCCGGCAATTTGTCCAAATCAAAGATATCAGTCAAAGCTGTAGTATCTTTTACTGCATCTTTGACAGCCTGAGGTGCATCTTTTACTAACACATTGATATCTTTCTCTGCGTCATCTGAAAACACACTATCCTCAGTGATGACATAACCCTCATCCGTTTTAGTTCCAGTGCTGTCACTGCCCTGTGCGAACGCTGTCAGCGTCTGTGCTGCCAGAAGTCCTGCTACCAGGATTGTTGCGAGAATTTTCTTTCTCATGTTTCTTTACCTCCATGTTCTTTCATTCATCTATAGATACCAGTACTGCCTGTACCAGATATCTTCTGTCTGCCATGCCTTTATAGCAGGTAGAGAGGGTAATGATCTTATCCTCCTCCGTCACCGGAATGTCCGTATCAATAAAGGCATTCATATCGCGCTGTGTCAGCACGGTTTCCAGATAGGACCGGAATACATCCGGATCGTCAAAATCAAAGCTCAGCAATAAGTGTCGGCTGTCATACAGATAGGCTGCAAAGATCTTATAATGCAGGATCTTATCCGGCATGTAGATGGTCACATCCTTATTTTCATCAAAGAAGCTCTTATCACTGAAATTGTGAAGGGTGCGAAACATGGTTCCATTCTTCATATTGTGACCATAGATCACTGTATTGGGATCTGTGAAATCCTTACTGTTGTAATCTTCTGTATAGATAGCTCCGGCTTTTTCCTGCTCTCCATCCACATTGTGGTTGAGATAGTAAGCATTGTCACCCTCCCGCTGCAGGATTGGGTAATCAATATTGGTACCTGGCACAGTGATCCAGGCATAGATATCCGGATTTTCTTCCTGAAGTGTTGTAAAATCAACAGGAATCTCCAGCGGTGGTTCTTCCTCGACTGGTTCTTCTGCTTCTTCCGGTTCAGTCTCCGGTTCTTCTGTCTTCACTTCTTCTTTCAGCTCTTCGTATTCTTCTCCGGCTTTCTGCTCAGCCACATATTCGTAACCGGCTACCGCCAGACAGATCACTGCTGCCGCACCTAAGATGCAGGCAATCGTTTTCTTTTTCATACTGCTTACTCTGCCTTTTTATAAAATGTCTCCAGGACATTCTGATACAACGCATCATTGTCCACATGGTACTCATCGAACCAGTCGCCTTCCACGCCTTTCCCAGGCACAGTCCAGCGATTTACCTGTTCCGTTTTCGAGATGGCATCTGTCAGTTTGACCAGCCAGTCATTGCTGATACTACTGACCAGATAAGGTGTCAGATCCTCATACGCTTTTGTAAGCTTCGAAGGATCCACAGTCACCAGTTCCTCCACCGCATTCAGAAATACCTGCTGACGTTCCATCCTGGCGATGGCCGTCTGACTGATGGAGATGTCTCTGTTCCGCAGGAAGATTTCCGCATTGTCCGGCGTGATCGTAACGGTCTCACCGGCTTTGAACTCCGGATATCGTTTTTCCAGGCTGTCATTCGGAACGACCACCTGTACATCACCAAGACTTCTTACCAGTTCTGATATTCCATCAAGACTCATGGCACAGGCTCCCTGGATCGGGACTCCATAGAAGAGATCGGATACCGCATTTTCTGTCAGTTCCAGACTGCCATAGCGGCCATCTCCATATCCATAAGACAGACTGATATGATTTTCTGTCAATCCCAGGCTGTTGCCTGATTTATCAAATACTTCAATAGGTGTCATAGTATCTCTGGGAATGGAGATCAGATTCACCTGATTTTCCACCCGGTCCCAGCTGACCAGATACAGGGCATCTGCCTGTCCGGCATCTGCGTTGCCTGTCTCCGTCTCCACAGTTTCCCTGGTGTCGATTCCAAGGAACAGGAAATTACTCAGATGATCATTATATCGGTAAGTTTCTCCCTGCCAGGTTACTGTTTTGAGATCATCTGTATCACCCTCAGACTCGTCATAAGCGCCGTCATCCTGACTTACCACCGACTTAAGCGTCTGCTGATGCAGATAATTCTGTACCAGCAGGCCTCCACCACCAATCAGCACAACGCCGCTTATTCCAACGAGTATCAGCTGCCTGATGTTTTTCTGTCCGCTCATGCAGCCTTCCTACTTTCTGTAATAATAGTAATCGTAATAACGATCTTTCTTGTAATAGTATTTTTCTCTGTCCATATCCACTTTGTTGAGGACTGCTCCCAGGATCTTACATCCTGTCTTCTCCAGCTGTTCTTTAGCACGCAATGCTGCTCTCCAACTGACAAATTCATTCTCAACAACCAGTACTGCACCGTCACACTGCTTTGCCACAATAGCAGCGTCAATGACGCTGGACAACGGCGGTGTGTCGATCAGAATATAGTCATAATTCTGACGCAGGTATTTCACCAGTTCTCCAAACGCCGGATCCTCCAGAAGTTCAGACGGATTCGGAGTAGATGCTCCTGCGAAGATAAAATCCACATTGTCAAAGTTTGTCTCAAACAGCACATCCGTCAGGCTTGCCTGTCCACTCAGATATTGAGACAGACCTTTCAACTTCTTCTTCACCTGATAATGGCTGATAAATGCTGATTTACGGATATCCGCATCCAATACCAGAACCTTTTTGCCCATATTGCCAAACTCTCTGGCAAGCTGCAGTACCGTATCGCTCTTTCCTTCATTTGGATAGCAGCTGGTTAACATAATTGTCTTTACATTTCTTCCGGCAAACTGTAGATTGGTACGCAGAGTCTTCACCGCTTCATTATAGAGGTAAGTATTCTGTCTGGCATCTGTCATTGTTACTTTTTGCTTTTCCATTTACTTAGTCTCCTCTGTATCTGCTTTTTTCTTCTTGGAATATGGCTTCTTCTTACTCTGCCAGAACTTCCATTTTCTCTTCTTTTTCTTGTCGCCTCTTACATAGTCTTTACGATCCGGGATGCTTGCCAGAGTCGGGATACCCAGATAATGCATTACATCATCCTCGCTCTTAATGGTATCATCCATCAGCATATTTGCGGTCACGATTCCACAACTCAATACAAGGCCGATCAGTACACCGATCAGAGTATTTTTGCTGACACTCGGGCTGGTCTTCTGATCCGGCACTTCTCCTGTCTCAATGACCTTCGGCGGAACACCTTCCATCATATCTCCGATAAAGTCAGATGCAAGGGTGGTCAGCTCATTGACGATCTTTGCAGACTGTGTCGCACTCGGATAGGTCACAGAGATCTCCAGAATACGGGTATCGGTCGGATTGTTGACACTAATACAATTGGCAAGATCTCTGTACTCCATATCAAGCTTCAGATTCTTGATCACATCCTCCAGTACCGGACGGCTGGTGATCAGGACACTGTAGTCGTTGGTCAGCTGGGAACCCATCTGAAGGTCTGCCAGAGATGCCAGTGTAGTCTCTTTGGTCAGGATCAGTACACTGGATGTGGATGTGTACATCGGTGTCATCAGAAACATAGTGTACGCACAGAACAGGATACCGCCTGCCAGTGCGCTGCACAGAACCATCTTCCAGTGTCTGAGCAGTGTGAAGAACAGCTCAACCAGATCGATCTCCGTGTCTGCATTGATATGGTTTTCATCTAAAAAGTAGTCTTTCATGCTTTTCTTATCCCTCTTCTATCAGTTTTTTTATATTTTTTCTGCATATTGCTTCAATATAACCATTGTCCAGATGGCGTTCCATCCACTGCATAGCTGCCTCTGTCTTTGGAGCCCTCCAGGATACATCGTGCATATCTGTTCCCAGATAGTCGATCCATTCTTTCTTCAGCAGTCCTCTGCACCAGCGGGCATTCTTATCAAATACTTTTCCTTCTATAGAAGTATAATTCATCTGATACTGTACACCGGTCTCCAGCAGTTCTTCCGCCCGATTACGTTGCCGCAGTACACGATACCGCTCCACATGTGCCAGAATCATCCTCCAGGGACTCATGGAAAACTCCCGGGCTGCACGATAAATCACAGACCAGGGAGTAGTTGGCAGAAACTCTACCAGCACATGATCACTGTCTGCCAGCGTCAGTACTTTTCCCTCTTCCAGTTGTCGGAACATATCTTCCGTCCACATCAGTTCCTGTCCCGGACGGATCCGGATCTGTGAACTGATCTCCTTCTGCGCACACTTCTCCAGTTCCTGACACAGTTCCTTTACCCGGTCAGGCTGGCTCTTCGGATATCTCCCTGAGGCATGCGGAGTGGCGATAAAACTATATATGTTCTGCTCTGTTGCTTTTCGCAGCATTGCAAGACTCTTGTCCATATTTTCCGAGCCGTCATCGATCCCCGGAAGAATATGGCAATGCATATCTACAATTTTCAAAAAATTAAGCCTCTTTTTATACTTTTTTTTATAATCTTACAAAATTCGACATTTTGTTCTCTTCTATATTATGATTCTCTCTTAGTCCTGTCAACCCCCCCGGAAATTTTGAGAAAATTTGCAACTACTTTATTTTAGTTATATTTTTACCGGTGAGCCCGGTAAAAACACAAAAAAAGACTGTCGCACCAACATATTACTCGTCGATGATGCGACAGATTTTCAATATTATTTTTTCAATTCTTCAATCCTGCATTCATGTACTTTACTTTTTTTATCATAATTAATGCCAACAAGAAGGATATTTTCTGTATAATCCCGAATAGATTCCGGATACTTCCGATTCTTGATCTGCTGTAGTGCTGTACTGGCATTCTGATTCCATTTCAGTTCTACTACAAGTGCGGGATAATCATCTCTGTACTCTGGCTTTGGAATATAAATAAAATCTGCAAATCCCCGACCTGTGGGAAGTTCTCTCACCGGTTTAAAGTAATACTGCATTGCACTCAGATATGCAATCGCAAGAACACCGCTTAATGAATTTTCATTATTATACTGAATCGCAGACACATATTCCGAGTGAATCTTCTCTATCTGCTCCGCCACCGCATGTGTATCCCTATCCAGTGTTGCATCTAACAGATTTTGCGACTCCTGCCAGAACTTAAGCATCTCATTCCAGTTTTTCCGTTCTACTGCAGTAGTCAGTTCCTGCCGGATCTCTTCATTTGGCACAAAGGTGGTTCCAAATCTCTGATCATATCCCAGATATCCAAGATGAATGAGATACGTAAGCACATCATCTTTGCTCTGGATGTTGACAGTATCATTCTTGAAAGCTCCGGTATTTACCTTCACAGAGCCGCCGGACAGCATCTCGATGATATCATTTTTCAATCCATCATAATTCATGTTGATCAGCGGTACGATCACATCGTATGAGCCTGTCTCTGACCAGTAGCTTCTGTATTCACCACGAAGCATCACGCTGACAACCGCCCGTGGATTATACACTTGTTCTCCATTCAACAGATATCCATCATACCACTTTTTCACCTTATCAAAATCCCGATAGTAAACATCTGCCAGATCTTTCACTTCCCGTTCCGTAAATCCAATGTATGGCGCCAGCGAATCTGCATGAATCATAGTAAACTCGTCAAAATTATTCAATGCGGACTGCGTCTTCTCTTTTTTGATTGGCAGGATTCCTGTCAGATATGCAAGCTGAATATATTTCGTCGGCTCCACACCTTTGAAGAGTGCTCTCAGAAAGTCAATGTATTCTCTCTGTACTTTCTCATTTGTCGCTTCATCACGGATCAGCACATCCCACTCATCAATAATGATAATAAACTTCTTCCTGGTTGTATAATTGATCTGCGACAATACCTCCGAAAGTGAATTCGTCTGTTTCGGGCAGGCATCCGGATAATATTCCCGCAGTTCCTCTATTGTTCTCTCTGTCAGATAAGAGACAACCTGTTCTGCTCCTCCCGCCGGTTCTATGCACCACTGCACATCCCAGTGAATCACATCATACTTGTTCAGATACTTTTCAAAATTCGGATCTCTGCTGATCTCCAGTCCAGCAAACATCTGCGTTGAATCGCATCCTCTGCTGTAATATGCCGTCAGCATATTTGCAGTGATCGACTTTCCGAAGCGGCGCGGACGACTGTTGCAGATATAGGCATTAGTCGTACCCAGGACACTGTTTACATATTTCAAAAGCCCTGTCTTATCAACATAAATTTTAGAATCCAGTGCAACCTGAAATGCACCATTATCCGGATTTACAAAAACTCCCATTGTTCCACGCCCCCTTTTCTTTTCATTCTATAACAAATTTGCATTTTTGCAAATACACAATTACGTTCTACTCAACCACACTCACCCGCTTCTCCCTCCAGCAGTTAATCTCCATGCCGATCAGTACAATATACATACCGAAATACAGCCAGAACATGAAAAGGATCAACGTAGTCAGGCTTCCATACATGCTGTAGGCATGGCCATACTGCACATAGATGGAGAATCCAAAGGAAAAGAGATACCATCCGATGGCCGCGGCCAGTGCGCCGGGCAGCTGGTCAAAGAATACGGCTTTGCGATTTGGCAGCATGCTGTAAAGTGCTGCAAAGAATACGGTCAGGATCGCCAGCATCAGAAACAGCCGGAAAGACAGAATGATTCTGGTAAACACCGCCACAAACGGAATATATTTTACAAGCCACAGATGAATGGAATCACCAAAAACTACCAGCACCAGCGATACCATGATGATCACCACAAACAACAGTGCAAAGACAGCTCCTCTGAGCCGCATCAGCACATAGTTGGGATTTTTATCCACTCTGCAGATCGCATTAAATCCACGGTTCAGTGCCATAAAGCTCTTTCCGGCGGACCAGATTGTCACAACTGCTGACAATGATACCGTTGCCACTGTACGACTGAACATTTCGTCAATAATACTCAACATCCAGCTTTGGAATCCCTGCGGCACCAAATGCTGGATCAGACTGTAAAAATCTGCTTTTCCAATTCCGGTAAACTGGATCATGGACAACAAAAGGATCAGAAGCGGAATCAGAGACAGCATAATAAAATAAGCTGCCTGCGCCGCATAAGCTGATACGTGATTGTCCGCAATATTTCTCTTTATTTCCATGATCATGAATATCAGTCGTCTCATTCATGTATCCTTTCCTCGTAAAATCGACATGCTCTGTGGCAGTCAATCTGTATCTTACCTTGTTTCAGCAGAAAATTCAAGAAATTCCTGCCTCCATTTCTCTCCGCTGCAGAAACAGGATTCCGTGATTTCATCCTTACTCCATCGTTGCCAATGTTACATTCCGATAAAAATAATCAAGGATCGTCAGATAATCCTTTCCCTGCTCCGCCAGAAGTCTGGCTCCGTTCTGGCTCATGCCTGCTCCATGACCCAGCCCTCCGCCAGTCACGGTATATCCGCTCACCTGCCCATCCGTCTCCACCGGATCCAGTACAAAATATCCGCTGGGCAACAGGTCGCCTCCTTTGATGATGGTTCCGTCATTTTTATGGATCACGCCACCAGGCACTCCCAGCATCAAACGGATATTGTATTCATATTTGATTTTCAATGTTCCTTCGCTTCCAGTCAGCAGAAGCTCCTGCGCTGCACCGCCTGCATTCCGCGACAGGATCTGCGCTTCTGTGATCATTCCAATCCCCCTATGTCCGACGTTTTCGGATGGTCGCACATACTGATCTCCATCCTTTATAAGGATCCCATCTCCGGTCTTCGCAAGCCTGACTGCCATCCATTTCTCCACATTTTTCTGAATCTGAGTAAATGGCACTTCACAGTTCCACCGGTACCATGGTTCACTGATTTCCAGATCTCCTGCACGTTTGGTCCTGATCCATGCGGCAAACGTTTCTTCATCCGTCAGATTCTTTTCTGAAGTTGTCTCATTGACAAACCTGCTGCAAAGGTACGGACTGTTTTCTGTATTACCTTCCTCCCAGATAGCTTCATCTGTTGTCACTCCACAGGAAGTTGCAAAATAATATGCCTTTACCGGATACTCCTGATAAAGAAGGATCTGTCCCGCCGTCTCCTCCACTGCCTGATCCGTGGAGTTCTGACTGTCGATCTTGTGATAGACCTGATATGAAGTACTGTCATCCACATGGGCTTCATATTCCGGATAAGCATATTCCTGCATCTGCCAGACTGCATAGGTTCTGGCGCAGACAGCCTGTGCTTTCAATGCTTCCAATGCATAGGAAGCCGGCATCTCGCTGGGAACCACAAACCGAAGATATTCCTCCAACGGTACTTCATTGACAATGACCCACCCCTGCGGCTCCTCATAGTAATCAAGTTCTCCCGGATATCCTTCCCCTGCATCTTTTTCCTTATGATAAATACTGCCATCCTGATCCAGCAAAAGAACACGGATCTTTG